>NZ_CP155619.1:4680372-4992397 GCF_039697315.1 Pseudomonas abietaniphila | reverse complement strand
CCGGCTCAGAGTCTATACGGGATATATGCCTTTCGTCCGTTATGTGGCCATTTTTGTACACGACCGTCCCGCCGGTGCTGTGTCCAATCCTCTGGACAACCCGAACGGCGGCCGCTGAATCGTTACGGCGAACACTTAGAACTCTTGCGCCCTGAACGTACTCACATGCAGCACACGCTTCACTCACGCCCACGCCAACCCGGGTCTTTGACCCGCCAGGGAGACACCATGGAACTTACCCCACCGACACTTGCGACGTTGTTCGAACAGTTGGGCCTTGAATCCGATCAGGCCAGCATCGACGCGTTTGTCAGCGCCCATTCGTTGCCCGATGACGTGAAACTGATTGATGCGGACTTCTGGACCCCGCAACAGGCGCGCTTTCTGAAAGAGGAACTGCACGTAGACGCCGAATGGGCGCCCGTCGTGGACGAGCTCAACGAACTGCTCCATTCGGCCAAAGCCGACTAAGCGACGGCCCTGAAAGAAATGGCGGCCCTTCAGGCCGCCATCGTCAGTTGCTGCAGCCACGCGCTACGGCATTCTTCGGCTTCGGCCCGGCTTGAAAAAGCCGTGCCGCGTTGTTCGCCGTTGATCAACACGACCCAGCAAACACGCTGGCCCCTGTCACGAAAAGATGGGGGTACGCCCAGGCCAATCATCACGGCGACATCGATCTTGCTTTGCATCGCATCCTCCGGGGATCTCACGAGCTTTGGCTGATAGCTGCATCTCATTGATGCGGGTCACCGCATCTTAATGACCGACCGCCTGGGGAAAAAGCTATCTGCGGAATAGGTTCCTTGCATGATCGGTAACAAACAGTCGGTCTCAACGCCAGGCCGGACTAATGCGGATTGCCCGACTGACACTGGTTTGGAAACCGTAGCCGTCCTTCACGTGCAGGGGCATGCAGAAACAGGCTGTCGACCAGCGTGCCACGGCGCCCCAACGTGCTGTTCCAATGCGCCGAGCAATGAATGTATCGTCGGTACAGCATCTGCAGATCGCTGTCGCTCAATGACACGCCCTCCCCACGCGCATGAGCAATCAGTTTAACGGCGACCTCCCGCAACTCTGGCGGCAGGCTCAGGTCCGGCGAATCCGGAACCGGCTGAAACGGCACGCCTTCGTCGCACGCCAACGCGTGCATCACGCGCAGGTAAACCCTGGACAGATGACCGAACACCCGGCGCTCCAACATCACGGTCGCCACTACGCTCTTCGTGCCTGACCCGCGTTGCGCCATTCGCTCGATGCACTCCACCCCCATCGATGCCGTGTCGTCCAGCGGATCGATCCAGCGCTGCGCATCCACGCGGACCATCTCGGCGTGGGTTTCCCGCCAGGCATCCGTTGTATCGAATGGCGTGTCTACGCTGACCTGGCTGCGACGCGGCCGGGTCAGTGCAATCTTTTCCACCGATTGAGCGTGGTATCCGCCGCCGACATCGGAATGACTCCCCGGCACGACGATTTCGCGTGGCCAGTCAGGGGCCACACTGTTCAAGGCGAAATTACGTCGGTGCTCGTCGGCCGCAACCAGGTGCAGAATCTGCTGCGCACACCCCGGGGGCAAAAACAGATTGACCCGCGTGTTGACCCCATCGCGGACGTTACCCAGGTCGGAAATGCCACCCACCGCCGCAACGGTGTCGAACAGCCCGATCACTTTCAAACGTACGCAGCCGCTGTCCCAGGAGAAGCCTGTGGCCAGCGGCAGCTTGCGAGGATTGAGGATCGACTCAAGGGCACCACGCGTTCCTTTGAGCACTTCATTGGCAAAATGGCGGGCGGATGCCGCACCGCGGCTGAAGCCGAACAGATCCAGCTCGAGCGCCGCGATCACGCACCCCGGATTGTCGGTTTCAAAGTGATCGAGTACATCGCCAATCTTTTTGACGCCTCGGTACACTTTCGCCACCACGCCGGTATTGCCTCGCCCGAAGCCCTGCCCGGATACTTTGGAATCTCGACCGCCGGAAGTTGTACCCACGCCTCCGACATAAACGGCGTGATACACCCGCAATCCATCCCCGGCATTAAAGGCCTTAGGCTGACACCGATATAACTCGGCCAGCCGGGCAATATTAGTGAGGTCATTGCTGTAACTGCTGCCGGGATCGGAATGCCGACCACCGCATTCCTTGATGTGAGCATTGTTATAAATTTCGGCCATCGCCTGGCAGTCGGCGCCAATCTGGCTATTGACGCGGTTATTGCCTGTCCCGTCAAAGAACACGCCGATGCGCACGGTGGCGCTCAACGCGCTCGCCGCGGAGCCTGAACCTGTTTTTGCAAATAATGCTGTCATAAGTAATCACCTGTGAGGGCTGACGTTAATCCGGACTTCTTATCACCGGACCTATCACTCACAGAATGCTCACACCCCCGACAGCGTCAACGGGGAGAATTGAACTTCAGAAACTTCCCACTCATTTATCAGACCATTAAAACCCTCAACCTCTTTTATCCCACTTATTAAGCAATTATCTCCGAGCGCCCCGTTGCGAAACTAAACAAACAAATCTCACTTAAACAACCCTTGGATACAACGCACCGTTAATTATTGACTTACCTCGTCCGAACCCGCTTTTCCGACAGGTCCGGTTATCGCACCGTCAACGGAAGGTGCCGGTTCCGCTTTCGGGCTTGTAGCCCAGACGCAGACCACCCCAATGCCTTCCTTTGACCATGATGGGCACCGACAGATCGTGCATCAACTCACCGGTGTCCCGGGTGTACGTCTGCAGCAGCACGGGTTGCTGATGGCTGCCGCAGCGGATGCCCGTCCGATCGTCGAATTTGCGCTTGGTGCGGTTGTTTACGGCGTCGACGGCGGTATCGCCTGTCAACGGCTTGCTGAACGCCTGGTTGTGGGTCGGCACATAGCCTTGCTGGGTGCAGGCGATGGCAAACACGAGGCCCTCATGACGCGACAGCAACGGCTCCTGAATGACCGGCAGCACCTGATCGGTATAGCGGTCGAAGCGGGTCTGGTATTTGGTCGGGGACGTGTTGGCGATGGGTTGATACGACCGGTCGAACAAGTCTTCCAGACTCACGCGTCGCTGGTCGAGGTCGCGTTCGAACTGTTGCGCAATCTGGTTGGCCCCCTCTCGCGCGAGGTCATAAACACGCTGGTGATAATCGTCCAGTCCGACCTCCGCCAGGCGCTCACTGATCGTCTCCGCCTGCCCTTCCATCTGCACCGCCGATTTGGCCAGTTGGCGCGTCTGGTCGTCGCTGATGGCCAGGTCACTGCGCATCTGTTCCACGGCGACGAAGAGGCTGCTCAATTGCGCCTGATTGGTCTGCGCGCCCAGGGCGATCTCATTGACCTGCCCTTCCACACCCGCCGCGAGTCGCGCAATGCTGGCCAGCTGCTGCCCGGTCATTTCCACGTGCTCGACACCGCCATTCAGGTCGCCGGAAAGCTGGCGGATCTGTTCGACCACCTGCGCGGTGCGTTGCTGAATGTCGGTCACCATGTCCCCGACCTCGCTGGTGGCCGTTGCGGTACGACCCGCCAGACCGCGCACCTCGTCGGCGACCACGGCGAACCCGCGCCCCTGTTCACCGGCCCTGGCGGCTTCGATGGCGGCGTTGAGGGCCAGCAGGTTGGTCTGGCTGGCGATTGACTGAATCACGGCCGTCACCCGCTGGATGTCTTCGCTGCGCTGGCTGAGGGCTTCGATCAACTGCCGGCTGTTGTCGGCGCGCTCGCTGAGCCGATGCATCAAGGCGATGGATTCGTTGAGTACGGTCAGCCCCGCATCGCTGCTTTGCCGCGCTTCGCTGGCGGCGCTCAGGGCTTGCTGGCTGAGGGAGGACGTCGCGCGCTCGGTGGCGATCATCACGTCGGCACTGCTGACGATCTGCTCGGCAGCGTCGACCTGAGACTGCAGCTTGCCCGCCAGTTGCTTGACCGAAAACGCCACCGCTGCCGCAGACAGCGCATTGTGGCTGGTGCTGCGGGAAAGATCGCGGGTCAGCTTGCCGATGGCGTCTTCCTCAACGGCGCGTGGCGCGACCACCGCACGCGATGTGAGCAGACGCGGCAACCACAGCGTCACCAGGCCCAGCGGCAGGCAGGCATACACCGACACATCGCCCCACGCCATGGCCGCGAACAGCCCGCACAGCGCAAGGCTCTGCATCGACGTCGCCATCCAGTGCAAAGCGCCTGCGGGCCGCTGAACGACGGCCGGTTCCAGTTGCGGGGAAAGTGTCCCTGTATAACGTCCATTCGCAGCCATATCCGTGACCCCACCTGCTTATTATTTTGCAAGCATTAGACGCCACATAGCGGCCATACGCTATGAGCCGATGGTGGTACTCGGTCGGATTTGAAAAAGAAAGTAGTACGGGGCCAATCAACAAACTGCGAACGACAAAAAGCCCGACTGCCTGGAAACAGGCAGTCGGGCCTTGGCCATCACGTCGGCTGGAATCAGGCCTGACGCTGGTGGCGGTCGATCTGTTCGTGGCGTTCCTGGGCTTCGATGCAGTACTTGGTGGTCGGGCTGATCAGCAGACGCTTCAAACCGATCGGCTCACCACTGTCATCGCACCAGCCAAAGGTGTCTTCGGCGATACGCGTCAGGGCCATTTCCAGCTGCGGAAGCATGCGCTGATCGCGGTCGATCACGTTGACCAGCCAATGACGCTCTTCTTCGACGGAAGCAGCGTCAGCGGGATCGGCCGGGGTGTCCAGGCTTTCGATAGCGATACGGCTCTGCTCGATGCGCTCGTGGATTTCCACTTTCATGTCTTGCAACAGCTTGACGAAGAAAGCGTGTTGCTCCGCGTTCATGTAGTCATCGGCCGGCATCGCCAGCAACTTTTCCTTGGTCATTGATTTCTCTATAAAAAAACGTGCATTAAGGCGAATCAAGGGAGCGCCTTGGCCCGTGTTTAAAAAGCGCCGTAGTCTCCAAGCGCCATCGGGCACTCAATTTACGAGGGGCGGCAGTCTAAGGCCGGGTTTCGTACTCGGCAACATAATTGAACAGGATTCGCTCAACAAGCCCCCAAATCCCCGGTGGCATTGAGTGAAACAGGGGTTTGAACGTGTGTCTGACGCGACATATCCGGTGTGGGTGCTCGCGATCGCATTAGCCCCGACAGCGCTTCGCCGGAATCAGGAAGACGGTCTCTGACCCGCTGCCACCCCTTCAGTTCAAACTCGCTAAAAACAAAAAGGGCCTGAACCAGGCCCTTTTTCAATATTCCTCAAACACTCAGCGCTTGAGCTTGCGTTTGTTGCGGTACTGGTCGATGACCACCGCGACGACGATGATCAACCCTTTGATGATGTCTTGTACATAGGCATCGACCCCCACGAAGGTAAATCCACTGGCCATGACCCCGAGAATCAGCGCGCCGATGACGGTGCCGGTGATCCGGCCGACGCCGCCCGACAGGCTCGTGCCGCCGATCACTGCCGCAGCGATCGCGTCCAGCTCATAGGACACGCCCATCCCCGCCTGACCCGTGGCCGCACGCGCCGACGCCACGACGCCAGCCAGCCCGGCCAGCAGGCCCGCGATGCTGTAGACGATCACCAGATGACGTTTGACGTTGATCCCTGAAGTCCGCGCCGCCTGCATGTTGCCGCCGATGGCGTAGGTGTATTTGCCATATTTGGTGTAGCGCAGGGCAACGTGGAAGATCACCGCAACCACCAGGAAGATGATCACCGGCATCGCACCCTGACCAATGGCGGTATAGGAATCGTTGAGCATGCTCACGGGCTGACCGCCGGTGTAGAAACGGGCCAGGCCGCGTGCCGACACCATCATGCCCAGCGTGGCGATGAAGGGCGGGATGCCGGTGATGGCAATGATGCTGCCGTTGATCGCACCGGCCAGCAGACCCACCCCGAGCCCGGCAACGACGGGTATCCACACCGGCAGATCCGTCAGTGAAGGAAACACCGCACGGGTGTAGTCGGAAGATTGAGCGAGGCTGGCGGCGATCATGGCCGTCAGCGCCAGCACCGAGCCCGAGGACAGATCGATCCCGGTGGTGATGATCACCTGGGTGACTCCGATCGCGATCATGCCGATGATCGACACCTGCAAAATCATCAGCACCAGGCGCTGGGAGTTCATCAGGAAGCTCTGATCGCGCACGACCCAACCGAACACTTCGAAGATCAGGGCGATGCCGATCAGCACCAGAAAAATGCTCAGCTCGGTGGGCAGGCGGCGCTTGTGCTTGGTCGGTGCCAGAGCAGGTTTGTTTTCCAGTATCGCGTTCATCTTCATACGTGCCTCTTATTCTTGTTCAGACCCGCAGCGGGCCATTGGCAAACGGCCCATCAATGGAGCGAATTGCCCGACGCCAGATGCATGACCCGCTCCTGAGTCGCGTCGGCGCGGTCGAGGGTGCCCATCATTTCGCCTTCGTGCATGACCATGACCCGATCACTCATGCCCAGCACTTCCGGCAGCTCCGAAGAAATCATGATCACCGCCATGCCTTCACTGGCGAGCAGCGAGATCAGCCGATAGATTTCCGCCTTGGCACCCACGTCGATACCGCGCGTGGGCTCGTCGAGAATCAGCACTCGCGGATTGGTCATCAGCCAGCGCGCGAGCAGGGCTTTCTGTTGATTACCGCCGGACAAGGTGTCGATGCACTGCTCCAGCGACGGCGTCTTGACCCGCAGCTTCTTGCACATGTCTTCGCACAAGGCGCGCAGGGCTTTCTGGTGCACGAAACCGTTGCCGACGAAATGCGGCAGAACGGCCATTTCCATGTTTTCCAGTACCGACAGGCAGGGAAACAGGCCACTGAGCTTGCGGTCCTCGGTGAGCAGCGCAAACCCCTTCTCGATGGCGAAATGAGGGTCGGTGACTTTGATGGGCGCGCCGTCCAGGTGGATCTCTCCACGTGTGCAGGGTGTGATGCCAAAAATGGTTTCCGCCACGTTGGTGCGGCCCGACCCCATCAGACCGGCGATACCCAGTACCTCGCCCGCGTGCAGATCGAACGACACACCCTCAAAGACGCCCTCAAGCGACAAATCGCGCACCGACAGCATGAGCTTGCCGAGGGGCGTATCCCGCTCCGGGAACAACTGGGTCAATTCACGCCCCACCATCATGGAGATCAGGCTGTCGCCGTCCATGCTGTCGGCGCGTTGCAAGCCGATGTAAGCGCCGTCGCGAAACACCGCGACTTCGTCGGCGATGGCAAACACTTCGTTCATTTTGTGGGTGATGTAGATGATGCCCTTACCTTGGGCACGCAGGTCGGCAATGATCGAAAACAGGTGCGCCACTTCCGTTTCGGTGATGGCCGATGTTGGCTCGTCCATGATCAACACGTCAGAGTCGTAGGACACGGCCTTGGCAATCTCGACCATCTGCCGTTCGGCGATGCTCAAGTTGCCCACCTGCTCCTCGGGGTCGAGGTTGATGCGCAGGCGCTCCAGCAGTTCGGCGGTGCAGCGATGCATGGCGCGGTGGTCGACCATATGCAGGCCGTTGAGCTGCTCGCGACCGATCCAGATGTTCTCGGCGATGCTCATGTGCGGCATCAGGTTGAGTTCCTGGTGAATCATCGCGATGCCCGATTTCAGCGCCGCCAGCGGCGTGTCGAACACCACCGGCTTGCCCCTCAGCAGAATTTCGCCGGTATCGGGCTGGTAAATGCCGGCGATGATTTTCATCAGGGTGGACTTGCCCGCGCCGTTTTCACCCATCAAGGCCAGCACGCTGCCCGGCCGCACGCGCAGTTCGACGTTGTCCAGCGCCACCACGCCAGGAAAACCTTTGCTGATGTTGGTGATTTCCAGCAGATAGGGATGCTCGGCGGTGGTTGCAGCGAGATCGATCGTTGCGTCGGTCGAAGCAGTAGCGGAAGCGAACATGGTCACAGGCTCCTCAAGTGACATCGGTAACAGAGGTGCGGCCATGCCGCTCTCTGCGTCGTGTCAGTTGTTGTGTTGTGAACGTTATTTGAAGGTGCTGACGTTTTCCGGCGTGATCAGCTTGAACGGAATCACGATGGCCTGTTGCGGCAGGGCTTCCTTCTTCGCCAGCTTCACGGCCGCGTCGATGGAGCCTTCGCCCTGGCCTTTGGCGTCCTGGAACACCGAGACGGTCAGATCCCCCTTTTTCACTGCGTTCAGACCGTCAGGCGTACCGTCGACACCGGCGACGAGCACGTCGCCCTGCTTTTTGCCCGCCTGCTTCAGGGCCATGGACGCGCCAATGGCCATTTCATCGTTGTTGGAAAGCACCGCACTGAAATCACGCCCCTGGGTCAGCCAGTTGTTGGTGATGTCCATGCCTTTCTGGCGTCCCCATGCACCTTCCTGTTCCTCGGCAATCTTGATGTCAGGGTATTTTTTCAGGACTTCCTTCACGCCTTCGGTACGGTCCCGAGTCGAGTTGTTCGACAGTTCGCCCAGCAGGATCACCACGGTGCCTTTGCCTTTCAGTTTGTCGGCGATGTATTGCATCTGCAGACGACCGGCTTCCTTGTCGTCCGAGGTCACGGAGGCAACGCCGGCGGGCAATTTCGGATCATCAGGACGGCGATTGACGTAGACCAGCGGAATCCCGGCGTCAGTGGCGGCCTTGGTGATGCGCCCTGTGGCGGCGGTGTCGACCGGGTTGACGATCAGCGCGTCGACTTTCTTGCCGATCAGCTCCTGCACCTGATCGAGCTGCTTGTTCACGTCGTTGCGCCCATCGACGAACTGCAGGTCGACGCCGCCCATTTCCTTGGCCTTCTTGCCCATGTCTTCGCGCATGTAGGTCAGGTAGGTGTCATCGAACTGGGACATGGCGACACCAATCTTCAGGTCGGCGGCCATGACGGCGCCACTGCTGAGCATCAGGGCCAGTGCCATAGAGGTAAAACGGGCTTTGGTAGTCATGAACGGTCTTTCTCCAAATTCTTGTTGTTGTAGTGAATTGGCTAACGACTGCTGGTCTTCAGAAAGCTGCTTTTAATGGGGAGCTTGATTGGGTGCGGAGCTTTGATCCGAGAAGTGCGGGTTCGTGAAGTGCGCAACCGACGCTGCCGAGGCGCCACAGACCATCACCCCGTGGCTTTCCACACACAGGACGCGGGCAATGGTTTCGAGGGTTCGTTCGAGGGCAGGAACAGCAGAGGATTTCGCGTACGAGACGACGCGAGGAGCAACGAGAAGAGCGCTGGACACTGAACGGCAAGCCTTGGCGGCATGTTTGAAAATGTTCATCGACGGTACCTGTCTTTTTGGCTTTCTTGTTTTTGGTTCGTACGTGCGGCCTGGCGTCGGAAGCATCCGACAGCAGGTTCAGACGTCGATAGTCGGCAACCTGAAAATGACTCTATTGGAAAATAATTTCTGTTTCAACCTGTTTTAGAATTTATTTCTATTTTGATTTTCGTTGCATGCAATCTTGCGGAAAACGGTTGATGCACGCCTACCGTGGGAGCGGATTCATTCGCGAGAGGCACGCACATTCAACACATCTCTGTCGCCTGACACATTGCACCGCGAATGAATTCGCTCCCACAATTTGAACCCTTGGTGACCGTTACAGCGCCACCACCCGCCCTTCCAGCGCGCTGACCCTGGCGGCATCCAGCACTGTCGCCGACGCCACGGCATCCCGCGCGTCCACCGGATTACGCCCTTGATTCATCACGGCGTCCTGCAGCTGACGGTAGAATTCTGGCCAACTGCCGCGCTCGGAAGGCACGCGTTCGCGATGTTCGCCCTGCTCGAACCAGCCCCAGCGACGATGCTCCTCGACGCCCCAGCGTTCGCCTTCGGATTTGGGGGAAAGCCCTGCCAGCGCCGCCGCTTCCTGTCCGTCCAGGCCATCAACGGTATAGCAGCCTTGTGAACCATTGACCCGAAAGCGCGGACCTTGAGCGTTTTGCAGGCAGTTGCCCCACAGGTGCGACGTCACGCCGTTGGCATGAATGAGTGAAACGAAGAAGCCGTGATCGACCTGTTGTTCCGGCGTTGCGAACTCGAGTTCGGCGTACACCCGCTTGACCGGCCCGAACAGTTGCAGTGCCTGGTCCACCAGGTGACTGCCCAGATCGCGCAAAATCCCGCCGCCGCTTTCCTTGCCCACTGACGAAGGCGAATAACGCTCGACGCGGGATTCAAAGCGTCGGATGTCACCCAATACGCCTTGATCGATCAACTTGCGCAGCGTGAGGAAATCCGAATCCCAGCGACGGTTCTGGTACACGCCCAACAACACGCCCCGGCGTTCGGCGGCGTCCACCAGTTCCTGCGCCTGTTTGGCGTCGGGCGCGAAGGGTTTGTCGCTGACCACAGGCACCCCGAGTTCGATCGCCTCCAGGATCAATGCACGCCGTGAGGCCAAGGGTGTGGAGATCACCACCGCATCGACGCCTGCCGCCACCATGTCGGCCAGGCTGTCGAAGGCCGGCACCTTGGGGTAATCCTTGCTCAGATCCAGGCGACGCTCGGGCGAGCGCGTCACCACACCGGCAAAGGTCGCGCCGGGCATACTGGCGAGCAGCGGCGCATGAAAGAAGCGCCCGCCTTTGCCGTAGCCGATGAGTCCGATTTTCATAATGTGTTCTCCGTTTCCTGTAGGAGCGTGGCTTGTCCCGCGATCGGCCGGGAACCGGTCGTGAAACCTGCAACCCGAATAAACCTGACACACCGCGCTAGACGGATTTACTGCCGATGCGCCCGGACGCAAACCCGGGCAGATCGCGAGACAAGCCACGCTCCTACAGGGGTTGCTTGATTCAATATTGACGGGCCTTGGCCAGCATCGCTTTTTGCCGTTCATAGGCCTCTGCGGTGGCCCCCGTCGTCGACACTTCGGCCACGCCCACCCGCCACCACGACAGGTAGCCGTGAATCATGGTCTTGGGCAGGACCTTGATGTCGATCAGCGTGGACACCGTCTGCCTGCGCGCATCGATCAACGCGGCCTCTAGTTCTGCGACGGTTTTCACCGTGTAGGTCTTGCAGCCATACGCGGCGGCGCTCATGGCGAAATCCACCGGCACGAAGTCGCCATCGAGCAACCCGCTCTCGGGATTGCGGAAGCGGAACTCGGTGCCGAAGCTGCCCATGCCGTTGCCCATCTGCAGGTTGTTGATGCAACCGAATGCCATGTTGTCCAGCAGCACCACGTTGATCTTGCGCCGCTCCTGAATCGAGGTCGCCAGCTCCGAGTGCAGCATCATGTAGGAGCCATCGCCGACCAGTGCGTAGACTTCGCGCTCGGGCGCGGCCATCTTCGCGCCGAGGGCCGCATTCACCTCGTAGCCCATGCAGGAATAGCCGTATTCGACGTGATAACTGTCGACGCTGGTACTGCGCCACGCCCGTTGCAGATCGCCGGGCAGACTGCCCGCCGCCGCCACGATCACAGCATCGCCAGGCAGTTGCTGATTGAGCAGGCCCAGGACGCGGCTCTGGGTCAGGCACGAACCGGTCATTTCGATGAAGTCGCGCAGCACCTGTGGGTCGAGGTGTCCGCTGACCTCGGGTTCGAAATCCTGAGTCTGGTATTCCACGGCGTACAGACGATCCACCTCGGCATCCAGCGCTGCCCTCGCCTGCTTCGGCGCGTCACCCCAGCCGGCCTTGTAGTCACCCAGCGCATCGCTCAACGACTGCAATGCGAGTTGTGCGTCGGCGAGCACCTGGACGCCGTCGAGTTTCTGCACATCGAACGCGCCAACGTTGAGGTTGAGAAACTGCACGTCGGGGTTCTGGAACAGCGATTTCGAGCCGGTGGTGAAGTCGCTGTAACGCGTCCCGACGCCGATGATCAGATCCGCCTTGCGTGCCAGCGTGTTGGCCGCCAGCGACCCGGTTTCGCCGATGCCGCCCATGTTCAGGGGGTGAGCCGAGACAATCGCGCTCTTGCCCGCCTGAGTCTCTGTGAACGGAATGTCGAACTGCTCGGCGAATGCCTGAAGTTCGGCTGCCGCGCCGGAATACCGCACCCCTCCGCCGCAAATCAGCAACGGCTTGCGCTTGCCTTTGAGCAGCGCCAACGCGTCCTTGAGCATGGCCTGGGTCGGCGGGCGGCGATCAATACGGTGCACGCGTTTCTGCAGGAAGGTATCGGGATAGTCGTAGGCCTCACCCTGCACGTCTTGCGGCAGTGCCAGGGTCACGGCGCCGGTTTCGGCGGGGTCAGTCAGCACGCGCATGGCGTTGAGCGCGGCGCTCATCAATTGCTCGGGCCGGTTGATCCGGTCCCAGTATTTGCTCACGGCCTTGAACGCATCGTTGGTGCTGATGCTGAGGTCGTGGAATTGTTCTATCTGTTGCAACACCGGGTCAGGCTGACGGCTGGCGTACACATCACCGGGCAGCAACAGCAGCGGAATGCGGTTGGCCGACGCAGTTGCCGCCGCGGTGATCATGTTGGCGGCACCGGGTCCGACCGACGAGGTGCACGCGTAGATCTTGCGGCGCAGGTGCTGCTTGGCGAACCCCATCGCCGCGTGGCACATGCCTTGTTCGTTGCGTCCCTGATGCACGATCAGCTCGCCGCTGTCCTGTTCCAGCGCCTGACCCAGGCCCAGCACGTTGCCGTGGCCAAAAATGGTAAACACACCGGCAACAAACTTGCTCTGCACGCCGTCCACTTCGACGTACTGATTATCGAGAAACTTCACCAGGGCCTGAGCCATGGTCAACCGTGTCGTGGTCATGCTTGCACCTTGTTGTTATTGGAGGCGGTGTTCGGGGCGATGAGGTCTTCTGTGGGAGCGAATTCATTCGCGATGCAATCTGACAGCCAACCAGTTTTTGTGTCGTATTTCCCGGCCTCTCGCGAATGAATTCGCTCCCACAAAGAATCGCATTTCAAATGGAGACCTCGATCATTCGTGTCGTGGTCATGCTTGCACCTTGTTGTTATGGGAGGCGTTGTTCGGGGCGATGAGGTCTTTTGTGGGAGCGAATTCATTCGCGATGCAATCTGACAGCCAACCAGTTTTTGTGTCGAATTTCCCGGCCTCTCGCGAATGAATTCGCTCCCACAAAGAATCGCATTTCAGATGGAGACCTCGATCATTTCGCCGTCGGCATGCTGAACTCCGCCCCTTTGGCGATGCTGTCCGGCCAGCGCTGCATGACGCTCTTGTAGCGGCTGTAGAACCGCAAGCCTTCTTCGCCGTAGGCGTGGTGGTCGCCGAACAGCGAGCGCTTCCAGCCGCCGAACGAGTGCCAGGCCATCGGCACCGGAATCGGCACGTTGATGCCGACCATGCCGACTTTGATATTCCGCGCAAAGGCACGGGCGATGCCGCCGTCGCTGGTGAAGCACGACACGCCGTTGCCGAACTCGTGGGCGTTGATCAGCTCGACCGCTGCCGCGAAGTCCGGCACATGAACGATGCCCAGCACCGGTCCGAAAATCTCTTCTTTATAGATGGTCATCTCCGGTGTCACGTCATCGAACAATGTGGCGCCGACAAAGAACCCGTTCTCAGCGCCGGGCACCTTGAAATTGCGTCCGTCGACGATCAGCTTCGCGCCCTCTTTCACGCCTTGATCGATGTACCCCTCGACCTTGGCCTTGTGCACCGCCGTCACCAACGGGCCCATGTCGGAATCGGCGTTCATGCCGTTACCGACCTTGAGCGCGTCGATGCGTGGCAACAGTTTGTCGATGAGTTTCTGGCCGACATCGCCCACCACCACAGCGACGGAAATCGCCATGCAGCGCTCGCCGGCCGAGCCATACGCGGCGCCAATCAGCGCATCGGCGGCCTGATCCAGATCGGCATCGGGCATCACGATCATGTGGTTCTTCGCGCCGCCCAACGCCTGAACCCGCTTGCCATGGGCGGTGCCCTGTTGATGGATGTACTCGGCAATCGGCGTCGAGCCGACAAAGGAAATCGCGTCGATCCCCTTGTGTTGCAGCAACGCGTCCACGGCCACCTTGTCGCCCTGCACAACGTTGAACACGCCGTCCGGCAGACCGGCCTGTTTCAGCAATCGCGCCATCAACAGGCTGGCCGACGGGTCACGTTCAGACGGCTTGAGGATGAAGCAGTTGCCGGTAACCAGTGCCATGGGAATCATCCACAGCGGCACCATCACCGGGAAGTTGAACGGCGTGACACCGGCGCACACGCCCAGCGGCTGGCGCAGGTTCCAGTTGTCGATGCCGCCGCCGATGTTGTCGCTGTAATCGCTTTTCAGCAGCGTCGGCGCGCCACACGCGAACTCGACGATTTCGATGCCGCGCACCACTTCACCTTTGGCGTCCGAGAACACCTTGCCGTGTTCGCGACAGATGATTTCGGCCAGTTCGTCATGGTGCTGATCGAGCAGTTCCTTGAACTTGAACATCACCCGCGCACGGCGCAGGGACGACTGATCGGCCCACGCCGGGAAAGCCGCCTGGGCTGCGGCCACCGCGTCGTCAACGGTCTTCAATTCCGCGAGTGCAACACGCGCTTGCACGGCACCGGTCGCGGGGTTGAAGACATCGCTGAAACGCTCGCTGGCGTCGTGCACCTGGCCATTGATGTAGTGGCCGATAATCGGGGCGTTGCTCATTGCGGGCTCCTTCAAAATAGGGGTGAGCTCAAAGATCCAGCAACCACTGATGCTTGGGATCATTGTGGAATTGCCAGGCGCGTTTCGGCCCGGCCATCACGTTCAGGTAATAGGATTCGTAGCCATACGGCACGCTGACCGGGTGATAGCCCTTGGGCACGGTCACCAGGTCGTTGTTTTCAACCGCCATGGCCTGATCGATGCTGCGGTCGTCGGTGTAGACCCGCTGAAACACAAAACCCTGGGGCGGATTGACCTGATGGTAATAGGTCTCCTCAAGGAAGCTCTCGTGCGGCAGATCGTCCTTGTCGTGCTTGTGCGGCGGGTAGCTGGAGGAATGACCGGACGGCGTGCGCACCTCCACCACCAGCAACGAATGCGCGGGCTCGGAATCGGGCAGGATGTCGCAGACGTATCGGGTGTTGGCCGCCTTGCCGCGCACGCTTCGCTTCATCGCGTCAGGCTTGATCAGCCGCGCGGGCAAGTCTTTGCTCGCATCGCCCGGCGCGGCACACACGGCAATCTGCACCGCACTCAATGCCGTGACCTGCGCCTGGCTATTGGGCGGCAGGTACACCGCGAACGGCGATTTGTCTTCGAACACCGATTGCCGGTCGCCGATGTTTTCCCAACTGAACGCGCCCTGCCCCGGCGCTTCGCCGCTGACACTGACGCGACCGCTGAGCAACACCAGGCACAGCTCCTTGTCGCCGGCAGTCACCGGCAGACGTTCGCCGACGGTCAGCCGATGGGCAGCGAAACCGACGTATTCCAACACGCCCTCACCGAGCGCAACCACATCGCGGCCTTCGGCTTTGCTCTTGACCAGGAGATTCATGTTCACAGGCTCCTTTGTGCAGGCTGATGTAAACCCAAGTGGCTTTCTTGTGAGGCTGCCAGCAGATTGCGCAGCGTTTCATAACCTTTCTTCGCATAAACGTAGCTGGGCGCAACCGCCGGGTCCTGCTCGGCCTCGACCACCAGCCAGCCTTCGTAGCGGGCCTCGATCAACACGTCCAGCAAGGCCGTGAAATCGATGTCGCCATCGCCCGGCACCGTGAACGTGCCGTTGACGATGCAATCCGGAAAACTCCACAGGTTGTTACGCGCCAATTGCACCACCGGTTTGCGCACGTCCTTGAAGTGCACGTGACACACGCGATCAATGTGTTTGCGCAGCACCTGCAACGGCTCGCCGCCGCCCATGTAGCAATGGCCCGAATCGAACAGCAGACCGACTTCACTGCCGGTGCGCGCCATCAACTGATCGATGTCTTCAGGGGATTCGACATAAGCACCCATGTGATGGTGGTACGCCAGACGCACACCCTGCGACAACGTAAAACGCGCAAGCTCCGTGAGTTTGTCAGCGTACTCCTGCCAGGCGCTGTCACTGTGAAAACGCGGCCGCTCGACCAGACGAATGCGCTGGCCCTGAATCGAGTCGGCGACCTCGCCGTACACCAGCACGCTGGCGCCGTTTTGTTTGAGCAGATCCACGTGACTGGCGATGGCCTCGATCTCTTCAGCCACCGAACGGCTGGCGAGACGGCTGGAATACCAGCCTGACACCAGCGCCAGATCGTAAGGCCTCAGGACATCCGCGACGCCTTTGGCGTCCTTGGGAAACTTGCCGTTGAGTTCAAAACCTTCGTAGCCGATTTCCTTGCCTTCGCTGAGCGCGGTGCTCAGTGGTGTTTCGCCACCCAGGGCCGGCAGGTCGTCGTTGCTCCAGGAAATCGGGTTAATGCCAATTCGGATTGCGGAAGCGGGCATGGCTGCACCTTTATTGTTCTTTTCGCTTAAACGGGTTCATACGGCTGATTCGGGTTGCAGGCTCACGCTCGGGCGTCACGCCAGGACTCGATCAAAAAGCCGAACGTGCTCTGCACCCGACTGATCAACCCGGCATCGTCGATCTCGCCTTCCAGCCACGCTCGGCTCGGCTCATGGAAAATCGTCCGGCCCACGGCAAAGCCGCGGCTCGAGGTGCTTTTGCTGGCTTCGCGGAAGCCTGCGGCCAAGGCTTCGGCTGGCGCATTCAAGCCCAGCAGGACCACACCACGGCAGTACGGATCGCGCTCCTGAATCAACGCGTCGAGTTTTTCCCAGACGTCGGCCGGCTGGGTTTCGATCTTCCACCACGCCGGGAAAATCCCAAGGTTGTAGAGGCGCTTCAGCGAACGGTAAATCACGTCGGGGTACGTCGAGGGGTGATCCTTCGGCGGTATGACTTCCAGCAGCAATTCATGACCGCTGACTTGGGAGGCTTGGTACAGGCCCATCAACTGCGCTTCCTGCTCAAGGCGCAGCATCGGCTCGTCATCGGGGTGGTATTGCACCAGGCACTTGATGATCTGCTCTTTGGGCCATGCCACCAGGTTACTGCCAATGGAGCGCCCGTGTTCGAACGCCAACGGACGCGAACCCTGCACTTCCACCGGCCGAGCCACCCACCAGTCACGGCCGGTTGCCGCGTTCAACGAGTCCTGCCCGAAGCGCTGATCGGCCAACAGACCGACGTCCGCTTCGATCCCGCGCTTCTTGAGGTCGGCCTCGACCCGCTCCACGGCCTGAATGAACAGTTGCTTGAGCTGCCCGATGCACCCCAGATCGCGACCGGCTTTCTGCGCCAGCTCCACCAACTGCCCCCGATGGTCGAAGGCAAAGATGAAAAGCTGCTTCCACTCCTTGCGCGGCACGCTGACCTGATGCAGGCGCTGCAGCACCGGATCCTGATCGGGCCGGGTGATTGGCACCGGGCTGTTGAACAGGTACTCAAGCTCGACCGGCGTCGGCATGGCCGGTGCGCAAGCGTGCCGCGACACCACCAGTCCGCCACAGGCATTGGCCAACTGGCAGCAGCGCTCATCGCTGTCGTCGTTCAGCCAGCCTTTGAGAAAACCCGACATGAACGCGTCGCCCGCCCCCAGCACGTTGAGCACTTCAACGCGCACGCCGGGGTAAATCGCGCCGTCTTCCAGGCGCTTGGGAATTGCCCCGTGGATCACTGTGCAACCTTGCGGGCCAAGTTTCACCACCAGCGTGGCGGCGGTGAGCTCACGCACGGTGCGCAATGCCGCGATCAAGTCGGTGGCGCCGCCTGCAATCAGGAATTCTTCTTCGGTGCCAACGATCAGGTCGAAGCGCGGCAGAATACGCTGCACATGCTGGCTGACGTTCTGGTTGGCGACGAAACGGGTTTCGCCGTCGGCCTTGCCGGTCAGGCCCCAGAGCACCGGCCGGTAATCGATGTCGAGCACGCGTTTGACGTTGTGCTTCTCGGCATAGTCCAGCGCCTGGCTGCTGGCCTTGAACACCTGATCGGTGGAGAAATGCGTGCCGGTGATCAACAACGCCTTGCTGGAGGCGATCTGCGCTTCGTCGATGTCTTCGGCGCTCAGGGCCATGTCGGCGCAGTTTTCGCGGTAGAACACCAACGGGAAGGTTTCGCGGTCCTTGATGCCGAGCAGGACCATGGCGGTGAGACGTTCGGCATCGACCTTGATGCCGCTGACGTCGCAGCCCTCGCGCGCCAGGGATTCGGTCAGGAAGCGCCCCATGTGATCGTCACCGACGCGAGTCAGCATGGCGGATTTCACACCCAGTCGGGCGCTGCCGAAGGCGATGTTGGCAGAGGACCCGCCAAGGTATTTGGCGAAACTGCTGACGTCCTCCAGGCGTGCGCCGATCTGTTGCGCGTAAAGATCAACGCCCAGACGTCCGAGGCACACCACGTCTAACGGACGTCCACTGGCAAAACGAGTCTGGCCCATGCTGGCTCCTGTTATTTTTATAAGCCTGGCTTCCGCAGCGTCTGCTGGAAGCGCTGTTCGTGGATGCAGACTAGAACGCTCAAGGGCAAGGATCAATGATTTTTTCTATATTTTTTTCAAGTAGAATATTTTTTCCACTTTGCACAAACGCGGGCAGTTCGTGCTAAACAGGCAGGATATAAACGCGAAGCGCTGTAAACTTCGCGTCATAAGAAAAGCTTGAGGAATTCAACCGTATGTCCAGCACCGATCAGCCCTCCTTGTCCGAAACCGGCGCCGACGCGGCGTCTTCACAGGTCACCGCGCCGGATACCGCCGAGTCTCTGCTCAAGCTGATCACCACGGAATACGAAAGCCTGCCGCGCCAGCTCAAACGCATCGCCAGCTACATGAGTCAGCAGAGCGACCGCATCATGGTCGATCGCATCAGCGACATCGCTCGCGAATGTGAAGTCCACCCTTCTGCAATCGTGCGCTTCTCCCAGCGCTTCGGTTTCAGCGGGTTCAGCGAAATGCAGGCGCTGTTCCGCGAGGCCTACACCCACAAAGCCACACCGGTGCAGAACTACCAGCAACGCATTCGCAGCATGATCGCCAACAAGTCGCAGAAAGCCAGCGGCGGCGACCTGGCCCGCGAATGCGTGAACGCCACGCTTTCCGGGCTGGAACGCCTCGCCCTGGAACTGGACGATGAAGCGTTCGAGAAAGCCGTGGACTTGGTGGTCAACGCCGACAACATCTACGTGGTCGGGGTACGTCGCTCGTTCGCCGTGGCGGATTACCTGGTCTACAACCTGCAACACACCAACAAACGTATCCACCTGATCTCGGGCCTGGGCGGCAGTTACCGCGAGCAGATGCGCAGCGTGCGCGCCAACGATCTGGTGATCGCCATCAGCTTTACCCCCTACGGCAAGGAAACCCAGCACTGCCTGCGCATCGCTCAGCACCATCAGGCCAAGACGTTGATCATTACCGACAG
The DNA here is from genome assembly GCF_039697315.1 of Pseudomonas abietaniphila. Lineage (NCBI taxonomy): Bacteria > Pseudomonadati > Pseudomonadota > Gammaproteobacteria > Pseudomonadales > Pseudomonadaceae > Pseudomonas > Pseudomonas abietaniphila. The sequence goes on along the minus strand of NZ_CP155619.1, from coordinate 4,973,100 downwards.
CAACCTCTCGCCACTGGCCAAGCGCGCCAACTCGGTGCTGCTGGTTAATGAAGGCAGTTCGTTCGCCTTCCGTTCGCTGAGCGCCACGCTGTGCCTGTGTCAGGCGCTGTTCATCGCCGTGGCGTACCGGCTGGAATTGAAGGTGGACGAGATGTCGGAGCAGGTCGGGTTTGAAGATTGAGCGCGTGTATGACGCGCCCCGACGCTTCGACCAGAATCAAAAAGACATGGTCGACGTTGGAAATGGTGACGCACGGGCAAAGAATCGTCAGCGTCCGCCCCATAACTTGTACAAAAACCGACGAGCTGTACAACTTTGTTGTAGCTTTTTGATATCACTTTTGTGATGATCTTTGCACTGCAGAAGGAAATCGCAGCTGAGCATTGACCTTTGCTCTTCAGGCCATGGAACGGATAACCCTGCCGTTCCACTTGCCTGAGCCGCCATCATGTTTTTCGACTCGTCAAAGAATAAAACCATTCAAGATCTGCAACTGACCGTCGCTCATCAGGCGAGTCTGCTGGAAGCCATCAACCGCTCGATGGCCAGCATTGAATTCGATCTCAATGGCGTCGTGCTCAGCGCCAACGACAACTTCTTCAAAGCCATGCGCTACCGCCCGGAACAGGTGATCGGTAAAGAGCACCGGATGTTTTGCACCCCCGAACACGTGCGCAGCGCCGAATATGCGCAGTTGTGGTCCCGATTGCGCAATGGCGAGTTCGTGTCGGCCACCTTCCAGCGTGTGGCGGGCGACGGCAGCACGGTGTGGCTGGAGGCGAGCTACAACCCGATCAGAGACATGGACGGCAAGGTGGTGAAAATCGTCAAGTACGCGATGGACGTCACCCAGAAGCTTCAATCCGAAAGCGAAACCCGCAACAAGCTGCAGGCCATCGACCGCGCCATGGCCGTGATCGAGTTTGACCTGGATGGCCGCATCATCGCCGCCAACGACAACTTTCTGCGTCTGCTCGGCTACAACCGCCAGGAGTTGCTGGGTAAGCACCACAAACTGCTTTGCCCATCGGAGGTCACCAACAGTTCCGACTATCAGGATTTCTGGCGCCAGCTGAACAAGGGGGAGTTTTTCAGCGGGCAGTTCAAACGCATCGGCAAGCACGGTCAGACGCTGTGGCTCGAGGCCTCCTACAACCCGGTGTACGACGCCTGCGGCAAGCTGCTCAAGGTGGTGAAATTTGCATCCGACGTGACTGCGCGCATCGAGAAGCACGAGCAGGATTCTCACAGCGCCGCGCAGGCGTATCACATCTCAGTGCAAACGCAGAAAGTCGCCGAGCAAGGCACTCAGGTGATTCAGCAAGCGGCCAGCGAAATGCGCCAGATCTCCCGCAACATCGACGATTCCTCGCGCATCATCGGTCAGTTGGGTGAGCGGTCCGAGCAGATCACCACCATTGTCAACACGATTCACGGCATCGCCGATCAAACCAACCTCTTGGCACTCAACGCGGCCATCGAAGCGGCGCGAGCCGGGGATCAGGGCCGTGGATTTGCCGTTGTGGCGGATGAGGTACGGCAACTGGCAGGCCGCACCAGCCGTTCGACGCAGGAAATTTCCGAGATGATCCAGTTGATCCAGACGGAAACCCGTCAGGCGATCCTCAGCATGGACAATACGCGCAACAACGCCGCCAAAGGCGTGGACCTCGCCGATCAGGCGGGCTCGGCCATCGTGCAGATCAGCAATGGCACGAATGAAGCGGTGGAAGCAGTGCGGATGTTTGCGGGGAAGGATTGAGGTTTCCACTTTTGTAGGGGTCGCCGTGCAGGGTGTGCATTTCAACAATCTGAGGCGACGCTGATGGTTTGGTTTGGCCTAACGGCCAAACTGTTCCGCCTTCGGCGGGTTACTTGATACCCCCCTCTTTGTTTCAGAGGCAGCCAAGGATTCAGGCTCCCGGTTGGGCCCGACTTCGTCGGGTTCCTTCACGTCGGCGACGCTCCGTGGGCCCGCGCTGAACGGACATCCATGTCCTGGCAGCGCTCTCGCTTACAAGACCAACTTGGGCTCAAGCTAACGCTCTTCGCGTCTTTATTGGTGCATCAATCTCCCTCGCACCACCCTTTATTGTAGGAGCGTGGCTTGTCCCGCGATCTGCCGGGAACCGGCAGCGAGACCGGTGCATGCGGTATGTCAGGCATAACCGAGTCGCCTGATTTGCTACCGCTGCGCGGTAGATCGCGGGACAAGCCACGCTCCTACAGAATTCGCGTCATCCGATGTTTTTGCTTTTGATCTTCATACCGACAACGTTCAGACGACACAAAACGCGACTTGGGTGCAGGCTGAACGCAGGCGATGCGCAGTGGGCCGAGCGGCAGGGATGCCGCGAGCGCGCCGTCAGGACATGGATGTCCGTTCGGCGCGGGCCCACGGAGCGTCGCCGAAGTAAGGGTACCCGACGCAGGAGGGCCAAACCGGGAGACTGAACCCTTGGCTGCCTCTTGAAACAAGGAGGGGGGTTATCAAGTAACTCGCCGAAGGCGGAACAGTTTGGCCGTTAGGACATACCAAACCATCAGCGTCACCCCAAATAGTGATATTGCACACTGAACAAGCCGGCCAGCTAACGTCGATGCTGCCGGTCTGACGCGTTCGCCAGCAAGCCCGCTTCTACAGGGAGTCAGTGTTCGTTGCGCGCTTCATTCCTGCTGCGCATGGCCTTGGCGCGCTTCTCCAGCACCAGATACACCACCACCGCCAACATCAGTGGAATCAGGAAGTAGATGACCCGGTAGCCAATCAGCGCGGCCAGCAATTGCCCTTTGCTGAATTGATGCTGCATGAGGGTGATGAAGACAGTTTCCAGCACCCCCAAACCCGCTGGAATGTGCGCGATGACGCCCGCGATGCTGCTGATCAACAGAATCCCCAACACGGCCGGGTAGAACGCTTTTTCCGGCAGCAGTATGAAGATCAACAGCGCCATCAAGCCCCAATTCAACGCACCGAGTAACGCCTGACGCAGCGCTTGATTGAGCGACGGCAGCACCAGTTTTTGTTTGCGAATCGTCCAGGTCCGTCGTTTGGAAAACCGGCACGCCAGGAAATACCCGAAGCACACGGCCAGCAACACGACGCCGATCAGCTGCAACGTGGTGTCGCCGATCTTCCAGCCCTCGGGCAGGTCGATGAAACCGCCAGCAAACACAAACCCCGCCAGCAACATGTAGCCCAGCCAGTTGGTGATCAGACTCAGGCTGAGAATCCGGGTGATGGTCGGTACGTCGAGACCGAGGCGCGAGTACAACCGATAGCGCAGAGCGATACCGCCGACCCACGAACTCAGGTTCAGGTTGAAGGCGTAGCAGACGAACGTCACCGGCACGATCTGCTTCACCGACAGTTTGTGTTCTGTGTAACGCCGCGCCAGCACATCGAATCCACAGTAAGTCAGATAGCTGCCAGCCGCGACGAGGAAACCGAGCGCGAGCGTGCTTGCCTTGTATGACTCCAGCGCATGGGCCACTTCTTTCCAGTCGAGGTTCTTCACCAGCATGAACAGCAAGACCGGTACGGCGACGAAGAAAAACAAGGTAAAACCGCGCTTGGCCCAGGTCAGCCAGACCTTGTGCTTGCCCGGCGCAGAGGCTTCGTCCTGCTCGGTGGACGCCTGAGACACCCCGTTCATAGCGATTTCTCCTGATCAGGCGACAGCTCGCGCTTGAGTTCGCTCGCTTGTGGAATCACGTCCGGCGTGCGCACCGGTTTCAAGCGCGGCCCGTGCACCGGAAACAACCCGGCGATCGCCGGAAAATGCCGCAGAAAGTGGAAACTCAGGAAGATCATCGGCGCCCGCCACCACTGCCCTTTCGCCAAGCCTTTCAGGCTGGCCTGCTTGCTGTGAGCCGCAGCCAGCTCCTTGAGGTGCTCGTGCAGGTGCTGGTTCAACGCGCGATCGCGGATGAACAGATTCGCTTCCAGGTTCAACGCCAGGCTCAGAGGGTCGAGGTTACTGGAGCCCACCGTCGACCACTCATGGTCGATCAATGCGACTTTGCCGTGCAACGCGCGCTGCTTGTACTCATGGATCACCACGCCCTCACGCAGCAGCCAGGTGTAGGTCAGGCGCGAGCACATGCGCACGAACGGCATGTCCGGCTGGCCTTGCAGGATCAGCGTGACCTTCACGCCGCGGCGCGCGGCATTGCGCAGTTCGCGCAGGAACCGGTAGCTGGGGAAAAAATAGGCGTTGGCGATGGTGATGCGCTGGGTAGCGCCGCGCATCGCCAGCAGGTACTGCTCTTCGATGTCGGTGGTGTGCTGGCGATTGTCCCGCTCGGCCAGCAGCATGCGTGCGCTGCCGGCCTGGCGGGTCACGGCCTTGAGCGGCGCGAAGGATCCGCGCAATGCCGGCCCAAGCATGCCCAGCGTGGACCGGTAGATGTCGGCCACGATGGGGCCGCGTACCAGCACCGCGTAGTCCTGTTTGGCGGTCACGCCGGTGTCGGACATGTGATCGACGCTGTAATTGATGCCCCCCATGAACGCCAGTTCGGCATCGATCACCACCACCTTGCGGTGCAGCCGGCGAAACAGGTTGGTGCGCATGCCCATGAATTTCGGGCGCGGGTCAAACAACTGAATCTGCACCCCGGCGCTGACCATTTCCTCCACGAACGCCGTACTCAGGTCGCTGGTGCCGTAGTCATCCACCGTAATGACTACGCGTACGCCGCGGCTGGCCGCCTCGATCACCGCCTGCTGCAAGCCTTCGCCGATGCGGTCTTCGAAAATGATGAACGTCTCGATCAGTACCTCTCGCCGCGCCGTGCGAATGTGCTCAAAGACGCTGGTGAAGAAGTCTTCGCCATTGATCAGCAGTTCGACGGAGTTGCCGTCCTGCCAGATGCCACATTGATCATGAAACGCCTTCATAGTGTGACCTCCACCGCCAACGGCGCATGATCGGAAAGGTGCGACCAAGGGCGGTTCGACAGCACCCTGGGCGCCCGGGGACGGGCATTGCGAACGTAAATACGGTCCAGACGCAGCAACGGGAAGCGCGCCGGAAAACTCTTGGCCGGCGCACCGAACGATTCGACGAACACCTCGCGCAAGCCAACGGGCCTCAACGCAGCGTCGGCCTTCTGCCGCCAGTCGTTGAAATCACCGGCGATGATCACCGGTGCTTCTTGCGGCAAGCGCGACACCAGTTCCGCCATCAAAGACAGCTGCTGCTGGCGGTGCACTTCCTTGAGTCCCAGATGCACGCAAATGGCGTGAACCTCACCGAAACCGGGGACCTGCAACACGCAGTGCAGCAAGCCTCGCTCTTCCGTGCCGAGGATCGAAATGTCGAGGTTTTCGTGCCGAATGATCGGGTATTTCGACAGCAACGCGTTGCCGTGATGGCCGTGGGGGTACACCGCATTGCGACCGTAGGCGAAGTCGTTCCACATGCTGTCGGCGAGAAACTCGTACTGCGACGTCGTCGGCCAATCCTTGACCTTCTGTGCATGGTTTTGCTGCTCGCCGTGCACCTCTTGCAGGAACACAACGTCTGCCGACACGTTGCGCACCGCATCCCGTAGCTCTGGGAGGATGAAACGCCGGTTGAGGAAACCGAAGCCCATGTGCATGTTCATCGTCAGCACATTGAGCGTGACGTCGGTGGACGCGTTTTGTCGGCGGCTGGCGATGCCTTCGGGAATCAGGGCACTGGTCAAAACTTCACTCCTTGCAGATCGCCGGGGGCGACTTCCAGGTCGGCGGTCAGGTCAAAACGCTCCAGCAACGCACGCGCGTCATAAGGCGCCCTGACTTTGATGTCGTTATCGAAATAGCAATAAACGTCCCGCGACTTGCGGGCGCGAGGCGATTTAGTGGCAGTGAGATGGGCGTCTTTGGGCTGCGAGCCCTGCTGCCACGACTCAATACGGTCGCCCCAGCGCTTGAGCGCCTTGGGCGTGTAACCGCTGGCGTACAGCGCTTTGTCACCATGCAGGCGCAGGTAAACGAAATCGCTGGTCAGGTCTTCCAGGTACGGCCACTTGCCTGCCGTATCAGCGATCACCAACGCGACGTTGTACTTGCGCAGCAGCGTGATGAACTCGGCGACGGCAAAGCTCTCGTGACGAATTTCGACGGCGTGGCGCAGCCTGGCTTTCGCCGGAATGTCGAGGTAACCCGGCTTCTCCATACGCGCAGCGCACTGCTTGGCGCGGGCCTTGGCGGCTTTGCCATCAAACGGCAACAACTGCAAAAACGCTTCGAATTTTTCGGCGTCGAATTTGAAACTGGGCGGAAACTGCCAAAGGATCGGGCCCAGTTTGCCCCTGAGCTGAAAGATGCCCGAGGCAAAGAAATTGGCGAGGGGTTCAGCGATGTCGTTCAGGCGCCTGACATGGGTGATGTAGCGCGGTCCCTTCAGGCTGAATACAAAGCCCTTGGGCGTGTCGTCATACCAGCGGGCATAGAGGTCCGGCGACTGCAGAGAATAGAACGAGCCATTAATTTCAATGCTGTTCACCGCTCTGGAGGCGAATTTCAGTTCGTTTTTCTGGACCAGACCTTCGGGGTAGAAATCACCGCGCCACGGCACGTAGCGCCAGCCCGAGATGCCGATACGAATATCGCTCATGCAAGTGCTCTCTATGCTCTGGGCCACGACCGGTGTCGCGACTGCCTTGAACAAGAGATAAGAAGCCTGTGAAACAAGCAGGTTCCCTGGTTTTTTATCGCGGTGGCGTCAGATACCGCGTTTTTGCGGGTCGGGGTGGCTGTCGTCGATGACGTCGGGGCCATTGGGCAAGGTTTCAGGTCGGCTGGGATCGGCGCCTGGTGTGCGGACATCGTCACCTTCCAGGACTTTTCCACCGTCGGTGAAGACAGGATCGAGGAGTTCGTCGTAGTCGGTCCCGGGGTTTTGGGAAAGTGGGTTCTGTAAGCCGGGTTGGTCCCATCAGGTTCTTTTTCATGGCGCACCTTGGGGTTATTTGCGGTTTTTGGGGCGGGTCATGAAGTGTTTGAAAAGGATCGGGGGTGGGTGTTCAGGGTTTTTGGGGGCCGTTTATCGGTCAGACTTGGGCGGGTTGGCCAGAGGTTCGCGTGCGGGGGTTGGAATAGGAATCGGGGTTGGGGCGGCTGTCGCGGCATCCATGCCGCTCGGCCCACTCCACGTCATCTGCGTTTGGCCTGCACCCAAGTCGCAATTTGTGGTGCCTGGACTGTCGAGATAGAAAAGCAAAATCAAAAGCATCGGATCACGCGGATCCTGTAGGAGCGTGGCTTGCCCCGCGATCTACCGCGCAGCGGTAGCAAAATCAGGCGACTCGGCACTGTCTGACACTCCGAAGGCACAGGGTTTACTGCCGGTTCCCGGCAGATCGCGGGACAAGCCACGCTCCTACAATAACGAGTGGAGCGAGGGAGATTGATTCACAAATCAAGATGCGAAGAGCGTTAGCTCCAAAACGCGACTCGGGTGCAGGCTGAACGCAGGCGGCGCGCACAGTGGGCCGAGCGGCATGGATGCCGCGAGAGCCGCCCCCCGCCATGGATGGCGGATGGCGGCGGGCCCACGGAGCCTCGCCGGAGTGAGCAACCTCGACGAAGTCGAGGCCAAACCGGGAGCCTGGCCTGAACTGTCCCCTCGGTTGGACACCCAGTCCAACCGAGGGGACAGTCATGAATCAGCCCAATGCCAAATGCTAAACCAAAAAAACAGCTTAAAACTGCCCCACCGCCCGCCGGGCCTTTTCCTTGGCCCCGCACACATTCATCTGGCACCACCGCCGACTGCCATTCTTCGACGTGTCCACGAACAACCAATCGCAATCCGGCAAGGCACATAACTTGAGCCTCGCCAGGTCCGGAGAAGTCAGCAGCGACGACGCCTGTACCGCGATTCGCCCCATAAAACCGGCAGTCATCCCATCCAGGGTGTCAAACGGGCGCCAGTCCCAGACGAACCCGGTCGGTACCGAAATCAGCACCCGTTGCGACGCCGTCGACACCAGCACCTCATTCAGCACATCAAGCTCACCGGACGCAACCGGTTCTCCCAACGCCACAGGCAGAAACAACCGATAAAGCGACTCACGAAAACCGATCAACTGCTTGAATGCCGTCAGCGAATGCCAGGACGACTGCTGCACCAGGTCCACACACCGGGCGTGCTCGGCCTCACCGATCAGCCCGGCATGAAGAAACCAGTGCACGATCTCCTCCAGGTTCGAGAGCTTATCCACCACCGCCGCCAGCGATGTGCCGGGCCTTCGGCCATCGCACGTATTCAGATAATCGAGCACGCTGACGCCGCCGACCAGACGGATGGCGTTGATCTTCAATTGACCGATGGACATGGCCCGCCCTCAGTGTTGACAGAAGATCAATAATGGCAGAAACGAGCCAACTCGCCGGTCTTTCAGACAACCGCGTTCAATTCGCCGCGAAATTCAGGCGATCGGGCCCTAAAATCCACGCGGATGACGTAACCAGTCGTCGATCATCTCCACCGCTGTCGCCACACTGACCTGATCGCTGTGAATATGAAGTTCCGGAAAGACCGGTGGCTCGTACGCCGAATCGATGCCCGTAAAACCACGTATCTCGCCCTGTCTGGCGCGGCGATACAACCCTTTGGGATCACGGCTTTCGGCCACCGCCAGCGGCGCATCGACGAACACTTCGACGAAGCGCTCGTTGCCGATGATCGAGCGCGCGTAATGCCGCGCGGCTCGAGTCGGCGAAATCAGCGCCACCATGACCGTCAGGCCGGCGTCGGCCATCAATGCCGCGACTTCGGCCACACGCCGAACGTTTTCATCACGGTCGTGATCCGTGAACCCCAGGTCCCGGCACAGGCCGCTGCGCAGTGAGTCGCCATCCAGAATGCAGGTCTTGAGCCCGCGCGCCTGCAACACCGGGTTCAGCCCGTCGACAATCGTGGATTTTCCGGCAGCGGACAGCCCGGTCAGCCAGATCACATGAGGCGTAGGCTGCCCCTCGTGCGCGGTGCCGTGGGTGAAAGGGTACGCGAACAGGTTGCTACGCGAAGCCTGGGGCTGTTGTTGGATATCCATGAAGACACCTCCTTGTGACTTAAACATGCGCCTGATGAATGATGAAATCGGCGGCCATCGGGTCGTAGACAGTTTTGAAATCACCGTAGCTTTGCTTGACCACAAAACCGGCCGCTCTCATTTCGCCTCGCAGCCGAACGGGCAGGATCGGGAACACCCGCAAGCAATACCGGGCGCCATCGGCGAAGGTGTACACAAACTCGCACAACGAATCGTGCAGCTCGCCTAACGTGACCTTCGCGGTTTTGCCGCAATAGTAGTAGCGACCGGATGAGGAAAACCGTCCAGCGAGAATGGCCAGGAAATTGCGTTGATCAACCAGCAACACACCTCCCGGGTTGAGCAGCTGGCGAAACCGCTTCAACACCGCGATGCGCTCGGCTTCCTCGAACACATGACACAGTGAACTGCCCAGGCACAGCACCGCATCGAAGGTGCCCAATTGCCGAGGGTCGAGGTCGTGCCAGTCGCAGCACAGGGTGGGAATGTCCAGGCCCCGGCTGGCAAAGTTGGCCTTCGCTTGCCTGACCATGGTCGGGCTGCCATCGCAGGCCGTCACGTCAAAACCTGCGCGACGCAGTTGTACCGAATGAAACCCGCTGCCGCAGGAGGCATCGAATACCCGGCAGGCGCCGGCCTGCAACAACAGTTGCGTAAAGAACGGTCCCTCTCCTTCCGCGCGTTTGCTCCAGTCGATGAGCTCGTCCCAGCGACTGACAAAATCAGCGTTGTATTGCTCGGTGTAGACTGGATGCGCGACGGCCTGCCCGGCACCGTTCACGTCAGGGCAATCAGCCGAACTGACGGGCGAAGATGCGTTGCTGGGGAACATGGCTGACTCCTTGTTGGCTGATGTTGTGAGCAAACGCTTGATATTTACGGCCCAGCTCGTTGGCGCATTCGGCGGCGTCCTGGACCTTCATGCCCGCCACGAAATAACCGAGCATCTGCTCCATGACGTTCATCTGCGCACTCCCGAACATGACCGTGCCATCGGCCATGATCGACTGAATGCCGTCCTGTCGTTGTCCGGCCTCATTGATCTGAATGGCTTCTTCGCGCCGGACCCCATAAGGCAGACCAAGCAGCACCTGGCCCATACCGACTTTCACCGGATAACCGCCCGGCAAACCATGCGGCCCGGGGGCATGCACATGCACCTCTTCGTCGGCGAACAGGTTTTCCAGGACAGTGATGGCTGACATCGCTGTCAGGTACTGCCCATCGATGCCCCCCAGGCGACGGAAGTTGTCCGCCACGCTGCGAAAGATCATCTCGGCACTGAATTCGTCCGTGCACTCCCGGCCATCGATCCAGTAAGACAGATTGAAGTTCGCCTGCTGCGGCAAACCATGGCGTGGCACGTAGTGGCTGAAAAAGTGTTGGCCGATCAGTTTGACGCAGACCTGCAACGGCTCGCACCGCCCAAGCCGGGCGATAGCGCAGCGTGTGGCAGGAATCAGGTTCGCGATGTTCCCGACGCCGACATCCGGCGCCATCCCGACCTTGTACAACACGGCGTTGACCGCGTCGGGGAATGCCGCGTTGACCACCAAGGATTTGGGGCAGGATTGTTTGACCGCACGCATCAACGCATACGCAGGCGCCAGGTGCATCGGCAGCCAAGGCCCCAACTGGGCCTGATCCAGTGCATCAAACGTCGCCTTGGGCAATTGCGTGATCACGCGCCAGGACTGCAACGACGCGCAATTGAAGATGACATCCGGTTTGATCCGGGACAGCGTTTCGGCGTTGCGTTCGATGGCGAACTCCGTCAGGTCCATCTCCCACGCCTGAATGCGCACCGCCACATTCAGTTGCAGCGCCCCCAGCCTGACCAGGTTGCACAAGCGGGTCGCTTGTTCCAGGTTACGGCTGGCCACATGAAATTCGAATTGATTGCGCGGTGCGAGAATTTGCAAAACCTGCAGACACAGGTTGCCGCCGCCCACGATGAGCAATTTTTTCCGTTGCATGATTTCATCTCCCTGAGTGTCCAGATTGCGCATCAGCGCGGGTAGGCACCGTTGTCTACGGGTATGACTTTTCCGGTCAGGTGACGGCTCTGCTCGGACAGCAGAAACAGGATCACATCGGCGACCCCTTCCGGTTGAATCGGTTCTTTGAGCACTTCCTGCCGCTCGTATTCTTCGCGCCTGTGTTCAGGGATTCGGCCATGGATCGAGGTATTTCGGATCAATGCTGGCGAGACGGCATTGACGCGTATGCGCGGCGCGAAATTCCAGGCGTTGGCCTTGGTCAGGCCAATGACGCCGGCCTTGGTGGCGCCATAGAGCGCATCCATGCTGCCGACCTCACCGGCCACGGATGTGATGTTGACGATGCTGCGGGCATGCGGCGCCTGCAGCTCGTGACGGGCGAAGTCCCTTGACAGGTAGATCAACGATTTGAGGTTCACGGCCCACATTTCTTCCATTTCCTCGTCGCTGTATTCGTAAACGCTTTTGCCGTGGTACAGACCCGCGTTGTTCACCAGTCCTTGCAGGGCGAGGCGATCGTCGCGCTGGTAAAGCTCACTGATAAAAGACTGATAGGTGTCGTGCCTGGAGAAATCGGCAAAATGCGCCTCCATCCGATGGGATGGCAGGACACTCTGGAGGTCACGCAAACCTTGTTTGTCCTTGTCGGCGGCAATGACGTAATAACCTGCTTCCACACAGGCAATGGCGGTCGCTCGGCCAATGCCGTTGGCAGCGCCAGTGATGACGATTTTTTTCATGAGCGTCCCTGCTGAGTGAATTGATTCATGCGTTCGTAGAACGGCCGGTGCGTGTTGTAGTAACCCACCAGATGCGGGTGGGCAGTGAGCTGTCGCGCGTCGAAATCCGATGTCGACGCGACGATGTGCGTGCTGCGCTCGGCGTCTTTGTGCCAGCTGCGCCAGGCCTGCCACTGTGGCGGGCAGGACGGCTCCCAACGAAGCGCCTCGGGAAGGAAGTCCAGCTGCAAGTGATCGCAGAGCCTGCGCAGGGTTTCTTCCGGCTGGTTCGCCAGATCGTCGCCATTGATCACGTACGGAATCTTGCCGGTGAGTTTGGTGACCCGACAGAACACTTCGTAAAGGGCTTTGTGGCCGATGGCGTGCAAGGGCATCTGAGCGAACATCGCGAAGTGCGAAACGATGGCCCGACCTGGCTCGCGAATGATGAACACATGCTGTTGTTCAAGCAGGAAATCAGCGTCTGCCTTCAGTTCATCCAGGCAGTGGTAGCACATGTCCTTATGAAATACGTGGCGCCGCTCACGCGTGCTGCGCAATAAAGACTTGATCCCCTCGTAGGTCCGCGGCAGGCCACAGTCCAGATCGTCATGGGGAATGGCCGACTGCTCATTGAAAGCCATGTGCGCAAAAGGTTCGTGGAAGACTTCGAAATCCCCCCTTTCGATGAACACACGCTCCAGCACAGTGGAGCGCGAACGCGGATGGGCCCACAGCGCGATCATGCGATTCATGACACACGCCCCATCGCCAGATCACCCGTGGCCAGATCGCTCAGGGGCCTCATGGCGGGAAACAAGGCCCCGTTGCTGGCGCCTTTTACAAATGCCAGCAGGCGCTCTTGACCTTCCCGGGCGTCGTGGCTGGCGGTGATGAAAGCCGGATGCTGGGCGAACCGGGACGGCGCCTGCTCACCTTCGAAATACGCCTGGTTGAAGTAAGGAATCGCCATCAACCGGCTCAGGACGCGCCGTGGTACTTGCACCCATTCGGTGGCGGGCGTCACCGGCTGATTGCGCTGCTGGCGTCGGATGAGAAACTCAAGGATGTCCGGCGTCAGGGTGTACAAGGTCGTGTCTGCGCCCGTGCGCTGCAGGTGCCAGCAATGCTCACGCCCGCGCACATCGGTGTCGACTTTCAGGCTGCAGAGCAACAGCCGCGCCGGTGTCTGCCAACGGCGCAGCAACGCCTGAATCGCCTGGTAGACAGCCAGTTCCGCCCAGCGCCGGTCCGCGGCAGTCAGGCACAGCCGGCGCTGCGCGGCTTGACGTTCAAACTCGTGTTCGGCACCCAGGCGCCCGATCATGAACGTGATGACGTAACGGGCGCGATCGGTGTTCACACCTGTCACCCGTGCGCGCAGGCGACCACTGTGGATGGCCTTGAGGCACGCCGCGAACTGCGAAACGGTGAAGCAGAAGGTGTTATTGATCGAACACCCCTGAGCGACCAGTTGTTCGATCGCCCGATACCCCTGCTCGCTACCCGGCACCTTGATCATCACATTGGGGGCCAGGCTGGCCAGTTGCAGCCCGCGTGTGACGAGCATGCGTTCGTGCATCCGTTCGCCGCCTTCAATCTGTGCCGACAACCAGCCCTGACGTTGCTGCGTAGCGTTCCATAACGCGCGAAATTGCCCCGCCCCTTGCACGATCACCTGGTCGTAGAGCTGTCGCGCTTTTTCGGACTCCGCCATTTGCGGGGGAAGACTGTCGGTAAAATCCTGCCACGGCCGAGGGTCTTCCAGCACAGCCCGCGCAACCAGTCGAGGATTGGTAGTTGCCCCGCTGAGACCTGATTGACTGGCTGAAAAGTTATCGGGAAGCCAACTCTCAATCAGGTTAAACATGCTCGGGTATTTCATAATCATTCGATCTTTAAAGGCGCTATAGATCGTCGGTGATGAATCCCACCATACTTCGGAATCCACAGTGTTCTGTTTTAACAGGCGAGCGAATCCGGGGACTTCCATGAGAATAGTCCTGTGTGCAGGTGTCCATTAATGATGAAGAGGGCCCCAGCGAAGCTGGGCAAAATGCCAGTCTGAGCAGACTGATCGTCAGAAGCTCTGAACCTTCCGGGGTAAAGATGGATCCAAGCGGATTACCTGTCAAACTCGTTTTGATGGTTTCTTAATCACGAATAAGTATAAGAACAGCACTAAGTATGACGCGATAGGCAAACCTGTTCAAATTGGTTTCACCCCCTCATTTGAATAACTTCATATGGGGATAAATAAGAGACATTCCGGAATATATCGGTAGTACATCGTACAACTGACCCTTGAACGCATTGATGACACTCACACATTTAATACTGGCCAATTGACTCAGTTGTTATAAGGTTGCGCGCGTGCTCGAAAGTCTTTTGATTGAACATTCATTCAATCGCCGCTGTGAAGTATGGCGAATGTACGGGGCATTCATGCCCCAGGCCAAGCCTGCCGGGTTTTGCAACATGCGATCGGCACGCGCATTGAGGACGTGATGTGGAGGCCTGCTGAAACCTGTGGCCTGCATCGTGTTCTCAATGCGGACCTGTTTAAATCAGGTGAGAACATCAAAAATCGAGGGACCTGACCGTGACGACACCATTGAATACCGAACGCTACAGCTACCGAGCTCGCTGGTTCCACTGGGTGATGGCCGCCCTGATTGTGCTGGCGTATGCCTTGATCCTCAGCCGCAGTCAGTTCGCCAAGGGGACCGACCTGCGAACCTTTGTGGTGCAATCGCATTTTTGGGTGGGGATCGTGGTGCTGATCATGGCGTTTTTCCGCGTGGCGGAGCGTCATCGTCATACGCCGCCGGGGATTACTCCGCCGCTGGAAGGCATCCTGCGGCTGGCCGCTACGTTGTCGCACTATGCGCTGTATGCGTTTCTCTTCGCGCAACCGCTGTTGGGGTTGTTCACCGTCCTGCTGGAACGCGGTGCGCTGCCCGTCCCTTTGACCTCCCTGACCATTCCCGCGCCCTTCGATATCTCCAAGGACACGGCTGAAACCCTGGAACACTTCCATGTGTTGCTGGGCACCATCTTCTACTACGTCATCGGGCTGCACGTGGTCGCGGCGGTCTGGCATCACTTCGTACGCAAGGACAATACCGTGCGGCGCATGGTGTAACACCGGTCGGCACTAGCCCTTGGCCTTGGCTTCGTTGAGCAACTGCTGGATCACCTGTTCCTGGGTGTCGTAGCCGCCCTCGCCGAAGTGGGTGTATCGAATCTGGCCTTGCGCATCGATGATGTAATGCGCGGGCCAGTATTGATTGTCGAACGCGCGCCAGATGGCGTAGTTGTTGTCGATTGCGATCGGGTAGTTCAGGCCCAGCTTCTCGACGTTCTTGCGCACGTTATCGATGACCCGCTCGTAGGGGTACTCGGGGGTGTGCACGCCAATCACCACCAGACCGTCCTTCTCGTATTTCTTCGCCCACTGGTTCACGTAGGGAATGCTGTGCTGGCAATTGATGCAGTCGAAGGTCCAGAAATCCACCAGCACCACTTTGCCCTTCAATGACTCCTTGCTCAGTGCAGGCGAGTTCAACCACTCCACCGCGCCGGACAGCGATGGCATTTCCCCTTTGCTACTGACGTCAGGCGCCGTGGCGGCCTTCACGCTGTCCACCAGGTAATCAATGACCGCAGGCACGCCGGTCAGCAGACGTTGCTCAATCGCCGCCGCTCCTTCTGAGGACGTTCCCGCCAGCAGCTGATTCTGGTTACCGCTGGCGATCACGACGGCCACCAGCAACGCTGCGCAACCGGCGCCGCGCCTTAGCCACGCCGTAACGGGCAACGACAGTTTCATTCGGGCGAGCACACCGCGTCCGGCAAATATCAGCGTGCCCAGCGATACCGCGCTGCCCAGCCCGTACGCCAGCAGCAACAGGCTGGTGTGCGCGCTCGGCCCTTGCAACATCGCACCGGTCAGGATGATCCCCAGAATCGGTCCGGCACACGGTGCCCACAACAGCCCGGTCGCCACGCCGATCAGCAGCGAAGCCGAGGGGCCTGACAGCCGCCGCGTAGCCGGATCAAGCCGGTTGCCCAGGGTCACCAACGGCCACGTCAACCAGCTCCCGACCTTCGCCGACAGCAGGGAAAGCGCAAACAACACCAACACCACCAGCGCGACATGGCGGCCGATGCCGTTGGCCGTCACCACCCAGTCACTGCTCACCACCGCCAGACTGGAGACCAACGCAAAGGTCAGCATCAGCCCGAGCAGCGTCAGCAACACGGAGGACGCCGAGCGGTCGGCACGTGCGAACAGAAACGGCACGACAGGAAGGATGCACGGGCTGAGCACCGTGACGATCCCGCCCAGAAAAGCGATGAGCAACATACGCGTTACCTGCAATCAGAAAAGGAGCGACCATGAATGTCGCCCCTTGGAAACCGGAGTCTTGAGGCGATGACTCAGTTGTCGTGGCAGCCGCCGGACAGATCTTGGTAGTCGAGGACATGGACTTGATCCGTCGAGTCGAGGTAGGTCAGTTGCGAGGTCACCACACTGCAGGCGGGTGTGGTGCCTTCTTTGGACGAGAGCACTTTCTTGATGTCCAGGTGGGTGCCGTATGTGTAGGTTTCGGACTTCACGGCGTCCTGCGCCTGAGCGGACAGAGCGCCCAGGCTGAGGGCGGCAAACAGGGTGGCGATTGAAAGATTTTTCCAGTTCATGGCGATCTCCAGAGCGATGGCTGATTGTTCAAGTGGGCCGAGGCGTTGTTCCTCGATGGGGCCTATTGAACGGTCTGGAGGTATCGCGGATGTGTCGGCAAAGCGGCCATTGGAATCGCTACGTGTCGCAGGGGGGTGTGGATACAGTGCGATACAAATGGGTGTGCTGGGTTGGCTTACGGTCGGCGCGAGGGGCGCTTGGTACTCCACCATGTGGGGGCGCTGATCGTCTGGATCCGCCTCACGGCAGAAGCCGATACCCAGGATCGTTCCAACGCTCTGCGTGGGAATGCCTGTCAGGACGCTCCGCGTCCACGCTGACGCAGAGCGTCAGTCCCTGCGTTACCACGCGGAGCGTGGGAACGATCAAACACTGATCGGCACACAACTCGCCTACGGTTAACGTTGCTGCTCAACCGACCCATCCACCGGATCCGGCGGAATCGGCCCATCCTGACTGGTGTCGATACTGACCACCACCGACATGCCCGGACGCAAACGCGCCAGATCGTCCTGGTCGCCGTCCACCGTGATCCGCACCGGGATCCGCTGCGCAATCTTCACAAAGTTGCCCGTGGCGTTGTCAGCAGGCAGCAGACTGAACTCTGACCCCGCCGCCGGCGAGATCCGCTGTACACGCCCGCGCATCTTGCGGTTTTCCAGGGCATCCACGGTGAACGACACCGGCTGACCCAGGCGCACATTGGCCATCTGGGTTTCCTTCATGTTCGCGATGATCCAGCGCGGACGCGGCACCAGCCCCATCAACTGCGCACCCGAGTTCACATAGGCGCCCAGGCGCGTCCCGATCTGCCCCAGCTGACCGTCACGCGGCGCGGTGATACGGGTGTTGGTCAGGTCGATGCGCGCCAGCTCGATGGCCGCTTCGGCGTTTTTGACCGACGCCTCCAGCGAGCCCCGATTGACGATAACGGTTTGCAGGTCTTGCCGAGCGATTTCAAGTGACGCCTTGGCTTCGGCCAAGGCCGCACGCGCCTGAGCATCCGCCGCGCGGGTCACGTCCAGTTCGCTTTTCGACACCGAGCCATCGGTCACCAGCGCGTTGCTGCGGCGCAGGTCCGCTGCGGCTTTCTGACTCTGTGCCTCGGCGTTCGCCACGCTCGCCTGACGCTGCACGATGGTGGCTTCGGCACTGCGCCGTTGCTGCAGGTTGTTCTCCAGCGCGGCCTTCTGAATCCCCAGTTGCGCCAGCCCCTGATCCAGATGCTGTTGATAAATCCGGTCGTCGATGCGCACCAGCAGATCACCCTCTTTCACCCACTGGAAATCCTGCACGGGCACTTCATAGACGTAGCCGCTCAGTTGCGGCGAAATGATCGTGGTCTGCCCTCTCACCTGAGCATTTTCCGTGCTCTCGATGGGGCTGCTGAACGGCGGCAGCTGCCAGGCATACAGCACGATCAACACGCCCGCCAGCGCGACGCCGCCAAACAGGATCGATGACACCAGACGAATGCGTGCCGAGCGCGGTTGTGTGGTGGCGGGCATCACCGCTGGCGCTGGCGCCGGAGCTGCGGTGGGCGCCGATTGTGGTGCGGGGTTCACGGATGCGTCCCCTGAAGGTTTGTCAGAAGGTTTGCCAGGTTCTGTCATGAAGAGTGCGCGCCAGAAGAGGGAACGGAGGAAGGTGCAGCGGCCGACGGGGTGAACGGCGCCACCGGTTCTGTGGTGATCCACAGCCAGGTCGCACGGCTGGTGATCCAGATCATCGTCAAGACCGCGATCACTGCAATCAGCATAAATACGTCGTTGTAGGCCAGCGTATTGGCCTCACGGGTCGCAGCCGTCGCCAAGGTGCGTATGCCCTGGCTGTTACGGGAAGACGGGTCGGCAATCGCCGAGAGCAGAGACCCGCTCGAGCTCTGCAATCGTGACTGGACCTGAGGGTTGAGCAGGGTCACGTTCTCGACGAGATGGGCCGAGTGAAACTTCTCGCGCCAGACCTGAAACGTCCCCAGCAAGGCCGACCCGATCAGGCTGCCGACGTTCTGGGTGATCCCGAACATCACCGAGAAACTCACCATGTTTCGCGGGTTGCTGATCACGCCGCTGATGCCCAGCACCAGCGTCGGCCCCAGAAAAAACGTACCGCCAAACGCCAGCAAAAACTGGCTGAAGTACATTTGCGGTCCACGGGTCAGGCTGGTGGAGAAGCTGTCCATGCCGGAACCGATGGCCATCAATGCCAGCGAAATGATCAGCGGCTTGAACAGATGCTGTGGGTCGATGGTCATGGCGCTGACCAACAGCCCCGCGACGCTGCCCAGCAGCATGAAGAAATACAGCGTGTGCAGCTGCTCCGTGCCCTGGTTCAGTCCCTGCAAAAAGCCCACGGCACCCGTCGCCTGCTCGGACAGAACAATGCGGGTCAACAGCACACTCAAGGCAAACCTCAGCATCCGCCCACTGCCCAGCCAGCGGGTGATCAACAAAGGTCGCGTGCGGTTGTGTTCGATTGCCAGCCCTGCACAGATCGTCGCGATGGAAAACGCCAGTGCAACGCCGATCCAGGGTTCCTCCAGCCACCACTCGATACGGCCCAGCGACAAGGCTGCGCACAGGGCGGCAAAGCCTGAGGCCAACAATGCAAAGGTCAGGAAGTCGAGTTTTTCGAACGCCTTGAAGCGGTCGCCCGGGGGCAGTTTCAGGATCAGTACACAGCCCAGTGACAACAGGCACATGCCCAATTCGAACAGATACAGCCCCCGCCACTCGGCAATCTGAAGCAAGTCTTCGGAGACAAGCCGTGCCAGTGGCGTCGCCAACTGTGCAGTTCCCAGCCCCAGCACCAGCGCCTTCATTCGCCACTTCTGCGGGAAGGCCTGGATCATGTAATACAGCCCCAACGAACTGAGCGCCGCGCCGACCATGCCATGGGCGGCGCGCACCGCGATGGCCGAGTTGATGTCATTGACGAACAGATGCGCAAAGGTCACCAGCGCGTACAGCACCAGAAAACCTTCAGTGAATGCACGCAATCCGAATTGCTGGCGAAACTTCACCAACAACAGGTTGATGGAGACGTTGGTCATGACGTACGCCGCCGGCAGCCAGGCGATCTCCGCCTGCGTGGCCCCGAGCGAGCCTTGCAGATATTGCAGGTTGGCAACCACCAGCGCGTTACCCAACCCGCCAGTCAGCGCGACGATCACACCAACCATCGCGTACGCCAGCCGTTTGGGCGTCGAGTGCAGCGGCGTGGAGGGCGAACCCGGAATGGTCGGCCGCTCATGGGGAGCCCAATTATGAGGCGTGTACTTGTCGTTCATCGAGCAGACCTGATGGATGCTGTCCTGAGACCGTGATCAGAACGATATTACTCACAGGCCGCTCGTGCGTGATAACGATTCGGCATTATTTGTCGAGTGAATGAGGATTCGTTAAAGGGAGTTTAGAAGTTGCCAACGGATATGCAGCGGCTGGAGAGTCTCACAACAGTGAAGGCCCGACGGTCAGCGATGAGCACGTCCAGTGCCGGTGCAGGACCTGTGGGAGTCAGCTTGCTGACGAAGAGGCGGGTACATCCGCCTGTCTTGACGATGCAAACTCAACGTCCGTGAGCAAACTCTCTCCCACACACTCTTTATCGCTCAGCACCGCTCAGACAGATCGGCGGGTGACGTGCGAGGGGGCTGCAGCCCAGCTCACCCGATCATCCGCAACCCCGGCTCCTGCTCAAGCTTCACGTCCACCGCATGAATGCTCGCCTCGCGGTGCTTGAGCATGGCGCCGGCGCGGCCGTTGAACACGGCGTTGATCTCCGACAGGATCGACAACGCCACGCTGTCCGGCGTATCGCCTCCCAGGTCCAGGCCGACCGGGAAATGCAGGACGGAAAACGCCTGGCCTCCGCGCAGCTGAGCAGGCATCTCATCGAGCAAACGCTCGGTACGGCTGCGCGGCCCCAGTTGCCCGATGTAGCGCGGTGCGCAGTTCAAAACCTGCCCAAGCCAGTGACGATCCTGCGTGAGGCTGTGGGTCATCACCACAACAGCAGCATCCGCCACCATCGCGGCGACATCGGGCAAGGGTTCTAGCGGCGCCGCCAACACCCGGTCCGCTTCGGGAAAGCGCTGAGCACGGGCGAAATGCGGGCGCGCATCGATCACCGTGATGTGCCAGCCCTGCAAGCGCGCCATGCTCACCAGCGGAGAAGCATCATGGCCGGCCCCAAACACCACCAACCTGCGCGGCGCCGGAATGTATTCCAGCAGCACTTCGATTTCCCCGCCCGCCCCTTCGTACGTGCGAGTGGCAGAGCGACGGGCATCAAGGACCGCGCGCAAATCTTCAGCGATCGCCTGCGCCAGCCAGCGTTCATGCACCTGCGTGCGTAACCCGCTCGACGGAGACAATGCGACACGTTCACCCACAGCGACCTGCCGTTCATTGTGCGAACCAATGACTGTCGCCAGCGCCGCGCCGTGACCGCTGGCCTTGACCTCGCGCAATACGTCAACCACCAGGCTTTCGGCCTCTGGCAGCACACGCTCGAAAAGGATGTGCACCGTGCCGTTGCAGCCCAGGCCAAAACTCAGCTCGGCTTCTTCCAGTTCATCGTCGTCCTCGCCTGTGCTGTACGTGCGAATTGACGGTTTGCCGCTGGCCGTCAACCACCAGGCCTTTTTGCTCACGTCACTTTCCAGGCACCCGCCACTGACGGTGCCCGTGGCTTCGCCCAGCTGCGCAACGACCATCCGCGCACCGGGTCGCCGATAGGCCGAGCCCTCGACCTTGACCACCGTGGCGATCACTGTTTCCTGTCGCCCGGCCTGCGCTCGATCAAGCGCCGCAAGCAAACTGGATAGATCATTCATGCATGTCCCCACTGAGTCATGAGCTGAAACGGTACTGTTAAACGGTAATGCACCGCCGCCTAGCATATTGGTGCGATTACTTGCTGACTGCCAGCGACGCCTCAGGTTCAAGCCTTCGAGTGCAATTCACAGGGAGACAGCAAAAAAATACGGTCATCCATATTCCTTCCAACTACACTGCTTTTCCTTATCGGTGCCAACTGCCCGACGGGTAGCGGGTCGGTTTCTTCTGCTTAACAGAATTCACCACAGGATTATCGCCATGAAAATTCCAGGTCCCGATCACCCCATCACCATTTCCCCACTCAAGGGCCGTGTCACGGTTCAGTTCAAGGGTGTCCAGGTCGCGCAAAGCGATAAGGCGCTTCAACTGAAGGAAGCCAGCTATCCGCCAGTCATTTATGTGCCCCGCTCGGATATTTCGATTGAACATTACGAAAGAACCGAACATCGAACCCATTGCCCCTATAAGGGTGATGCCAGCTACTTCAGCCTGAAAGCCAACGGCCAAGCCGCTGAAAATGCCGTCTGGACTTACGAGGAGCCATATCCCTCGGTGAAGGAAATCGAAGGCCATGTCGCGTTTTACCCGGACAAGGTGACCTTCGACGTTCAATGAGTCCACGTCGGCCGAAGTCCCGCTGCATCGCTCCATCGTTTTTGCCACACGACGTACGGGCCGCAACGAACTCCGTTGCGGCCCTCTCATGAGAAGAACGCAGGAACGCCGTACCGCCTGGCTGCACCGACTCAGCCACCCGGGCGCCGGCAAGATCCGGAGAACACCCGATGACGCGCCATTCACGCCAGCTTCGCGACACACCCGCCACGTATCCTCTGTGCAAGCGCTATCAAGGCGTTCGTCGTCGCACTGAACAATTGGTTGCCCCGCTCAGTGCCGAGGACATGGTGGTTCAGTCGATGCCCGACGCCAGCCCCGCGAAGTGGCACATGGCGCACATCACCTGGTTTTTCGAAACCTTCCTGCTGGCGCCCAACGTCCCGGACTACACGCCGTTCGACCCGACCTTCGGTTACCTCTTCAACTCCTATTACGAAGCCGTCGGCCCCCGTCATCCTCGCCCGCAACGGGGTTTGATGACTCGCCCCGGTGTCGACCAGGTCATGGCCTATCGCAAATACGTCGATGAACACATGTCGGCGCTGCTGATGAGCACCTTGTCCGATGAGGTCAAGAGCCTGGTCGAACTGGGCCTGGCCCACGAGGAGCAGCATCAGGAACTGCTGCTGATGGACATCCTGCACCTGTTCAGCCTGTCGTCGCTCAAGCCGGCCTATGACCATACCTGGCCCAAAGATGCTGGCGGACGTCGTGGCCAGTTCAAACCGCTGAGTGCCGGTTTGACCCAAATCGGCCACGACGGTAACGGCTTTGCGTTCGATCATGAAGGCCCGCGCCATACCACGTACCTGCAATCTTTCGAAATCAGCGATCGGCTGGTCACTAACGGCGAATGGCTGAGCTTCATCGCCGACGGTGGGTATCACACCGCCGCACTGTGGTTGTCCGAAGGCTGGACGATGGTTCAGGAAAACGGCTGGAACGCGCCGCTGTATTGGCAACACGACGAGAACGGCTGGAAACGCATGAGCCTCCGCGGACTGGAGCCCATCGACCCGGCCGGTCCCGTGACGCACATCAGTTATTACGAAGCCGCCGCGTTCGCCACGTGGGCCGACGCGCGCCTGCCGACAGAGGCCGAATGGGAAGCCGCCGCCCGGGCCGGTTTACTGGAACAGGTCGATGATGTCGCCTGGCAATGGACGCAGAGTGCCTACAGCGCTTATCCCGGCTTCAAGCCCTCGGCCGGTGCCGTGGGTGAGTACAACGGCAAATTCATGGTTAACCAGATGGTGCTGCGCGGTGGCGCCAGCGTGACCTCGCCCAATCACTGTCGGCTGACCTATCGCAATTTCTTCCAGACCGAAAAACGCTGGATGGTCGCCGGGGTGCGCCTGGCCCGTGACAGTCGCCAACCGGGTGTGGTCAATCCCAACGACAGCGAGTTCGCCCGCGATGTCGTGACAGGCTTATCGGCACCGGCCAAAACGCTTTCGCCAAAATATTTCTACGATGCAGCAGGGTCGGACCTGTTCGAGGCCATCTGCGAAACCGCCGAGTATTACCCCACACGCGCCGAAACCGGCTTGCTGAAAGGGATTGCAGAGCAGATCGCAGCGTCGATCCCCGATGGCGCCGCGCTGGTGGAATTCGGCAGCGGTGCCAGCGAGAAAACCCGGCTGGTGCTGGACGCCGCGCCGCACATTGCCGTTTACGTGCCGATCGACATCAGCGCCACCGCGTTGAACAAGGCGGCGCAGTCATTGCGCAAGAAGTACCCGGCGCTGGTGGTTGCACCGCAGGTCGACGACTTCACCCGTGTGCTGACCTTGCCCAAAGAAGCTGATGGCCACACCCGCGTCGGTTTCTTTCCGGGTTCGACCATCGGTAACTTCACCCACGAAGAGGCGGTGGACTTCCTTCATGCGGCCCACGAGGTACTGGGCAAGAACGCTCATTTCATCGTGGGCGTGGACATGGTCAAAGACGCCGACACGCTGGTGGCGGCCTATGACGATGCCGAGGGCGTGACCGCACGCTTCAACAAGAACCTGTTGACGCGCATCAACCGCGAGCTGAATGCCAACTTCAACGTCGAGGCATTCGATCATCTGGCGGTCTGGAATGCCGAAGGGGAGCGCATGGAAATGCATCTGGTGAGTCAGCTCGAACAGGTGGTGAAAGTGGCGGGCCACAGTTTTCACTTTGCTGCCGGGGAACGGCTGCACACGGAGAACTCGCACAAGTTCACCGTGGCGTCCTTTACCGAACTGGCGGGGCGTGCCGGGTGGTCGGTCAGTCAGGTCTGGATCAGCGATGCACCAGAGATGGCATTGTTCAGCCTGCAAGCGTGAAGCCATTGCGGTGTGCCAGCCGGCGCACCGCAACCGGTGCTCAGGGCGCTTATCGACGCCAGCGGCGCCGACCTGATAACGCCCACCCGCTTCACAACCGACCGGACATGTACAGGCAGCTTGACCCTCCATGGCTAAACCATCGCACCGTGAAAAAATACTCACCGAAGGATTGAAGGTTGTTCACGAGCGCGGCTTCGCGGGCGCCAGTGTGCGCGACATCGTGCAGGCGGCCGGGGTGCCTCAGGGCTCGTTCACCAATCATTTCGTGTCCAAGGAAGCCTTCGGCCTGGAGATCATCGACCTCTATTTCGACAGCACCCGACAGATGGTCGGGCAGACATTACGCAATACGTCGCTGTCGCCCATCGCGCGCGTGCAGGCCTACGTCGACTTCCACAAAGGCGCCCTTGAATGCGCCATGCACAAAGGCTGTCTGTTCGGCAATTTCACCGCCGAAAGCACCGAACACAGTGAGCCGATCCGCGCCCGTCTGGTGGAAATCTATGACTGGCTCACCGACATCATCTGCGGTTGTCTGGACGAGGCCATCCAGGCAGGCGCCCTGCCCAGGGACTTCAACAGCCGACAAGTCGCCTTGTTCATCATCGCCTCCGTGCAAGGCGCCGTGCTGCTGGCCAAAGCCCAGCGCCACACTGCCGCGCTGGAAAGTTTCTCCACGATTCTGGCGACCAACGTCCTGCGCTGAGCATCGACAAGCAACGCCTTTGTGGTGGGACGCCGGGCCGGGATAATCCGGTGAACAACCGTTCCCCCATGCAAACTTGCACACCCACCCTGCACGATTCTTCATTGTCATTTGCAAAATTGCGCTGTTAGCATCCCTGCTGAAACTCATGGAATGCGGCTCGAATGGCCGCCTGAACGAGCAAGAATAAAAAGCCACAGGGAGTCAGCAATGACGGCACAGGTAGTATCGGCCAAGTCTTCGGGTCAGGAACCGGCCTGCGACACCGTTCTGTCCGACGTACGCAATCACATTGGTCACATCACCCTCAATCGCCCGCAAGGGCTGAATGCCATCGATCTGGACATGGTCCGCCAGCTGCAGCGCCAGCTGGACGAATGGGCCACCGACGACAGGGTCTATGCGGTGGTGTTGCGCGGGGCCGGCGACAAGGCCTTCTGCGCGGGCGGCGACATCCGCGCACTCTACGACAGCTTCAAGAACGGCGAGACCCAACACCAGGCATTCTTCGCCGAAGAGTACGCACTGGACCTTACCCTCCATCACTACCGTAAACCTGTCATGGCGCTGATGGATGGCTTCGTCCTGGGTGGAGGGATGGGCCTCGCGCAAGGCGTGGACCTGCGCGTGGTCACCGAGCGTAGCCGGCTGGCGATGCCGGAAGTGGCGATCGGTTACTTCCCGGATGTCGGCGGCAGTTATTTTCTGCCGCGCGTGCCCGGAGAGCTGGGCATCTACCTGGGCGTCACCGGCGTGCAGATCCAGGCCGCCGATGCGCTGTACTGCGGCCTGGCTGACTGGTACCTGCAAAGCGCACGGGTGAATGATCTGGACCGCCAGCTCGACAACCTGAAGTGGACCCTGACCCCGCTCAAGGACCTGCAAGGCGTGCTGGCGAGAATCGCCGTGCAGCGACTGCCGGATCCGCCGCTGGAAAAACTGCGCCCGGCCATCGATCATTTCTTTGCCCTGCCGGACATCCCGAGCATCATCGAGCAACTGTTGGAAGTGACCGTCATCGACACCCACAGCTGGGCGGTCGACACGGCCAACCTGATGAAAACCCGTTCACCCCTGGCGATGGCCGTGACACTGGACATGCTGCGCCGGGGTCGGCACCTGCCGCTGGAAAGCTGCTTCGAAATGGAGTTGCACCTTGACCGGCAGTGGTTCGAACGGGGCGACCTGATCGAAGGCGTCCGCGCCCTGATCGTAGACAAAGACAAGAAGCCGCAATGGAACCCGCCCACCGTGCAGGCCCTGGATGCCGAACACGTGGCGAGCTTCTTCAGCGGTCATGAGGCGTGACCTATGCAAGACCTTGAACTGACCGAAGAACAGATCATGATCCGCGACATGGCGCGTGAATTCGCGCGCAACGAAATCGCGCCCCACGCCCACGCGTGGGAAGTGGCCGGCTGGATCGATGACAGCCTGGTCGACAAGCTCGGCGAACTGGGACTGCTGGGGATGGTCGTCCCGGAGCAATGGGGCGGCACCTACATCGACTACGTGGCCTACGCCCTGGCGGTGGAAGAGATCTCTGCCGGTGATGCGGCGACCGGCACGCTGATGAGCGTGCACAGTTCGGTGGGTTGCGGACCTGTGCTCAATTACGGCAGCGACGAACAGAAGCAGCAATGGCTGGAAAAACTCGCCAGCGGCAAAGCCATCGGCTGTTTCTGCCTGACCGAACCGCAGGCCGGTTCCGAAGCCCATAACCTTCGCACCCGCGCCGAGCTCAAGGACGGTGAATGGGTGCTCAATGGCGCCAAGCAGTTCGTCAGCAACGGCAAGCGCGCTCACTTGGCCATCGTCTTCGCGGTGACCGATCCGGAAATGGGCAAGAAAGGTATTTCGGCGTTTCTGGTGCCGACGGATAACCCGGGTTATCGCGTCGACCGCATGGAACACAAGATGGGCATTCGCGCTTCGGACACCTGCGCGGTGACCTTGAGCGACTGTCGCATTCCGGCGTCCAGCCTGCTGGGCGAGCGTGGCAAAGGCCTGTCGATTGCCCTGTCCAACCTGGAAGGCGGCCGCATCGGCATCGCCGCACAAGCCTTGGGCATCGCGCGCGCCGCCTTCGAGGCAGCCCTGGTGTATGCGCGTGAGCGGGTGCAGTTCGACAAACCGATCATCGAGCATCAGAGCGTTTCCAATCTGCTGGCCGACATGCACACCCGCATCAATGCTTCTCGCCTGCTGGTCCTGCACGCCGCACGCCTGCGTACGGCGGGCAAGCCGTGTCTGTCGGAGGCCTCACAGGCCAAGCTGTTTGCATCGGAAATGGCCGAGTGGGTCTGCTCCAAAGCGGTACAGATCCACGGCGGCTACGGCTACCTCGAAGACTACCCGGTGGAAAAATACTACCGGGACGCGCGCATTACGCAGATCTACGAGGGCTCCAGTGAAATCCAGCGCTTGCTGATCGCCCGCGAGCTGCGGCACTACTCGCTGTAATACCTTCGCACGGTGCCGACGGCTTCACGGGGTCGGCACCACGAAGTTATGACGACCGAGCAGCAACACCAGCAAAGTCACCGAGTCGGCATTGCTCAGCAACAGCTGACTGCGCTTGACCGCGTCGGTCAAAAACACCTCCCGCGCGGCGTCCAGGTTTCGAGTGCCGGTGATTCGCAATATCGCATCGAAGCCGCTGCCATCGTCCCGACTGATATCTCGCCACTGGCCGTCTTTTTCAACCAGGAACAGAATCGCCTTCTGCGTCAGATGCGACATACCCTGGGTTTGCAACAGTGCCAGGTCCGCCTTGAGCCGCACGTTATTCGCGTTGTCTTCCAGCAAGAGGTCCGGGTAAGGCGCCGACGTTTCCAGGTACGCAATGTCATGGGTGTCCGCGACCAGATGGGAAAACTCGTGAATCAGCGTCGCCGACTGAAAATGCGGCACCATTTCGAAGCCCTCGACCTGCGCCCGCGCACTCAGCGAAAAAGGCAAGACGTTGAAAAAACGTTCGGTCAGAAACATGCGCTTCTTAGGGTCACGCTTGAACACGAATCCGGCTGTCGTGTCCGAAGCGGATCGGTTGTTGCCGATGACGTACCGGGACGAAGAATGCGTCGACATGGAAGCGTCCATCAGACCGTCATAGAGCATCTTGATCATGCGCTCGGTTTCGTCCAGCAAGCGCTGGTCAGGGGTTACGACCCCATAGAAATCCGCCAGAATCTTGTTGACCCGAGGGTCCAGCGGTTTGCCTCGCTGATGGATATGAAGGTTATCCAGACAGTTCTCCAGGTACCGTTTGCTGTACAACTGCGCTTCGGCAATCTGCAGGGCCTTATCCCGGTAACGTGCACGGATTTCCGTCATACCGGTTGCCTTGACCACCATGATCTCGTCCACATCAAAGTCTATGAGTGCCGAGCGCATTCGCGTGATCAGCCCTCCGCCTTTCAGGCCCATTTTCAAATCGAACTGCCAGCGCTGATTGGCATCGAGTTCCAGCATGGGACCTGGCGCCCCATCGGCACCGATGATCATCCAACGGGTGTCGTCACTTGTTCGCGCGACCTGATAGACCCGCCCCCTCACCGACGCATAAAAGCGCGTGCCGCCGGCACCCATGTACAGGCTCAACAGCTCATCGTGCTGAAGTTCGTTCAGTGCCACATCCTTGACTTCCAGCGCGCCCAATCGCACCCACTGTTCCGGGGTCAATCGTGGGTCGGACCAGGAGAACGTCGTGGTCTCATCTTCCAGCGAAGCAATCACCTCCTGGGTCGGTTCCTCCCCGCCGACCAGATCGTCATTGGCCTGCTCCCGGGCGGTGGCCATGACCCCCAAGGCCGCAGAAAACTCGGAAAGCGCCTCGCCCCAGCGCTTGCCTTTGGCTGAGGCGGCCGAAGCGCGCAGCAGCGTTTCACTCTGCCAGAGACCGACCAAGGCCCCGAGCTTACCCGGCAGCAAGCTCATGATCTGCTCAATACCCAAGGTCAGCAGAAACCGGATTGACGCTTCGTTGGCCTCGGCGTTCGTTACGGTGTTCGCCCGTCCGATGTCCAGCAGCACCCGCAGTGAATTGCCAAACATGAATTCCAGCGCGTTGCCCTTCTGCTCAGCCAGCGCCAACGTCACCGGGCCAGGTGCTTCAAAGGGCACTTCCCCCATTCCGTCCACATTGAAAGGCAAGTGAGGCTCGATAAAACCGCCCTGGTCGTAGCGTCGGCGAGTGACCAGATCAAGGCGCGCGAGCAACAGCTTCTGCAGCGCCTCATCACTGCGAATGTCGTCGAGCAGCGCGTCCAGACTGGCGTACTCCTTGATACTGAAGTCCGAGTTGTAAACGGTGTGAAGGATCACCGGTCCGCTGGCTGCCCCACGTGCACAGATCAGGTAGACGCCTGGCACGCCGTCAGGCGTCATGCCCGGGTCAGCCACCAGTTGCAATGGACTGATGATGACAGGCGTTCCGTCTACCGGCTCCCTCGCAATCCCGTCCGGCATCAGGATCACGGCCAGAATGTAGTGGTAGGCTTGATCGCTGAGGTTGCCCTGAAGCTTTTCCTCCAATGCCCGTATCGCCATCATTGGCGGGAGTTGATCGAAAAAGTACTGGTGACGCAGCGCGTAGTCGGGGCTTTTCGGGCTCAGCGCATTTTCCAGCAGCGTCATGTAGCCACCGCCCACATCGAGCGTGTCGATCAACCCGCGCAAGTAATCCGGCGTCAGTAACTCGGCCGCCTTTGGCTGGTCTGTCGAGCTGACGCTGAGCGCGGCGTCCTGAATGGTGACGAAACGGTTCAGTGCGTACTCGGTCAACGACTCGGTGTTGACGATGGTCGAGGCCGAAACGCCCGAGGGTGTCTGCCCCGCCTCTGGCAATCCCGGTACATAGTGGCGCAGCGTCACCAGAATGTGGTCCGGGTCCCAGTCCTGATCCTTGAAGTCCTTGCTCAATTGCTCGAGCAGTCGTCCACGGGAATAGCTTTGCAACGAGGGAATGTCGAACAGAAAATCCGGCTGATCGCTGATTTGCTGATCGAACCGGTGGAGCCTGTCGGCGTACAACATCTGGTCCGCGGGAGACGCCTCCAACAGCCAGTCCGGCAGCAGCGCTTGCATCAACGCACTGTCGATTCGCAATGACAGGGTGTCCAGCGCGCGGCTCAGATAGGTATCGCAGTTAGACTCTTCGATCATGCGGGCAAACAGATCAGCCTCCAGACCGCTGCGAAGGGCCCTGGCAGTGACCTGCTTGAGCGTTTGCTGCTGGCGGTCAAGCGCGCGGGCCTGAAGTGCCTTGAGCGCATGACCGTCGACCCGGTCGAGCCGGATCGTCACCGCGCCGTCAGCGGTTTTCTCAAAGTGTTTTTGCAGCAGCGCCCGGTCATGCGCGCCAGTCAGCGCCAGCATTTGTTCACGGTGTATGCCGTAGAACCGGCTGCGCAGATGATCCTGCATCTGCTTGATCGACGAAAAGCTGCACCAGCCTTTCACCCCGTACCAGAGCATCCCCCCACCGTTTTCGGCCTGCGGTTGCCACACCGCCAGCATGTCGCTCAACGGGGCCGCGCGATTGTTGCCGTACAGCACCGACACCAGAAACGCTTCAGTGACCGGTCCGGGGAGGCCGGTCCTCAAACTGCGTACCGGTCGATCCAGCAGTTGCTGGGCCATGTTCAACTCATCGCTCTTGAAGTCGTTGGTGCGCCGTTTGACCGTCAGATCCAGGCGCAAGATGTCTTCACGCAAATAGAGCGCGACCGTTTCGGGCCTCCACTTCTCATCCCCGTTACGCCATACCTCTTCCCGGCACCGCTTGACGAAACGCGGGTACAGTTCGATGAAATCAATGGCCGCGCAGTCCAGTACATGGTTGATCAAGGCAACATTGAGGTCATTGAGCGTCGTCTCGTCCGACTCGGATGACAGACGTTGCACGATGTGCGCATCGGCCACCACCGGGCCGCTCCAATGACCACTGACTCGCTCGATGAGGAGCGACACCAGGTCTCTGGACACACGTGTCGGAAGCACACTGACAGGTGCCGCCTCGCCTTCGGTATTGACCGGGGAATCCAGAACCCCCACTGAAGCCGGTGCCTGCCAAATGACCCGGATAAGTCCAGCGTCCACGTCAGTCGTGTTCATGACACACAAATATTGCTGCAGCACATCCGCGCAGTAGTGACGAAGACCGTCCCCCACGTATCGCAGCTGGTTGGCCCTGTCCTCAAACAACTGAGTTTGCTCAACCCACGACGGAGCAGGCTCGCTGCGGGACCTGGGTGCCTGAACCTGGACCAGGTCATCCGACACGCTGCTCTCCCAGACCGAAGCAAAATCGATCAGGGCATCCACCCGCCAGCGTCGCGCGCTGAATTGCAGCTGCCGGGGGTCCAACAGCAGACGAACGTCGAGGGCGTCATCGATCATCGCCGAGAAGCTCTCGGAGTTGATGACCACCCTCAACCCATACACCAGATTTCGCGCTTGCACGGCAATGATGGAGTCGACCCGCTCCGCGAACAGCGCCGTATCGATGGCGTGCAGACCGAGCTGCCACGTGTCGGGCTCAAGCACAATGTGCTGATCTTCAAGGGCCAGCGCCCGACGCAACCACTCGCATCCTTCGGGCGTTCTGGCAAAGGTCTGCAGCGCTGCCAGACTGTCGAACGGCAGCAATCGGTGCTGAGGCGAAAACCACAGCAAGGGCGCATCGGACTCAACGCCGAGCCGAACCACGAACGTTCCCGCCAGCAAATACGACCTACCGTCATTCCCGACGATCGACAATCGCTCCAGACGTACATCACCGTCGGCGGCTAACGCGCAATGGGCCGACTGCAATAAGACCTGCAGCGCTTGGCAAGCCTGCTCTGAAAGATCGTTCTGGTGGAGTTGGCGATACAACGTATCGCGCACACTGGCGCCAAAGCATTCAATCGCCAGATCCCGGCGCGTTCGCTGATGCATCAGCCTTTCCTCCCAGAACGCCTTGAGCAGGACGCCATAGTGATCGGCAACCTGCCGCACCGCATTGCTCAACGCCTGAGCCATCGACTGCGCATCTTCCGCACCGAGCAGTTGCCCGTCAGGCGCGAGAAAACGTCGCTCCACGCCGGGCAGCAACGCCCTGCCGCTGCCATCTTCGTAAGCCGCCTGCGCCAGCGTTTGCGTCATCAGCACGATGTCCGGGTTGCTCGCCGAGCCCCGTTCTACGACCTGAAGGAGCTGTTTCTCGGCATCGACGCTCATCTGAGGCAGGGTGTCGGAAAGCTGGCGTTTGAGCGAACTGACCAGTGCCGTGAAAAGTGAGGGGGTTTGCGCCAGCGCCTCAGTCAGTCTTCCAACGCGGTCGGCCTGATAATCGACGATTTGCAGCATCTGCACCTGAAACGGATCGTCATCGACTTTTTCGTACTCGAAATTGGCGGTCGCATTCGCATCGGCGAAGTAACGCTGCAGCGCGGCCAACAGGTCGATGCGATGTTCGAAGCGTTCGATACCGTGGGCCAGCGTGTACAGGTAAACCTGCTGCTGGTTGCCATCTGCATGGCTCACCAGCAAAGCCGCCGCCAGTTCGAATGGCGTCACCCTGCTCGAATCAAGCGTCAGACGGTCGACTCGCACAGGGTCTGCAGCCTCGTTTTCACTGTGGCGAGTCACGCGCTGCAGCCACTGCTGCTCTTCGGCCGAAAGCCGCTGCTCAAGCACCGCTGAGCCAAGCGCGTCGGTGAAACGCTGCTTGAGTGAAACTGCGTGGAAATAGGGAGAAGATGTCGAGGACATGAGAGTTCCTTTTGCACAATAACGCCCCTGCCAACAGCAGCTGGCAGGGGCAAGAATGGCAAAGGAGCGTATGTCCGAACCCCGTGCGGACTGCGTTACATAACGCTGTCCTGCACAGGGAGCATTTAAGGTTGACTGACGGCCATGGGCCGACGGACTAGCGGCGAGGTATTGTCGGGCGTGCAGTCAATCCTGACCAGGCTCACACCCAAAAAGATTCACCGTGATTGATACGCTGCGATCAGGCCGTCACCGTCCGGGCCACGTGCGCAGCGAAGGCATCAATGATGCTCTGCAGGAACGGCCGGGTTTTCTCGTTGAGCTTGCCCTGCTCATCGAAAAAACTGCCCGCGTTGCCCAGATACGCCTCAGGCTGTTGCATGCACAGCACGTCGAGGAACACGAAGCTCTGACGCAAGTGCTGGTTGGCACCGAAGCCGCCGATGGCCCCCGGAGAAACACTCACGACCGCCGCAGGTTTGGCCTTGCCCCAGGCGCTCTTGCCATAGGGACGTGAACCCACGTCAATGGCGTTTTTCAGTACGCCCGGCACCGACCGGTTGTACTCAGGCGTGACGAACAGAAAGCCGTCCGCGCCTTGCAGCGCCTGACGGAACGCGGTGTAAGCCGCAGGCGGTGAATCCAGATCGATGTCTTCGTTGTAGAGCGGCAGATCGCCGATCTCGACGATGCTCAGTTTCAGGCTGGAGGGCGCCAACTCTGCCAGTGCGCGGGCAACCTTGCGGTTGATTGAGTCTTTTCTCAGACTGCCGACGATCACCGCAATCGAATGAACCTGGCTCATGAAGCTGACCTTCTTCTAATGGAGGAATGGACAGTTATAGATGAAAGAAGCGATGTTTACCGCGCTGTTTTTTCGTTATTTCCGATCGAAAAAAATGATAGGTGACGGTCCTGTCGCGTAGCCCGGCGATACCGTTGGTCGAGACTATTTTTTCCCTCCTGGAAAACTCCCCCTGAAAACGGCGGTCTGAGAGGCTTGAGTGAGGAAGGTACGTACATAACCTACAGAATTACCTTACAAGCGGACACGGACCCTTGGCGCGCAGTGTTACGATGCGGGCGAAAACGAGCAGTTATTTCCAGAGGTTACAAAGCAAATGGCTTCAGTTCTAGTTGGGCAATTTCATGCCAGAGATGCGGAAGGCCGCATTTACCCGGTGCATGAATTCCGCGAATCACAGCCGAACGAGGCTGACGGCAAGGAGCCCGTGTCCACCTATCGCCTGGCCATTGGCGACCGCGTGACTCATCTGGGCGGCGACGAATTCGAGTTGCTCCAGTCAGGAATCAAACTGACCAGGGTGGTTTGAAGGCAGTTGCAAGCTTTAAGCTTCAAGCGGCAAGTTAACGGCTGTCCTCCGCAATCTCGCCACCGACCGCTTTCGGCTTAAAGCTTGCGGCTTGCGGCTAATACACCAGATACCAGAAGATGGCGGCTTCGCGGGTCGACGGATCGATCGCGCGGTAACGCAGATGGTCCACACCTCCGACCACAAATCCGTAGCTTTCGTACAGTCTGCACGCCGCCAGGTTGTTGTTCTGGGTTTCCAGCATGATGCCTGGCAGGTGGTGTTTCTGACTCCAGAACTGCGCGACGTCCAGCAGTTTGCGTGCAACACCGTTGCGCCGGGCGGTCATGTCCACGGCGAGCTCGTCAATGTGGGCAAAGCCGTTCCAGTGCTTGCTGATGACGATGTGCCCCACCGGATTTTCGTCGAGCCACGCCACCAGCACGGTGCCGTCCGCCGCGTCCCGGTAGTGGCAGAACTCTTCCGAGTCGATGCCGTAATTCTTCAGATAAGGTTCGACCGGGTCGATGCGCCATTGCGCGACCGGTGTGCCGATCTGCACCTGCGCGTAACCGGTGACCATGAACGTGAATTCGCAGTTGAGGATGTAGTCTTCGAAGCATTCGTCTGCGACACGAATGCTCAACGTCGGGTTCGCCATTGTCACCCTGGGCCTCCTGCACCAATGATGAAAGGATCACACCTGTGTGCGGCAGGTCATACAAGATGCCTGCCGCCAACGCGTTGCAGCCCTTAAGCTTGAGCCTGAGCTTCCAGCAGTTGAGTCCACAATGCCGGCGCACCGGCCGATATGGCAATCACGGCCAGGCGCGCCTCATGCTCAGCCATTTCGGTCTCGCTGGCGACGATGACCCGCCCCGGCGTGCGATTGACGATGCGACGAACTTCCGTCGGCCGGTCAGCACCACCTTCGCCATCATTGTTACCCGCCAGCGACAAGGTCGTCTGGCCACCGGTCATCGCCAGATAGACGTCAGCCAGAATCTCGGAGTCGAGCAGTGCGCCGTGGAGCTCACGGCCCGAGTTGTCCACGTCGTAACGTTTGCACAGGGCGTCAAGGCTGTTGCGCTGCCCCGGGTGACGCTCCCGGGCCATGGCCAGGGTATCGAGCACCGAGCAATAGGTGCTGATGTCCGACCGGTCGTGCTGACCGATCAGGGCAAATTCGTTATTGAGGAAGCCAACGTCGAACGCCGCGTTGTGGATGATCAGTTGCGCGCCCTTGATGAACTCGAAGAATTCATCGGCGACTTCAGCGAACCGGGGTTTGCCAATCAGGAACTGATCCGTGATGCCGTGAACGCCGATGGCGCCCTCGTCACTCTCGCGATCCGGTTGCAGGTACACGTGAAAGTGACGCCCGGTCAGACGCCGACCGATCAACTCCACGCAACCGATCTCGATCACCCGATGGCCGTCAGTGACCGGCATACCCGTGGTTTCGGTGTCGAGAACGACCCTACGTTCAGTGATGATGTTTTGTACCGTCATTGCCTACCGCCTCAGCTTCAGGCGCGAATACTAACATGGGTGTTTTCGGGATGTGCAGGACCGACGAGCGACGCCCGCCGTGTGGGGGCGAATTCATTCGCGAGACGTCGGTACATTCGACTTGACTAGGTCGCCTGATAAACCATATCGCGAATGAATTCGCTCCCACAGGATGCTCAGCGTTTGTGGTTGCCACAATTAACCGTGCTTGATCCCACGCACTTCATCCACACCACGGTTGGCCAACTGGTCGGCCCGTTCGTTGCCATGATGGCCAATGTGCCCTCGCACCCATTTCCAGGTGACGTTGTGACGGCTGACCTGCTCATCCAGCTGCTTCCACAGGTCGGCATTCTTCACCGGCTCCTTGGCGGCGGTCTTCCAGCCGCGTTTCTTCCAGTTGACCATCCACTCGGTGATGCCTTTCATCACGTACTGCGAGTCGGTCACCAAGATGACGTCACAGGGACGCTTCAGCTCTTCCAGTCCACGAATGGCGCCGAGCAGCTCCATGCGGTTGTTGGTCGTGTTGGCCTCACCGCCCCACAATTCCTTTTCAACGCCTTTACAGACCAGCAACGCGCCCCAGCCGCCGGGGCCTGGGTTGCCTTTGCAGGCGCCATCGGAGAAGAGTTCTACGGTATCGCTCATTACCATTTATTCCAGAATTTGAAAGGCCGGGTACAGCCTGAAGATCAAGGCTCGGGGCTGCGCCGATTGACCTTGGCCATCGGCAATGGGAGCAGTTTGCCCATGGGCTCGCGACGCGGCATGCGCACAGGCCGAAGCCCGACGACCAGCTTGCGTGCCACTAATAAATAGAAGCCGCCACCGGGGCTTTGCCAACCGTCGCCCAAACGCTCGAGGCCCGACAACCGGGTCTGCCACTTGGGCGAGGCAAGCGGCGGACGATAGCACCCGAACCGACGTTTCTCCAGCGCGAAGCCCAGCAGATTAAGCCAGTCCCCCACCCGGGAAGGCGAGATGCAGCGCGCGCGGCGCAACGCGTCGTTGGCGAAGAAATGACGAATGCCCCACGTACTCCAGGGATTGATGCCGACGATCAGCAGATGGCCGCCGGGCCGGACACTGCTCGCGGCTTCACGCAGCAGGCCGTGCGGGGAAAGGCAGAAGTCCAGGCCGTGCTGCATGACGACAACGTCCGCGGCATGCTCACTCAACGGCCAGGCCTGTTCTTCACAGACGATCTCGACCCCCGGCAATGGCGCACCCAGGCGAACATTGCGCTGAACCTGTTTGGCGGCAGGCGGGGTTTGCGCCGACGGTCCGTAATGCACAAGGTAGCCACCGAAGAATCGCTCAAGCTCTTCTTCGAGCACACGGCGCTCTTCTTCCAGCAGCAACTGGCCCAACGGCCCGGACAACCATTCACGGGCAGAGCTGATCAACTCAAGCCATTCGGGGTCGGCCTGGGCGAACGCTTCATCGGTCATTTCCGGTCTCCATGAGTGATCCTGAGCGAGTGCGGCTCGCCTGGACGCTGTTCAGACTCTAAGATGCTTCTTTGTTCCCAACAAAGCGAACCGCGCCATGATACAGATCGATGCCCTGCCCGCTTTCACCGACAACTACATCTGGTTGTTACAAGACAATGCCAGCAAGCGCTGCGCGGTCGTCGATCCGGGCGATGCGGCACCGGTTCTTGCGTGGCTGGGCAATAATCCTGGCTGGCATCTGAGTGACATCCTCGTGACTCACCATCATGCCGATCATACCGGCGGTGTCGCCGAGCTGAAAAACGTGACCGGGGCCACGGTCTATGGGCCCGCCAACGAAAATATCCCCGCTCGGGATGTCGCCTTGTCCGACCGCGATAAGATCACCGTACTCGGCCTTGGGTTCGACGTCCATGCGGTTCCGGGCCACACCCTGGGCCATATCGCCTTTTATCACGCCGATCCGCAATCGCCGCTGCTGTTTTGCGGCGATACGCTGTTCGCGGCTGGCTGCGGCCGCTTGTTCGAAGGCACTCCGGAGCAGATGCATCACTCCCTGTCGCGACTGGCCGCATTGCCCGACAGCACCCGCGTGTACTGCACCCACGAATACACCCTCAGCAACCTGCGTTTCGCCGTGGCCGTCGAACCGAACAACCCCGACGTCACTGGCCGCTTCGAGCAAGTCACAAAATGGCGCGAAGAGAACCGCATCAGCCTGCCGTCCACATTGGCGCTGGAACACAAGACCAATCCGTTTCTACGTGTTTCACAGCCTGCCGTGAAACAAAAAGCAGACGAACGGACCGGTACGGAAAACACCTCGCCCGCAGCGGTTTTTGCCGCCTTGAGGGCGTGGAAAGATAAGTTCTAAACCGCCGCTGGATCAGCACAAAAATTCTGAAAGGTTGACCGTTGTTCAGACGCTTTCTAGAATCGCCCGACATTTTCGACTGGAACTATCCCCCAGCCAATGTCGTCATCTATACGCAGAACCTTTAATTCCGACGCATTGACTCGGTTAGCTCAGGCCATCGCGGTGGTCGCGAGCGCAACATTGGCAGGCTGCCAGACCACCAGCAGCCTGGATGCCGCCAGTGCGTCGAGCGCCTCTCACTCGCCAGCCAACGTCAAGCCGAAATCGGTGTTCGTCGCACGAAAACCCGCGCCGTTGGCCCCGCCCCATGATGTGTGGGAGCGCATGCGTCAGGGTTTCCAGCTGCAAGACGGTAACGACCTCAACCCGCGCATCGATCAACAGCGCCTCTGGTTCGCCAACAACCCTTCGTTCCTCGAAACGGCTGGCGAGCGTGGCAGCCTGTACATGCATTACATCGTCGAGCGTCTGGAAGAACGCAACATGCCGCTGGAGCTGGCGCTGTTGCCCGTGATTGAAAGCGCCTACAACCCGATGGCCCTTTCACGCAGCGATGCTGCCGGGATCTGGCAGTTCATCCCGTCCACCGGTCGATATTTCAACCTGCGTCAGACCAATTTCTACGATGGCCGCCGCGACATCACCGCGTCCACCACGGCAGCGCTGGATTACCTCACCAAGCTGCACGACATGTTCAACGGTGACTGGCTGCTGGCCCTTGCCGCCTACAACGCCGGCGAAGGCACCGTCAGCCGGGCCATCGAGCGCAACGAAAAGCTCAACCTGCCGACCGATTACTGGAACCTGCCGCTGCCGCAGGAAACCCGCGATTATGTACCTAAATTGCTGGCCCTCTCGCAGGTGGTCATGTCGCCGGAAGCCTACGGCGTCAACCTGAACCCGATCGACAACAAGCCCTATTTCGAAGTCGTCGAGCTGAACCAGCGCATGGACCTGACCAAGGTCGCGCAAATGGCCAACATCGACGAAGACGAGTTGATGCAGCTCAACCCTGCGTTCAAGAAGCGCCTGACCATCGACGGCCCGCAGCATTTGCTCGTGCCGACCTCGAAGTCGCAGTTGCTGACCGCCAGCCTGTCGAACATGAAGCCTGACGAGTTGGTCGACTGGCAGCAATACCGTGTGCGCCCGGGTGACAGCCTGGCCAGCATCGCCAGCCGTTACAAAGTGTCGACGGCCACGATCAAAGACTTGAACAAGCTGTCGAGCAATCACCTGAAACGCGGCCAGGCGTTGACCATTCCGGTGCAGCCGGGCATGAAAACGGCGATGCCGGTGTTCGAAGAAGTTGCCGAAGTCGACGAAAAGCCTGCACGCACCCGCACCTATAAGGTTAAAAAAGGCGACAACCTGGCCCAGATCGCCCGTATCAATAAAGTCGACGCCAAGGACCTGCAGCACTGGAACAAGCTTTCAGGCCATAACCTGAAGGTCGGTCAGACCCTGGTCATGCAGGACAACAGCAAACCGGCCAGGACCAGCTCCCGCGCCGTGGCGAAAGCGGACACGACCCAAAAGGGCGAGGACGCCGACAAGAAATCCATGCAGTACAAGATCCAGAAAGGCGACTCGCTGTATCTGGTGGCCAAACGTTTCAACGTCGAGATGCAACACCTCAAGCGCTGGAACCCTCGCAGTGGCCAGGCGCTGAAGCCGGGGCAGACGTTGACGGTTTATTTGCCGCATTGATTGGCGCAAAACCGAGCAGTATTGACCGGTTCCCTGCTCGGAAAACGGTCCCATTGTAGGAGCGCGCTTGCCCGCGATTGCGGTGTATCAAGCAACAGATGTGTCACAGACACACCCTGTTCGCGGGCAAGCGCGCTCCTACAGTTGAGCATCCAAGTCTCCCCTTTTTCCAGCCCATACAAGCTGTTACTGTGACCGACCGCTGCCTGGATCGAATGCCCATTTGATACGCCCATTGCTGCTGATTTCCAGCCTGGTCTTGAGCACGACAGCCGCCGCGACCATCAGCGAAAGCCATGGTTACGCACAGTTCGGTGTCCTCAAGTATCCGGCCAGCTTCACCCATTTCGACTGGGTCAATCCCGAGGCGCCGAAGGCTGGCACCTTGCGAATCATGGCCAATGGCACGTTCGACACCCTCAACCCCTACACTTTCAAAGGCAGCAGCCCGATCTCGACGCCCAACTTCGGGCAATACGGCGTCAGCGAGCTGAACGAGCCGTTGATGGTCGGCACCGGTCAGTACGATCCTTCCGGCGACGAGCCCACCTCCAGTTACGGGCTGATCGCCAAGTCGGTCGAATACAGCGAAGACCGCAGCTGGGTGGTGTTCAACCTGCGCCCGGAAGCGCGCTTTCACGATGGCAAACCGATCACAGCCTATGATGTGGCGTTCTCCTACCGAACGCTGCTCAAAGACGGCCATCCGCAGTACCGCACGGCGTTGCAGGAAGTGCAGCGGGTGGACATTCTCAACCGGCATCGCATTCGTTTCGTGTTCAAGCGGTCCGGCAACCCATTATTGATTCTGCGCCTGGGTGAATTGCCGGTGCTGCCCCAGCACTACTGGAAGAACCGCGACTTCAAAGCGACGACCTTCGAGCCGCCGCTGGGCAGTGGTCCTTATCGCATCACGCAGGTGCGTCCCGGTCGCAGCCTGGTGTTCGAACGGGTGAAGGATTACTGGGGCAAGGACCTGGCGGTCAATCGCGGCAAGTACAACTTCAATCGCGTGGACGTCGAGTTCTACCGCGACGCCGACGTCGCCTTCGAAGCGTTCAAGGCCGGCGAGTTCGACATCTACATCGAGCATCAGGCCAAGAACTGGTCGACGGGCTACGACTTCCCGGCTGTGGCCAACGGCAGCGTGATCAAGGCGCAGATTCCCCATCAGATCCCGACGCAGACCCAAGGCCTGTTCATGAACACCCGTCGCGGCACCTTCGCCGACATCAAGGTGCGTGAGGCGCTGGGCCTGATGTTCAACTTCGAGTGGACCAACCGTACGCTGTTCAACAATGCCTACAGCCGCTCGACCAGCTATTACCCCAACAGCGAGTTTTCCGCGAGCGATCTGCCCGCTGGCCGCGAGTTTCTGACGCTGTCGCCCTACCGCGATCAACTGCCGCCCAAGCTGTTTACCCAGCCGTTCACGGTGTCGAAGACCGACGGAGGCGGCGTGCCTCGCGACACCCTGCGTAAAGCATTGGGTCTGCTGGCCGAAGCGGGCTGGAAATTCACCGACCGTGGTCTGACCAACAATGCTGGCCAACCGTTGCGTTTCGAAATACTTCTGGTCAACCCCAACCTCGAACGAATCCTGCAGCCCTACATCGAAGATCTGACGCGAATCGGCATCGACGCCCGGCTGCGCACGGTGGATCGCGCCCAATACAAACAGCGCCTGGACCAGTTCGACTTCGACATGATTCTGATGACCCTGAACCAGACGCTGAGCCCGGGCCTGGAGCAGTGGCAGTATTTTCACTCCAGCCAGGCCAGCATCAGAGGCAGCAAGAATTACGCGGGCATCGCCAATCCGGTGGTGGATAACCTGCTCAACCAGCTATTGGCGGCGAAAACCCGCGAAGATCAGGTCGCGGCCACCAAGGCACTGGACCGCGTTCTGCTCTGGCAGCACTACATGATTCCCAATTGGTACCTCAACAATCATCGTCTGGCGTACCGCAACCGGTTCGCCTTCGTCACCACCCCGCCCTACACCCTGGGCCTGCGTGCGTGGTGGCTCAAGCCTTCGGAGAAAACTCAATGACCGCACTGCGCGCCCGGACACGGGCCGGCGGCCTGTTCCTGCTCGGCCCTCTTCTATTGGGAATGGCCTGTTCATCCCAGGCGGCCCCGCAACATGCCATCACGCTGTACAACGAGCCACCGAAATACCCGGCCGACTTCAAACACTTCGACTACGTGAACCCGGACGCGCCCAAGGGCGGGATTCTGCGCAGTGCCGGCTTTGGCGGGTTCGACAGCCTCAACCCGTTCATCAGCAAAGGCGTGCCCGCGGATGACATCGGCCTGATCTACGACACCCTTATGCGTCAGGGGCTGGACGAACCGTTCACCGAATACGGTCTGGTTGCGGGCAGGATTGAAAAAGCCCCGGACAACAGCTGGGTGCGCTTCTACCTGCGCCCCGAAGCGAAGTTCAACGACGGCCATCCGGTGCGGGCCGAAGACGTGGTGTTCAGTTTCGACACCCTGATCAAGGATGGCTCGCCGCTCTACCGCAGCTACTACGCCGACGTCGACCAAGTGGTTGCGGAGGACCCGCTGACGGTGCTGTTCAAGTTCAAGCACAACGACAACCGCGAATTGCCGTTGATCATTGGCCAGTTGCCCGTTCTGCCGAAGCATTGGTGGGCGACCCGTGATTTCAACAAGGGCAACCTGGAAATCCCTTTGGGCAGCGGGCCGTACAAGGTGGTCGAAGTCAAGGCCGGACGCTCGGTGCGCTATGAGCGGGTGAAGGATTACTGGGGCAAGGACCTGCCGGTCAACAAGGGCCTCTACAACTTCGACAGGCTGTCGACCGACTATTACCGCGACAACACCGTTGCGCTCGAAGCGCTGAAAGCCGGGGCTTTCGATTTCTGGCAGGAGATGACCGCCAAGAACTGGGCCACGGCCTACGACGTGCCCGCCGTGCGCGAAGGCCGGCTGATCAAGGAGGAAATCCCCAACGGCAACCCGCAGGGCATGCAGGGCTTTATCTTCAACCTGCGCAAGCCGATGTTCCAGGACGTCCGCGTGCGTCAGGCGCTGAGCCTG
Organism: Pseudomonas abietaniphila; assembly: GCF_039697315.1. Classification (NCBI taxonomy): domain Bacteria; kingdom Pseudomonadati; phylum Pseudomonadota; class Gammaproteobacteria; order Pseudomonadales; family Pseudomonadaceae; genus Pseudomonas; species Pseudomonas abietaniphila. Next base: position 4,930,445 of record NZ_CP155619.1, on the reverse strand, counting down.
TTGCTGGACTTCGAGTGGACCAACAAACAGCTGTTCTTTGGCACGTACACCCGTACCAAGAGCTACTTCGACAACTCGGACATGGCCTCGCGCGGCCTGCCGTCCGACGCCGAACTGAAAATCCTCGAACCGCTGCGCGACAAACTGCCTGCGCCGCTGTTCACCGACGAGTTCAAACTGCCGGTGACCGACGGCAGCGGCATCATTCGCGAGCAACAGCGCAAGGCTTTCCAGCTGCTCAAGGACGCGGGCTGGAAAATCGTCGGCGACAAGATGGTCGACACCGAAGGCAAGCCGGTCAGCATTGAGTTTCTGCTGGCCCAGACCGAATTCGAGCGCGTGTTGCTGCCGTTCAAGCGCAACCTGGCCGACATCGGCATCAACCTCGAAATTCGCAGGGTCGACGTCTCGCAATACATCACCCGCCGCCGCTCGCGCGACTACGACATGATCGTTGGCAGCTTCCCGCAATCCAGCTCGCCGGGTAACGAACAGCGCGAATACTGGGACTCGTCGGCCGCTGACAAACCGGGCAGCTACAACCTGATCGGCCTCAAGGACCCCGCCGTCGACACCCTGGTCAGCGGCCTGATCAACGCCGACTCAAGGCAAAGCCTGATCGACCACGCGCGCGCCCTCGACCGCGCGCTGTTGTGGGGTTATTACGTGATCCCCAACTGGCACATCAAGACGTGGCGTCTGGCGTACTGGGACCATCTCGGTCACCCGAAAAAGACGCCGCTGTACGACATCGGCACCATGACCTGGTGGGTCAAACCCGACGCGACGCCTGCGATTCCGGTGCAGACCGCACCGGACCTCGCCGAACCTGAAGCTGCGCCATCCAAAGGCACGGAGCAATAACATGCTGGCGTACATTCTGCGGCGCTTGCTGCTGATCGTGCCGACCCTGTTCGGCATTCTGCTCATCAACTTCGTAATCATCCAGGCCGCACCCGGCGGCCCGGTGGAACAGATGATCGCCAAACTGGAAGGCTTTGAAGGCGCCACCAGCCGCATCGCTGGCGGCGGCGCGGAAGTTTCCGTGGCAGGCTCGACCTACCGTGGCGCCCAGGGTCTGGACCCGGGCCTGATCAAGGAAATCGAGCACATGTACGGCTTCGACAAGTCGGCGCCGGAACGCTTGTGGATCATGGTCAAGAACTACGCCCGCCTGGACTTCGGTGACAGTTTCTTCCGCGACGCCAAGGTGATCGACCTGATCGTCGAGAAGATGCCCGTTTCGATCTCCCTGGGGCTCTGGAGCACGCTGATCATGTACCTGGTCTCGATCCCGCTGGGGATCGCCAAGGCCACGCGGCACGGCAGTCAGTTCGACGTCTGGACCAGTTCGGCGATCATCGTCGGCTACGCGATCCCCGCCTTCCTGTTCGCCATCCTGCTGATCGTGGTGTTTGCCGGCGGCAGTTACTTCGACTGGTTCCCCTTGCGCGGCCTGACCTCCAGCAACTTCGACGAGTTGAGCTGGCTGGGCAAGGTGGGCGACTACTTCTGGCACCTGGTCCTGCCCATCACTGCGCTGGTGATCGGCAACTTCGCCACCATGACCCTGCTGACCAAGAACAGCTTCCTCGACGAAATCGGCAAGCAGTACGTGATCACCGCCAAAGCCAAGGGCCTGACCCAGCGTCGGGTCCTGTACGGCCACGTGTTCCGCAATGCCATGCTGTTGGTCATCGCCGGCTTCCCGTCGGCGTTCATTGGCATCTTCTTCACCGGTTCACTGCTCGTAGAAGTAATTTTTTCCCTCGACGGCCTGGGCCTGATGAGCTTTGAAGCCGCGATCAACCGCGACTACCCGGTGGTGTTCGGCACGCTGTTCATCTTCACCCTGCTGGGGCTGGTGGTGAAACTGATCGGCGACCTGACCTACACGCTGGTTGACCCACGCATCGACTTCGACCGCAGGGATCATTGATATGACGTTGTCCCCTCTCAATCGACGCCGTTTCGAACGATTCAAGGCCAACAAACGTGGCTGGTGGTCGCTGTGGCTGTTCCTCATCCTGTTCGGCCTGAGCCTGGGCGCCGAGCTGATCGCCAACGACAAGCCGCTCGCGGTGCGCTACGACGGCCACTGGTATTTCCCGGTGCTGGAACGCTATCCCGAAACCACCTTCGGCGGTGAATTCCCCCTGGAAGCCAACTACAAAAGCCCATACATCAAAGAACTGCTGGCGGCCAAAGACGGCTGGACCCTGTGGGCGCCGATTCCGTTCAGCTATCAGAGCATCAACTACGACCTGAAAGTCCCGGCCCCTGCTCCGCCTTCGCGGGAGAATCTGCTGGGCACCGACGATCAGGGTCGCGACGTGCTGGCGCGGGTGATCTACGGCTTCCGAGTGTCGGTCTTGTTTGCTCTGACCCTGACCATCCTCAGCTCGATCATCGGTGTCATCGCCGGTGCGTTGCAGGGATTCTACGGCGGCTGGGTGGATCTGGTTGGCCAGCGCTTTCTGGAGATCTGGTCGGGCCTGCCGGTGCTTTACCTGCTGATCATTCTCGCCAGCTTCGTGCAGCCCAATTTCTGGTGGCTGCTGGGCATCATGCTGCTGTTCTCGTGGATGAGCCTGGTCGACGTGGTACGCGCCGAATTCCTGCGCGGTCGCAATCTGGAATATGTGCGCGCCGCACGGGCGCTGGGCATGCAGAACGGCGCGATCATGTTCCGCCACATCCTGCCCAACGCCATGGTCTCGACCATGACCTTCATGCCGTTCATCCTCACCGGCGCGATCGGTACGCTGACCGCGCTGGACTTCCTGGGCTTCGGCCTGCCCGCCGGCTCGCCTTCACTGGGCGAACTCGTCGCACAGGGCAAATCCAACCTGCAAGCGCCGTGGCTGGGCATCAGTGCCTTTGCCGTGCTGGCGATCATGTTGAGTTTGCTGGTGTTCATTGGCGAATCCGCCCGTGACGCATTCGACCCGAGGAAATGAGATGAATCAGGACAATCTGATCGAAATCCGCAACCTGTCCGTCGAGTTCGTCACGGGTGACAAAGTCCAGCGTGTGGTAGAAGGCATCAGCTTCGACATTCCGAAGGGCGAGACGCTGGCCCTTGTCGGCGAAAGCGGCTCGGGCAAGTCGGTGACCGCGCACTCGATCCTGCGACTGCTGCCCTACCCGCTCGCGCGGCACCCCACCGGCACCATTCAGTACGCGGGCAACGAATTGCTCACGGTCAGCGAAAAACGCATGCGGGCCATTCGCGGCAACCGGATCGCGATGATTTTTCAGGAGCCGATGACCTCGCTGAATCCGTTGCAGTCGATCGAAAAGCAAATCAACGAAGTGCTCGGCCTGCACAAGGGGCTGACCGGCAAAGCCGCCACTCGGCGCACGCTGGAGCTGCTGGAGCTGGTGGGCATCCCAGAACCGACCAAACGCCTTAAAGCCCTGCCACACGAGCTCTCCGGCGGTCAGCGCCAGCGTGTGATGATCGCCATGGCACTGGCCAACGAACCGGAACTGCTGATCGCCGACGAGCCAACCACGGCGCTGGACGTCACGGTGCAGCTCAAAATCCTCAAACTGCTCAAGGAACTGCAGGCGCGTCTGGGCATGGCCTTGCTGCTGATCAGCCACGATTTGAACGTGGTTCGACAAATTGCCAACCGAGTATGTGTCATGCAGCGCGGTTGCATCGTCGAACAGGCATCGTGCGAAGAGCTGTTCCGTGCGCCGCAGCATCCGTACACCAAAGAACTGCTGAGTGCCGAGCCCAAAGGCGGCCCTGCGAACAACGCCCCCGGGGCGCCGATGCTTGAAGTCGAAGACCTGAAGGTCTGGTTTCCGATCAAGAAAGGCGTGTTCAAACGCACCGTCGATCACGTCAAGGCCGTGGACGGCATTCACTTCAGTCTGCCCAAGGGCCAGACGCTGGGGATTGTCGGCGAAAGCGGCTCGGGCAAGTCGACGTTGGGCCTGGCGATTCTGCGGTTGATTCGCAGCGAGGGCGAGATACGCTTTCAGGGCGATTCACTGGCGTGCCTCAAGCAGGATCAAGTGCGTCCGTTAAGACGCCAGATGCAAGTGGTGTTTCAGGACCCGTTCGGCAGCCTCAGTCCGCGCATGTCGGTGTGCGACATCGTCGGCGAAGGCCTGCGTATCCACAAGATCGGCACGCCGGTGGAGCAGGAAGCCGCGGTGATCGAAGCACTCAAGGAGGTAGGCCTGGACCCGGACACCCGGCACCGCTACCCCCATGAGTTTTCCGGTGGACAACGGCAAAGGATCGCCATTGCCCGGGCATTAGTGTTAAAACCGGCGCTGATTTTACTGGACGAGCCGACTTCGGCCCTCGACCGGACCGTTCAGCGCCAAGTGGTGGAGCTTTTGCGCTCCCTGCAAACGAAGTACAACCTGACGTATTTGTTTATCAGCCATGACCTGGCGGTAGTCAAAGCGCTGAGCCACCAACTGATGGTGGTCAAGCAAGGCCAAGTGGTCGAACAGGGTATGGCCGAAGACATCTTCGCCGCACCGCAACATCCTTATACACAGCAGCTGCTGGAAGCCGCCTTCTTGGCGCCGGCAGCTGTCGATTAACCTGAAGAGGAACAAACCATGGGTTTTCTCGCCGGTAAGCGCGTCCTGATCGTCGGTGTCGCCAGCAAATTGTCCATCGCATCCGGCATTGCTGCCGCCATGCATCGCGAGGGCGCTGAGCTTGCCTTCACCTACCAGAACGAAAAACTCAAAGGCCGCGTGGAAGAATTCGCCGCAGGCTGGGGTTCGAGCGCCGAGCTGTGCTTCCCTTGCGACGTGGCCAGCGATGAGGAAATCGCCAAGGTCTTCGAAGAATTGAGCAAGAAGTGGGACGGCCTGGACTGCATCGTGCACTCCGTTGGCTTCGCTCCGGGCGACCAACTGGACGGCGACTTCACCCAAGCCACCACCCGTGAAGGTTTCCGTATTGCTCACGACATCAGCGCCTACAGCTTCGTGGCCCTGGCCAAAGCCGGTCGCGAACTGATGAAAGGCCGCAATGGCAGCCTGTTGACCCTGTCGTACCTGGGCGCCGAGCGCACCATGCCGAACTACAACGTCATGGGCATGGCCAAGGCCAGCCTGGAAGCCGGCGTCCGTTACCTGGCCCGCAGCCTCGGTCCAGAAGGCACTCGCGTCAACGCGGTATCGGCAGGTCCGATCCGTACGCTGGCGGCTTCGGGTATCTCGAACTTCCGCAAAATGCTGGCTGCCAACGAAGCTCAGACGCCACTGCGTCGCAACGTGACCATCGAAGAAGTCGGCAACGCCGGCGCCTTCCTGTGCTCGGACCTGGCTTCCGGTGTCAGCGGTGAGATCATGTACGTCGACGGTGGTTTCAACACCACGGCGATGGGTGATCTGGAAGGTTGATGCTTTAACCTTCGCACTATTTGTAGGAGCCGGCTTGCTGGCGATAGCGGTGGGTCAGTCAGCGTTTGCTGAGTGGCCTGCCGTTTTTTTTGGTGGGTGTTTTTTGGGGGCGCTGGGTGGTGGGTGTATATCCATTATTTGTGGTGGCGCGGATTATGGTTCCGCTCTTACAGCGGGTCACTTTTGAAAAGGCACCAAAAGTAACCAAAAGTGCCCTGCTCCTGGTTGGGCCCGACTTCGTCGGGTACCCGCACTCCGACGACGCTCCGTGGGCCCGCGCCGAACGGACATCCATGTCCTGACGGCGCTCTCGCGGCATCCATGCCGCTCGGCCCACTCCGCGTCATCTACGTTTGGCCTGCACCCAAGTCGCGTTTGGTGGTGTCTGGGCTGTCGCGCAGGAAGATCAAAAGCCAAAGCCAAGGCAAAAGCTGGAGGTGGTGCGATCCCCTGTAGCCCGCCGCCGAACCTGTAGGAGCAGTCGGAGGTTACGACGGCCGCGAAAGCGGTGGGTCAGCTGCAAATGTTTTATCTGATAAACCGCCTTCGCGGCCGTCGTAACCTCCGACTGCTCCTACAAGGGGATCGGGGCGAGCCGAGATCAACGTTCGCTTTTGATCTTGATCTTCATACGCGATAGATCAGACGCCGCAGAGCGCGACTTGGGTGCAGGCCAAACGCAGAAGGCGCGCAGTGGGCTGAGCGGCATGGATGCCGCGAGAGCGCCGTCAGGGCATGGATGCCCGCCGCCGAACCTGTAGGAGCAGTCGGAGGTTACGACGGCCGCGAAAGCGGTGGGTCAGCTGCAAATGTTTTATCTGATACACCGCCTTCGCGGCCGTCGTAACCTCCGACTGCTCCTACAAGGGAATCGGGGCGAGGCCGAGATCAACGTTCGCTTTTGATCTTGATCTTCATACGCGAGAGATCCGACGACGCAGAACGCGACTTGGGTGCCGGCCAAACGCAGACGGCGCGCAGTAGGCCGAGCGGCATGGATGCCGCGAGAGCGCCGTCAGGGCATGGATGCCCGCCGCCGAACCTGTAGGAGCAGTCGGAGGTTACGACGGCCGCGAACGCGGTGGGTCAGCTGCAAATGTGTTATCTGACCCACCGCCTTCGCGGCCGTCGTAACCTCCGACTGCTCCTACAAGGGATCGGGGCGAGGCCAAGATCAACGTTCGCTTTTGATCTTGATCCTCATACGCGATATCAGACGCCGCAGAACGCGACTTCGGTGCAGGCCAAACGCAGACGGGGCGCAGTGGGCCGAGCGGCATGGATGCCGGGAGAGCGCCGTCAGGGCATGGATGCCCGTTCGGCGCGTGCCCACGGAGCGTCGTCGGAGTGCGGGAATCCGACGAAGTCGGGCCCAACCAGGGAGCAGGGCACTTTTGGTTACTTTTGGTGCCTTTTCAAAAGTGACCCGCCGGAGGGGCGGAAAGGTGATTCGGCGCCACCCAAGACAATGGATCTGCCCACTCTCCCAACGCCAACCCGAAAAACCAAAAACCAAAAAGCCCCAACTCTCACGAGCCGGGGCTTTTCGTTTTCAGCGTAACGCGACGATCAATACTTCTCGATCTTCGCCGCCGACTGCAACTGAGACTGATACGACTCGAAGTCCTGACGACCCTCACGGGATGCCAGGAAACGACGGTACTGAGCCTTCTCGGCATCGGTCGCCGGAGCCGCCTGATTCACGCCATTGAGGCGCACAATCACGAAGCTGCCGTCAGCAGCGGTCAGGCTGCCATAAACCGGCTTGTCCTTACCTTCAGGCTTAGGCATACGGAACAGCGCCTGCAGAACCTGAGGATCGACACCCTCCTGACCGCGAGAAGCAGCTTCCACGACCTTCCAGCTCTGACCTTCCTGCTTGGTAGCACTGTAAGGAACCTTGCCATCACGCAGACCGGCCAGCAGCGCCTCGCCCTTGCCTTTGACGGCTTCGCTGGCGTGCTGCTTGGTCAGTTGGGCACGAATCGCGCTGGAAACCGCTTCCAGAGGCAACTGCTCCGGCTGACGGTGTTCCTTCACGTGCACAACGACCGTGGTTTCCGGATCGAGCTCAATCGCAGAACTGTTGGAACCCTCTTCCATCACTTCCTGGCTGAACGCTGCCTGGATCACCGCACGGTTAGCCGCGATGCCCTCGCCGCCTTCACGGCCAAACGGCGCCGTGGTTTGCACCTTCACACCCAGATCCTGCGCGGGCTGGACCAGGTCAGAGGCTTCATACGCGGCATCTTGCAGTTTCTTGCTCGCGTCGACGTATTTCTGCTCGACCTGTTGAGACTTCAGCTCATGCGTCAGCTTGTCTTTCAGGCTGGCGAAAGTCGGAACCGACGGTGCCTCGACGCCCAGCAGCTTGATCAGGTGCCAGCCGAACTGGCTGCGAACCGGCGTCGACACTTGATCCTTGTTCAACGCGTACAGCGCGTCTTCAAAGGCAGGGTCATAAACGCCCTTGCCGGCGTAGCCCAGGTCACCGCCCTTGGTCGACGAACCAGGGTCCTGCGAAAACTCTTTGGCCAGTGCCGCGAAGTCTTCACCCTTGGCCAGACGCGCCTGAATCTCTTCGATCTTCGCCTTGGCCTGCGCATCAGTGGTCTTGTCGTTGACTTCGATCAGGATGTGCGCAGCGCGACGCTGCTCAGCCAGGTTGGCGATTTCTTTCTGGTACGCCGCCTGCAGGTCTTCGTCCTTGACAGTCACCTTGTCGAAGAACGAGGACTTCTTCAGCTCGATGTAGTCGAGCACAACCTGCTCGGGGCTGAGGAATTCCTTGGCGTGCTGGTCGTAGTGCGCCTTGATTTCGTCGTCGGTAACCTTCACGTTCGACGGATCGGCTGGCAGCGTCAGGGTCGCGAAATCACGCGTCTGCTTTTCCAGACGCGCGAACGCGTCAACCTGTGCGTCAGTGATGAATGCGCTGCCTGCGATGCCCGCACGGATCTGGCCGATCAGCATTTCCTGACCGAGGATCTGGCGGAATTGCATACGACTGTAGCCCAACTGACGAATCACCTGATCAAAACGGTCGGCGCTGAATTTGCCATCGACCTGAAATTCAGGCGTCATCAGGATCTGCTGGTCCAGCGCAGCTTCGGAGAAACCGAACTTCGCGTCGGCTGCGCCTTGCAGCAGCAGCTTGCGATCGATCAGGCCCTTGAGGGCCGAGTCGCGCAGCATCTTCTCATTGAGCATCGCAGGATCGAAATCCTTGCCCAGTTGTTGCATCAGCTGACGGCGTTGCATTTCAACCGCCTGGCCAAGATCTGCCTGAGTGATCTCGTCACCATTGACCTTCGCGGCATCCTGACTGTGGCTGGTGGCCCTGAAAATGGCATCGAAACCCGTCAGGGCCATCAGCGCCATGATGACCCCGATGATGGTCTTGGCAATCCAGCCTTGTGAATTGTCCCTGATATTTTGCAGCATGCGTCCCCCAGAACGGTTGTATTCGACTCACAAACCGCCGAGCGTGGGTGAAATCCGGATAGAAGAAAGGCGCATCCGAGGATGCGCCTTCTCGTCGTAACAGGTGTAACAAGTGAAGCGGGCAAAACGAACAGGGTTCGAATGTGCGTTCCCTGAGGTGACAGGCCAGCGCTTGACCAACCGCACGTGCCGCTTCACGACCAGAACAGAGGTAACGCTGTCCTGGATGGGCAAAGGTAAAAAAGAAACTTAGTTGACGGCTTCTTTCAGAGCTTTACCGGCTTTGAAGCCTGGCTTCTTGGCGGCTGCAATTTTCAGAGCTTCGCCGGTCTGTGGGTTACGGCCGGTACGAGCAGGACGATCAGTTACGGAGAAGGTGCCGAAGCCAACCAGTACAACAGAGTCGCCAGCCTTAAGAGCGCCAGTGACGGATTCGATTACTGCGTCCAGCGCACGGCCAGCAGCAGCTTTCGGGATGTCAGCGGATGCGGCGATAGCATCAATCAGTTCCGACTTGTTCACTCTAAGTCCCCTTATATCTATCTATATTGAGTATATTTTCTAAGTTTTTTGGTGAAGCCAGACAAACGCTGAATGGCCTTCTGACGCTGGAAAGAGCCGCTTTATAACAAGGGCTCTAAAAAGCTGTCAAGGAAGGCCCCCCAGACTAATGCGTGCTAATTCTTTCCTTAGAGTCAGACTCGCGTTTTTCATCCTTTGCAACCATCTCCGGAGCCACATCCGGCAAGGGCTCCGGCGCGTATTGCAGCGCAATTTGCAGGACTTCGTCAATCCATTTAACCGGTTTGATTTGAAGATCCTGCTTGATATTGTCAGGAATTTCTTTCAAATCACGCACGTTTTCTTCTGGAATGATCACCGTTTTAATTCCACCCCGGTGCGCCGCCAGCAGTTTTTCCTTCAATCCACCAATCGCCAGAACCTGACCGCGAAGGGTGATTTCACCCGTCATTGCCACGTCCGCACGGACCGGGATCTGAGTCAGCGCCGAAACCAGTGCCGTGCACATGCCTACACCCGCGCTAGGGCCGTCTTTAGGCGTCGCCCCTTCCGGCATATGGATGTGCGTGTCGCGCTTCTCGTGGAAGTCCAGAGGGATGCCCAGGCTTTTCGCGCGACTGCGCACGACGGTCAGTGCTGCGGTGATCGATTCGACCATTACATCACCTAGCGAGCCCGTCTTGATCAGTTGCCCTTTACCTGGCACCACGGCCGCTTCGATGGTCAGCAATTCGCCACCCACCTGGGTCCACGCCAGGCCCGTCACTTGACCGATTTGATCCTGCTGTTCGGCAAGGCCGTAACGGAATTTGCGCACACCGAGGAAGTTTTCGAGCATTGCAGCCGTGACCACGACGGCAAAACGCTTCTCGTGAGCGTGCTCTTTGACGGCCTTGCGGCAGACCTTGGCGATCTGCCGCTCCAGGCTACGCACGCCAGCTTCACGCGTGTAGTACCGGATAATGTCGCGTATGGCCTCTTCTTCGAACTCGATTTCACCTTTTTTCAGGCCGTTCGCAGCGATCTGCTTCGGCGAAAGGTATTTGGTGGCGATGTTGATCTTCTCGTCTTCGGTGTAACCCGGCAGACGAATCACTTCCATACGGTCGAGCAGCGCCGCAGGGATGTTCATCGAGTTGGCAGTGCAGAGGAACATCACATCGGACAAGTCGTAATCGACTTCCAGATAGTGATCGTTGAAGTTGTGGTTCTGCTCAGGATCGAGCACCTCAAGCAATGCCGACGCCGGATCGCCGCGCATGTCGCTGCCCATCTTGTCGATTTCGTCGAGCAGGAACAGCGGGTTGCGCACGCCAACCTTGGTCATTTTCTGGATCAGACGGCCAGGCATCGAACCGATGTAGGTCCGACGGTGACCGCGAATCTCGGCTTCGTCACGAACGCCGCCCAGCGCCATGCGCACGAACTTGCGGTTGGTAGCGTGAGCAATCGACTCCGCCAGCGAGGTTTTACCCACGCCAGGAGGACCGACCAGGCACAGCACCGGACCCCGAATCTTTTTCACGCGCTTTTGCACGGCGAGGTATTCGAGGATCCGCTCTTTGACTTCTTCCAGACCGTAGTGATCGGCATCGAGGATGTCTTCAGCGCGCGCCAGGTCCAGACGAACCTTGCTCTGTGCCTTCCAGGGCACCTGCACCAGCCAGTCAATGTAGGAGCGCACGACGGTTGCTTCAGCGGACATCGGCGACATCTGCTTGAGCTTGTTCAACTCGGCAGTGGCTTTTGTCATCGCATCTTTCGGCAGGCCAGCGGCGTCGATGCGCTTTTTTAGCTCTTCGATTTCGTTGTGGCCTTCGTCGCTGTCGCCGAGTTCTTTCTGAATGGCCTTCATCTGCTCATTCAGGTAGTACTCGCGCTGACTGCGCTCCATTTGCTTTTTCACGCGACCGCGAATGCGCTTCTCGACCTGCAACAGGTCAATTTCGGCATCCAGCAGCGCCAGCACGTGCTCAACACGCGCAGGCAGGTCAATGATTTCGAGGATTTCCTGCTTCTGCTCGATCTTCAGCGCCATGTGGGCTGCCATGGTGTCGACCAGACGACCCGGCTCATCGATGCTGTTAAGCGATGACAGGACTTCAGCCGGCACCTTCTTGCCCAGCTGCACATATTGTTCGAACTGCGCCAGGAGGCTGCGCACGAACACTTCGGATTCACGGTCAGGCGCGTCGACTTCGTCGATCAGCGCGACTTCGGCACGGCAATGGCCGTCCACTTCGATGAAACGCTCTACAGAGCCACGCTGCTCGCCTTCCACCAGCACTTTGACCGTGCCGTCAGGTAGCTTCAGCAGCTGCAATACAGTTGCAATCGTACCCACGCTATAAAGAGCGTCTTCACCAGGATCATCGTCTGCAGGGTTTCTTTGCGCGAGCAGCAGAATCTGCTTGTCGCCCGTCATCGCGGCTTCAAGGGCCTCGATGGACTTCTCGCGCCCCACGAACAGTGGGATAACCATGTGCGGATACACCACGACATCGCGCAATGGCAAGAGAGGCAGTTCAATGGTCGTCTTCATGATTTCGCCTCTACGGCGGCCTTAAGGCCATGGACAGATAGAAATAAGCTGAAAATCAAGATGGGGGTAGATACCCAAAAAAACAAGCGTCGCTTTGAGTTAATGCGAAAGAGACGGTGAAATGCAAAAGGGGCCCGAGGGCCCCTTTCTTTTCCAGTCGCCCGGTACGAAGCCTTGCGACTTACGCGTCGGGAGCCACCTTGGCGGGTGGCTCGCTGTTTTCGTAGATCAACAGCGGCTTGGACGTACCTTCGATCACGCTTTCGTCGATCACCACTTTACTCACGTCGGTTTGCGACGGGATTTCGTACATGGTGTCGAGCAGCACGCCTTCGAGGATGGACCGCAGACCACGGGCACCGGTCTTGCGCTCCAGCGCACGACGAGCAACCGATTTCAGCGCATCGGTGCGGAACTCGAGGTCCACGCCTTCCATTTCGAACAACTTGCCGTACTGCTTGGTCAGCGCGTTCTTCGGCTCGGTCAGAATCTGCATCAACGCAGCTTCGTCCAGCTCGTCCAGGGTCGCCAGTACTGGCAGACGGCCCACGAACTCCGGAATCAGACCGAACTTGACCAGATCGTCAGGCTCGACCTCACGCAGGGATTCGCCAACCTTCTTGCCCTCTTCCTTGCTGCGCACTTCGGCGTTGAAACCGATGCCGCCCTTGGTGGAGCGATTCTGGATGACCTTTTCGAGGCCCGAGAACGCACCGCCGCAGATGAACAGGATGTTGCGCGTGTCCACCTGCAGGAATTCCTGCTGTGGATGCTTGCGACCGCCCTGCGGCGGAACGGAAGCCACAGTGCCTTCGATCAGTTTCAGCAAGGCTTGTTGCACGCCCTCACCGGAAACGTCACGTGTAATCGAAGGGTTGTCGGATTTGCGCGAAATCTTGTCGATTTCGTCGATGTAGACAATGCCCATCTGGGCCTTCTCGACATCGTAATCGCATTTCTGCAACAGCTTCTGGATGATGTTTTCCACGTCCTCACCCACATAACCGGCTTCGGTCAGGGTGGTGGCGTCGGCGATGGTGAACGGTACGTTGAGCAAACGTGCCAGCGTTTCCGCGAGCAGGGTCTTGCCGGAGCCCGTAGGGCCGATCAGCAGGATGTTGCTCTTGCCCAGTTCAACGTCGTCATTTTTCTTGTCGCGCTGGTTCAGCCGCTTGTAGTGGTTGTACACCGCTACTGCGAGAACCTTTTTGGCACGCTCCTGACCAATGACGTACTGGTCAAGGATGCCGCTGATTTCTTTAGGCGATGGTAATTTATGCGCGCTGCTTTCTGCCTGTGCTTCCTGCACCTCCTCGCGGATGATGTCATTGCACAGGTCGACGCACTCGTCACAGATAAATACCGAGGGGCCGGCAATCAACTTGCGTACTTCATGCTGGCTTTTGCCGCAGAAGGAGCAATAAAGCAGTTTGCCGTTGTCCTCGCCGTTGCGGGTGTCAGTCATTCGATCGATCCAATCCGGTAGGCTTGCAACACAAGATGAAGGCAATTGCGGGCTTTTTCAAGTCCGCAGGCGGTACGGACGTACCGACCGCCTGGGATTACTGCCTATCAAGCAATCATTTGATCATTTGACGTTTGTCGAGCACCGAGTCCACCAGGCCATATTCAGCAGCGCGTTCGGCGCTCATGAAATTGTCGCGGTTGGTGTCGCGCTCGATGGCTTCCAGCGACTGACCTGTATGGTGGGCCAGCAGCTCGTTCAGACGCTGGCGAATGTACAGGATTTCCTTGGCGTGAATGTCGATGTCCGACGCCTGCCCCTGGAAACCGCCCAGTGGCTGGTGAATCATCACGCGGGAGTTCGGCAGCGCGAAGCGCTTGCCCTTGGCACCGCCCGCCAGCAGGAAAGCGCCCATGCTGCAAGCCTGTCCCATGACCGTCGTGGAAACGTCCGGCTTGATGAACTGCATGGTGTCGTAAATCGCCATGCCAGCGGTCACCGAACCACCTGGGGAGTTGATGTAGAGATGGATGTCCTTGTCCGGGTTTTCCGCTTCAAGGAACAGCAGTTGCGCCGAGATCAGGTTGGCCATGTAGTCTTCAACCGGGCCGACCAGGAAGATGACGCGTTCCTTGAGCAGGCGGGAGTAGATGTCATAGGCGCGTTCGCCACGGGCGGACTGCTCGATAACCATCGGGACCAGGCCGCCAGCGGCCTGGATGTCAGAGTTCTGCTGAATATAAGAATTGCGGGACATGTCTCGCATTCACTCCCAAATAGTCATGTCTTGAATACGCATAAGCCAGCGCGAAGGCTGGCTTATGGTGTTTTCGAACGAGAGAAAGAAATCAGTCGGCTTGTGGAGCTTCTACCGGCTTGACGGCTTCTTCGTACGAGACCGCTTTATCGGTCACGCTCGCTTTCTGCAAAACAGTATCCACAACTTGCTCTTCCAGCACAACCGAACGCACTTCGTTCATTTGCTGTTCGTTCTTGTAGTACCAGGCCACAACCTGCTCAGGCTCCTGGTAAGCGGAAGCCATTTCCTGGATCAGCTCGCGAACACGGGCTTCGTCAGGCTTGAGGTCGAACTGCTTGACGACTTCAGCAACGATCAGACCCAGCTCAACGCGGCGCTTGGCTTGCTCTTCGAACAGCTCGGCTGGCAGTTGGTCAGGCTTGATGTTGCCGCCGAACTGTTGAACGGCCTGAACGCGCAGACGGTTCACTTCGTTTTCCAGCAGTGCTTTAGGCACTTCGATCGGGTTGGCGGCCAGCAGACCGTCCATTACCTGATTCTTGACCTTGGACTTGATAGCCTGACGCAGCTCGCGCTCCATGTTCTTGCGAACTTCGGTGCGGAAGCCTTCGATACCGGTTTCCTTGATGCCGAACTGGTTGAAGAACGCTTCGTTCAGCTCAGGCAGGGTCGGTGCCGACACCGTGTTCACGGTAACGGTGAACTCAGCGGTTTTGCCAGCCAGTTCCAGATTCTGATAATCCTCTGGGAACGTCAGGTTCAGAACGCGCTTTTCGCCAGCTTTGGCGCCAACCAGGCCTTCTTCGAAACCAGGGATCATGCGACCCGAGCCCAGTACCAGCTGAGTGCCGGTCGCCGAACCGCCAGCGAATGCTTCGCCATCGATTTTGCCCACGAAGTCGATGTTCAGTTGGTCTTCGTTCTCGGCAGCACGGTCGGCCACTTCAAAACGGACGTTCTGCTTGCGCAGGATTTCCAGCATGTTGTCCAGATCGGAGTCAGCGACGTCGGCAGACAGACGCTCTACGGATACGGACTCGAAACCGGCAACAGAGAATTCAGGGAACACTTCGAACGTGGCGACGTACTCGAGGTCCTTGCCTTTTTCGAAGGTTTTTGGCTCGACGGAAGGTGCGCCGGCAGGGTTCAGCTTTTGCTCTACGACTGCTTCGTAGAAGGTCGCCTGGATCAGGTCGCCCAGGGCTTCCTGACGAGCGCCGTCTTCGTAACGCTGGCGGATCACGCTCATAGGCACTTTGCCAGGGCGGAAGCCCGGGATCTTGGCTTTGCGTGCGGTCTGCTGCAGACGCTTGTTGACTTCCGTCTCGATGCGTTCGGCAGGCACGCCAATGGTCATGCGGCGCTCAAGAGCCGAAGTGTTTTCAACAGAAACTTGCATGGATATTCCTCGTTGCACAGACGATAGCCGGCCATTCCCGACCCCAGAATCAAGGGCAAGCATTCTAGTGGGTCAAACACAAGAAGTCACCCCACGGCGTAAGGCTAATCTTCCAGGGCGCTGAGGGGCATTGCACAAGCCTCGATCCGGGCGCTCTCGCCTGTCCCGCAGGCTTGCAGCACAGGCCCCTCTCCTGCGATGCAGCTCATCGGAAATACCGCCCTACTGTCATTTCTGACAGCTTTCAAAAAAGCGCATCGGGTTTATAAACCTAATCAGCGGCACAACGCGCAGGGGGTGCGCCAGCCGCAGAGGGCCTCTCAGGCATCAGGCCCGTCATTTCAAAGGGACGAGTCAATCGAAAAGGACACATTGCCATGCACGCACCTCTACACCAAAACCCCGGCATTCCGGACACCGCTCACTCGCGGCTTTTGGCGGCCTCGACGCCCCCCGTCACCCTGACACCCAAGGAAAAGCAAGTCGGTCACTGGGGAAACAAAGGCAAGTCTTCATGGGAAATTGCGCAAATCCTGGCCTGCACCGAGGCCACGGTCAATTTTCACTTCGCCAATATCCGGCGCAAATTCAATGTCGGCTCCCGTTGGCTAGCGTTGCGCAAAGCGACAGAAATGGGCCTGCTCGACGAATGAAATGACGGACCGGGAACCTTTAAGGCCATCCTGAAATATCCAGACCTCACGGACAATTAGGAATAGGACTACACAACAAACACGAACAGCGTACAGAGAATTCCTACAAGCTCTTGTTACAGTTCCAGCGCTTTCAAATAGGCGGGGTCTGAAAACCACCCCGTCTATCCCCGCCATTGCTCAATGCCTGTCAAACCTTTGCACCGCCTGAGCCTTTAGCATGAATACCCACCCGCGAACCCTACGCCCCCGATCAACCCCACGACACATCCTGCTGGCAGACGATCACCCTGTAGTATTGCTGGGAGCACGCATGTCGTTGAGCAACGGCCGGCATCACGGTGCTTTTATCAGTGATGCCCACAACGCCGACCAGTTGATCGAACACCTTCACCATCGCCCTTGCGAGCTGTTGATCACTGACTTCTCCATGCCCGGCAGCCAGAAACCCGACGGGCTGGCGCTGATCAGTTACATCCGTCGCCATTTCGACGCGGTGGACGTCATTGTCATGAGCATGTTCGACAGCCCCGTCTTGTGGAGGAACCTGCTCGATCTGGGGGTCCGGGGCTTGTTCGACAAACACGACTCGTTGACCGAACTCGACTGCGCACTGGACACCGTATGCCGAGGGCACATTTATATAAGCCCGAGCGTTGGCAACAGGCTGGGTACGCCAGCCTGCGATGCGCACGCAGACTCCGCACTGTCTATCCGCGAAGTGGAAGTGGTGCGGCTGCTCTACCAGGGACTGTCAGGACGACAAATCGCCGAACGCCTCAACCGCAGTGAAAAAACCGTCAGCCGCCACAAACGGACCGCGATGCAAAAACTGGGGCTCATCCACGACAGCGGTTTGATCGAGTACGGACGTGCCTTGGGACTCAATGGGGCGTCCCGATCCGTGAGCGCGCCTCGTCGCCTGGCAACGGAATGGGCCGTTTGAACACTTGGCCGGGTGATGTCGATGCGGATATCAGAAGAAGTAAGCCGGCCTTTTAAGGAAATAGGCAGGTCTGACCAGGTAGGACAGCGTCGTGTTCAGCATACCGGTCCTGATTGCCGTCAAACCGGTTTGTGGCGAAAAGACGCGGTAAGTACCCCTCACGGTGTCGCTTGCCCGATTCGCAGTGACCAAGCCGTAGTATCCGGTCACATCACGTTGCAACCGATTGGCCAGTACCTGCGCTTGGGAGGCGTATGAACCGCCATTGGCACTGAAACACGAAATCAGCCTTACTGGTGCCTCAGTCTTCCACTCTACGTTTTGAAGCTGCCGCGCCAGGGTCAATCCCGAACTGGGCTTCGTTGTGGCGGTTGTGAAAGGATAGCCGTGCGCAGTGATGTCACGCTCAGTGAACATGCCGTGCCCCAGCACGCTTCCGTGCTGCTGACCGAGACCTCGGTTCAATATCCTTCGACTGATTTTGTAATTATTCAGAAAACTCAACCCGGCCATCCCCGCAGCGGCAAGGCCCAGTCCGGCGCTGGCCCACATCAGGCCTTCTGACCATTTGGGGGCTCTGCTTTCGGTGAGCGCAGAGGCTACGGCAGTGCCTTCGGAGATCAATCCGGTGGCTAATCCGGCGACAGCCAAGGGGGTCGAGGCCCCTGCACTGAAAAGCCCTACAACGATACCCAGCAGCCCCAACCCCAAGCCTAATGACGACTGCCATGACAAATGCCCCGACGGGGTCAATGCGATTGACAGGATCACCCAGGCAATAGGCATAAGGATTCAAACCGCCCTCACCCAAAGGACTCAAGTTGTCAGGGCTGTTGAAGCGCATGAGCACCGGATTGAATGCCCGGTAACCGGCACCCAGCAGATAATGCCCCGTCATTGATTCGCGG
The DNA here is from genome assembly GCF_039697315.1 of Pseudomonas abietaniphila. Classification (NCBI taxonomy): domain Bacteria; kingdom Pseudomonadati; phylum Pseudomonadota; class Gammaproteobacteria; order Pseudomonadales; family Pseudomonadaceae; genus Pseudomonas; species Pseudomonas abietaniphila. The sequence continues at coordinate 4,912,421 of NZ_CP155619.1, read as the reverse complement.
CGTTCGCCATTGAAACCCAAAAGCGTGCTCACTCCGCCAACATCATTGCTATGGCCATAAGGGCTGTAAGCGATGCGGGTTCGAGAGTGGTCTGTATCCGTACGCAAGACCGAGCGCTGTAGGTCCGTTGCCAACAGCGTGGTTTGCCAACCTTCCTGGAGCTGGGCCGACTGGACTTCGTGACATTGCATCAATAAGCATCCTAGATGAAATCTTGGTCCACACCGCAGATGGGCAAGGTCATCGTAATGATGACGATAACGTGGTACTCAAATCCCTCCTGAATAACCCGTAACAAGAAATAAGAAATCTTAATTTCGCAATTTGGCTGCCGCCTTATCCCCGGGGAAGCCATAAACAATACTGCCTGATCCCGGGCCTGACGTTAATCCAAATCCAAGCTCACTCGTCGTACTCGACGACTGGCAACACTCGATAAGCTTGACAAACTTGAGCTTGACGACCGCCGCCGCCGCCAGAGGACCATGTCGGTGAGAGGTAAGCCGTCATTGTCAAATTGTGCAATTAGGCGCAAACGGGCTTGTGGATTCTGGCTAAAAAAATGGTCCTCAACAATTCTCGGATGTCTCCGGTCATCGAATGCAAATGCATAGTGATTATCGTAGTGCTCATTAATATACTCATCAACCCAACGGTCTTGCCGACGAAAATCGTTAAAATTAGTAATCATCCGCTGCGGGGGCTCGCCATCTTGTAAATAACCCCGTGCCGTTCTGTTCAAATTACGCGCGAGTGGCGTACGAGAAACATACTTGAGCCCTGCGCCAAAACCGGCAGTAATGCCTCCGACAATACCAAGCACCGTGCTGGCCTTTCCTAACGCATCCCCAGATTTGCCACCGATGACACTCCCGGCGATCCCTGCCCCGACGGAGGCGACATCCAGCCCTATCCCTACTGCAACTGCGACACTACCCGCTGTTGCAGAGGCCTGAGTGGAGACAGCGCCCGCTAACACGGCCGCCGCTCCTACCGCCGAGAACCCCAGACTCAGGACAGCTCCCCCTATCATTCCGACGGCCATCATGGCCCAGCTCGGCAAATGCCCTGTCGGATCAACGAAGTTCACCGGATCGCCCACACAGTAGGCGTAAGGATTCAAGCCACCCGCCTCAAACGGGCTCAAACTGTCCGGGTTGTTGAACCGCATGAGCGCCGGATTGAATGCCCGGTAACCGGCGCCCAGCAGATAATGCCCCGTCATCGATTCGCGGGGTTCCCCATTGAAACCTAGCCCACCGCTCAGGCCACTGGTGTCCTGGCTATGGCCATAGGGGGTATAGACCAAGTCTGCTTGATCCTGCGCCGCCCTCTTGTGCAAAACCGTGCGTCGCTGGTCCGTCCCCAAGAGCGTGGTCTCCCAGGGCGGATCATCAGGCTGTTGTTGGTGCGGCATGCCGCCCTGGTTCTGCATGACCGAATGGGGCGAAGTCGCTTGAATGCCAGGCGCAGGAGTACCGCTGCCGCGAGAGGGTGGTACTGGCTCCGGGAGGGGCGGCAAAGACGCAGCCAGAGGGTCAGTTGCTTTGCCATCACAGGGGTATAGGTGCAACCATGTAGGGGTGTTCATTGGTACATCCTCCTTAGCAAACCTGCCAATCTGCGCACCGTCACTCTAAATAGCGTCAAACCGGCCCCTTCAACCAACTTGAAAAGCGAATCTCAGACCTTACTCACTGGCATTCAAGGTCACCTAACGCATCTTTCCAAAGCTCGGATTACCAAGTGACTCTGTCATAAGACTAGTACCTGACGTCACTGAACCGCACACTCAAATACCAGCGTCTGACTCAGACAAAATTTCTCGAAATGCATCAGCGTAAGGATTACCCGCCCAAACATGCGTCCCTCATCACCAACGCTTACTTCTGAAACAGCCGACCAATCGGATGAACCCGATAAACCCGATGAACTACGCCGAGAACCATAACCACTGATAATAAAGTCATCTAAACCGAACTCACGCAAACTAAACTCAGCAAAACTAGAACGGCGGCGCTCTACAGGTTGGTAGGGGTTACTCTCCCCACTTCACACTGGATAATCAATGGCAGGTGCCGGCTCGGGTAGAGCGCTGTTACTGACAGTATTTCCGCGCCAGATGCCTGCTCGGTCCACTTTGGGCGTGCCCTGCAGTGTTCTGATCATGTATGCCCACCAACCCGTATCACCTTTACCGTTTTGGTTGATTCATTCGCCCAGAAGGTCGCACGCGCTTTTTTACTTAGTCTGATCTGATACTGCAGCACCTCCGTGTAGCTTGAGGTGCCATCGACCTCGGATGGCATTGAAACCTTCGCTAAACTCTTCAAGTTGGTGTCGCCAGCCTGCTTGGCTGCGTCTGTATAGTGAGCGCCGTCGTTATGGATGGCATTTTGAAACCTATCCCACTTTTCCTGCTCCGCAGTTGTCAGACCGCTCTCTTTGAAGCTGCCTTTTGTCTTGTCGATGGACCAGCGTTGCGCAGCCTTTCCTGCTCCTCGTCCACTCGCCGGGAAGCCTATCCTGCCATTGACCCGCTGCAACCGGTTTAACCCGGGCAGTACCGGCAGCGCTCGCCTCGAGTGCGGTCCGATCTTTAGCTTCATCCCTCCTCCAAATCCTCCCGCCGCTCCGGCAGCAAACCCCAGTCCCATGCTGATCTTGCCCAACAGGTCTCCTTTCTCGCCGCCCATAACCGTTCCCGCTATTCCTGTTCCGGCAGACGCGATCTCCAGGCCCACACCGAGGACCATCGAAGCGTTTGCAGCAGCGGCGGCGGTGCTGGCCGCCATCGAGCCCACCACCAGGGTTCCGACACCACCAAAGACCACGCCCAGTGCGATGCCGCCAGCGATGCCGATCGCCATCATGGCCCAAGTGGGCAGGTGTCCCGTTGGGTCAATGAAGTTCACCGGATCTCCCAGGCAGTAGGCGTAAGGATTCAAGCCACCCGCCTCGAACGGGCTCAAACTGTCCGGGTTGTTAAATCGCATGAGCGCCGGATTGAATGCCCGGTAACCGGCACCCAGCAGATAATGCCCCGTCGTCGATTCGCGGGGTTCGCCATTGAAACCTAGCCCACCGCTCAGGCCACTGGTGTCCTGGCTATGGCCATAGGGGGTGTAGACCAAATCTGCTTGATCCTGCGCCGCTCTCTTATGCAAAACAGTGCGTCGCTGGTCCGTCCCCAAGAGCGTGGTCTCCCAGGGCGGATCATCAGGCGGGCGTTGGTGCGGCATGCCGCCATGGTTCTGCATGACCGAATGTGGCGAAGTCGTCTCAACGCTTGGCTTAGAATCATCGCCGCCGTAAAACGGTCGCACCGGATTCGCCAAGGACGGCAAGGAGGCGGCAAAACGGTCAAATGCTTCGCCTCCATTGGGGTATACGCAAAAACATTTAGACGTGGTCATTAACTTTCCCTCCGCACCCCTGCCAACGGTTCCTCCATTTGACATCGGTAGCCAATATTAACGATGCGATGTAGAACAAAACATTCATGCAACGATTACACGCAGCCCTCTTTAAACTGTTGTTCTCATACCGAGTCGCAACGTGATTAATCCAGACTCAGTATACGGGGATTGATAGGATTGCGCGGCCTTGACCTAATATGCCGCTGAACCTCGACAGGCCCAGTGTAAGGTTCAACTGCCGTTTTCCAGTCTCCGATTCTAGAGGTCGCATACCTTCTTCCCCACTGATCATTTCCATCTCGAAAGCGTGCTCGATTACCCTCGGCCGCATGCTGAGCATCCAGCCTGCTTCCTACCGCGTCCGGGCTTGGGTTGTCGTTACTTATCTTCAATTGCGCATCGAATTCTGGGTCAGGACGGTTAGCGTAACTTCTAGTCACTCTCCCATAATCCTCTGCATGACCTTTTTTCCCATACTGTGCGGCTTCCATTTTATTGGTCGTTCTGACCTTCAACTTCATCCCCATCCCAAACCCGCCCACCACACCGGCAGCAAGCCCGAGCCCCATGCTGATCTTGCCCAAGAGGTTTCCTTCCTCCCCACCCATCGCCGTTCCCGCTATCCCCGTCCCCACAGACGCGATCTCCAGGCCCACACCAAGGACCATCGAAGCGTTCGCAGCAGCGGCAGCGGTGCTGGCGGCCATCGTGCCAGCCACCAGAGTGCCGACCCCGCCGGACACTACGCCCAGTGCAATGCCGCCGACGACGCCGATCGCCATCATGGCCCAACTGGGCAGGTGCCCCGTTGGATCGACGAAGTTGACCGGATCGCCCACGCAGTAGGCATAAGAATTCCAGCCGCCTGCATCGAAGGGGCTCAGGCTGTCCGGGCTGTGAAAGCGCATCAGCACCGGGTTGTAGGCCCGGTAACCCGCGCCCAGCAGGTACCCTCCGGCGTCTTCGCACCGCTCACCGTTGAATCCCAGGTGACTGGCCGTTTGCGGGGCTATGTCGCGATGGCCGTAAGCGGTGTAGGCATGGGCGTGTAAGCGCTGCTGATCGATTTCGCCGAGCACGGTGTCACGGCTGTCACTGACCAGCAGCAGGTTCTTTCCCGGCGAATCCTCCCCACTTTTACTGCGTTCAGCCAGCAGGTGATCGCCGCCGCGCATGAAGCTCAGCTGGTTGCCGTTCGACTCCTTCTGGCTCACCAACTGAGCGTCGAGGTAGAAACGGGCTTCGGAGGTTGAACCATCGCTGCGACCACTGAGGGTGTCCAGGGCGTCGTAGTGATACGTGTTGGCGCTCTCGCCGGGCAACGCGCTGACGCTGACCAGGCGACCGATGTCGTCGTACTCCAGTTGCCGTCCTTGTTCATCCACCGTCAGGTTACCGTCCAGGTCATAGTCGAGCGTGATCAGTGCAGGGTAAGCAGGGTCGGCGCTGACATTGCGCACCTCGCGCAGTTGTGTCGGATCGGCGCCGGAATAGACATAGGTCGCCGTGTTCTGCCCCTGCGCACTGCCGTCGACAAAGGTGGTGGTCACGGTCGTGAGGTTGTTCAAGGCATCGAAATCGAAGACCTGCTCCTTCAGGGTTTTGCCATAAGGGTCCAGCGGACATTCCGTGCCGGTGCAGCGGTAGTGTCTCAGACGCGCCCGCAGATCGTACTCATACTGCTCGTCACGCAGGATTTGCGCGGGCGTCCCGTCGGTGTAAACCCGCTCCAGCGTGCGCTGCACCAACGCATCGACTTCGTTGTAGCGCTGAGTCAGTTGCTGGCGCTCGTCACCAAAGTCGAAAGTGCGCACAGCCTCGCGACCGAACCCGTCGTACGTCAGCGAGACGAAGACCTGTTTGCCTTGTGCTGTATTGAGGGTCTGAACACTGGCAGCGCGCCCGAGATCATCGTAGGTGAATGTGGTGTCCACCTCTGCAAGACGGGTATTGATCAGCCGTCCGGCGGCGTCGTATTCGCAGGTCTGAGCTTGCTGGAAAATGTCAGTGAACCTGAGCAGGCGACCGCGCAGGCTGTAGTCATAACGCGCTTCGGAATCATCGCTGCCCTGGATGCGCCGTTCGCTTTTCAGTTTTCCGGTACTGAAGTACTTGCGCTCCATCTTCACGGCCTGCTGGCCTTGCCTGCCGGGGCTGGGCTGTTCGATACACTCGAGCAAGCGCGCATTTTGCACATCGTACGTGTAGTCAGCGGTGGAGGCTGCCATGACCCGCTGGTTGGGCTCGTCGCCCAACTGTGGCGTGTACTGGTATTTGATGACCTTGCCGCTGGGACGCTGCACGCTCTCTGGCTGATTCTGCCCAGGCAGGTAGCTGAACGTCTGCTCACGACCACCGGTCCTGGCCATGACTCTGCGCCCCAGACCGTCAAAGGCCTGCTCACCCAGCACAATGTCATTGACACTGATCAGTACGGGCAGGTCTTCCCTGCTGTGCAGGGCATAGTCACGCTTGACCCAGGCACCATCGGCCAGCTCGGTTTCGACCATGCGGTCGAAGGCGTCATAACTGTAAAGCGTGCGACGATCGAGGGCGTCGTACTCCTCAACACTGCGCCCCAGACCGTCATAGAAGTACTCATGCAGGTACGCGTGCCCCGCTTCGTCTGTGCGCAACACCCTCAAGGGTTTTTCGAATAAATTCTGCGTGGTCTGGGTCGTGTCCGATTTGACCTTCTGCGCAGACTCGCGCCACTCGGTACGCGTCAACGCAATGGGGTCATTGACCTGATGCTGTTGAATCCCGTCGGGGCCTGTCACACAGCGTTGTTCTCCCCAGTCATCGTAATCGAATGTGCTGACATAAGGAGTGTCGCCATTGATCCAGTCATACTCGGTTTCGGCTGCCAGATTGCCCAGCAGATCGTGCTCGGCACTGTACGTCAGGCGCCACGCTGGTTCGCTCCCCGGCTCGACCGCGTCGACATCCTGACGCTCCTCCCTGACCGTACGATGGAGTCCATCCAGCCAGGTGCGGGTCTTGACGTCTTTGACGTTTATTGACTCCTGCATGACCTGGTTCCCGGGCGCGCCACTCAGCACGTAACTGTAAAGGCGTCTGGCCTCGTAGGCTGTATCCGGCGCGACCTTCTCCTCGACCACGCGCCCGAGCACGTCGTACCTGTAGCGAATCGCTACATCGTTGTCGTCGCGGGTAAGCAGGGGCTCGCCATTGAGCAACGAATATTCCGAGGTAATTTCTTTCTTGGCAGCGTCGAGGTTGGTGCTGCGGGTTTCAACGATCCGTTGAACGTATTCGCCCTCAAACCGTTTGGTTTTAGTGTCGTTGAGCGGTTTGCTGTACTCAAAGGTACTGGTTTGGGTAAAACCGTTGAGGGTCACGTTTTCGACGCGTTTACGCCCGAACAAAAACGGCTCGTTCACGTCGTCGATGTACTGCGTTTCGGTGCGTTGCAGTTCGATATCGCCGTTACTGTCCACCTGCAGCAGCGTTTCGCTGTCCAGTGCCAGCCATTCGCTCAGCGTGCTGCCCAGGGTCGGTTTGACGCTGTAGCGGTAGACGCTGCGCAGCGTCGGTGCGGCCTCGCCCAGCTTTCGCGGGCTCTGCACGAACGCTGCAAAGTCGTTCTTGAGGGCTTTCACTGCGCAGCGGCGGCGTGCTCCGGACACGCTCAGGTCGTGCCGCGACTGCGCGGGTTCTACCCGTTTTTCCTTCAAGGTGCGCACGAAATCGTCAGGGTCGGGCGGGCAGCCGTCGGCGCCTTCCTTGGGATAATAGCTGCTGACTTCGCGGATGCCGGTGGGCAGGGTCTGCACCAGCAGATTGCCGTACGCGTCGAACTCGGTCAGGGTGCTTTCCACCCGCTTATTGGCGGAGCTGCTGCGCAGGTACCAGGTCTTGCGCACCTCGGTGGCCAGTTGGCACTGGGCCGGCTGCTGGTCGAAACTCAGGTTGGGGTTCTGGTCGGCGTAGTAGCTGTTTTCCAGCAGCAGGACGTTGTCGTTCTGGGTGGTTTCTTCGCTGACGAGCAGGTGAAAGCGGTTGAAGACGCGATGAATGCGCCGCACATCGCGCTTCTGGGCGTTGTCGTACAGGATTTCGGTGGTGGTGTACTGGTAAGGGGTGTTGAGCTTGTACAGATTATCCTGACCGTCATCGCTCCAGATCAGGCCCTGGGCACCAAAACCGAGGAAGTTGGTGTCGGAGTATTCGTAACGGGTGGTGATCGGCGGTTGACCGGAACCGGGGTTGTTGATGTGTTCCCGGACCCGCGGCAATGCGCGGCGGGCATTGCCCGGAAACTCATGGCCCGGCACGGCATGGTCGATGGTTTCCGTGCCGCCCAGCGGCGTCAGCACCTGGGTGACGCACAGGAAGTCGTTGAAATACCCGTATTCGAAGTGCCAGCGCGCTTTTTCATCGGTGGGCAGGACGAGGTCGGAGACCCGCTCATCGCTGTCGGCCAGCGCCATGACGTAACGGGCGTCCAGCTCGGGGACGTCCGGGTGCAGGTGCAGCGTGATGGCCGCATCGGTGCGCACGATGCGCAGCACGGTGCCGCTGCTGTCCTGGATTTCGGAGAGGGTGCGCACCCCCTTGAAGACTTCGTAGAACAACTCGATCTTGTGGCCCTGTGCCGAATAGATGGCGCTGGGCAAGGCAATGCCGTCGGGGCCACCAGGACTCAGGTGTTCCACCAGGCCGGACTTGTGCACCACCCAGTAGAGCGGGCCGGTGCTGCCCTGTTCTTCATAGAAGTGAAAGCTTTCAATCTTCTGTTCGCGGATCGCCGGCTGCACGCCGCTGCCGGTGACCTTGAAGGATTCGCCGGTGCTCAGGGAAAGCATCTGGGTGGTCGGGTTGTACTGCGACAGCGCCAGGCTCCAGCCGCAGCCGAACCCGCTGTTGCGGTCTTTGCTGGCAAGCTGGGTGGCCAGCGGATTGAAGCTCAGGCGCAGTGGCAACGCGGGGCCGCACAGGGCGTTGCATTTGAGTTCCGGCAGGCTGATGGAACAGGTGTACTGACCGGTGCGAGAGTCGACACCGGCTTCGACGAAACTGAGAAAGTTGAAGGCGTTGGAGTGAACTGAGGACGTGGCCATGCGCGTGGATCTCCATTGCTGTTTCGGGTCAGCGATAGTCGATGCAACCTTGAGCGCGAGACTGCATGACGACAGGCTCGGCAACCGAAAGACAGGAAAGTCCGGGTTTAACTGCCAGGCCCGGAAGAACGCTCTATTTTGACGCAGGACAATTTGTCTTTAATCTGACCTTGATCGTTTTCCGTGCTGATCATGATGATGCCGGGCACCACCACTTCATTCGGACGTTTCTTGGCTGCTGTCGTCAGATCAACGGCCTCCACCGTTGTGGTTGGATGTTTCACGGTCTTCATTTTAATAATGAAGTTGTCATGAGAGGCGCAATCAGGCGCATCGTAAAAGGTAATGAAGGCTGCAGAGGGTACTTCATCAAGTTTAAACTTAGAGGCAGTATCATTCTCGCACTCATCGATATTCTTGAAGTTAAAGCTCCCATTTTCAAACGCAAGCGTACAAGAAAGCTCATCCCCCTTCTTGCCCCCATAAATTTCCAGCCGACCTTGATAGACAGGGTCTTCCAGGGCCGCACTGATCGCCACTTGCGAAAAACACGCCGCCATCAAAAAAGATGAACAGAGCATGAGTCTGATGCTTTTCATAATGCCATCCTTGTCATTGAGCACATGATAAGAAACTGCCGGTGGTCGTGCAGTAATTGTCATCACTAACGCTAGCACTGGACGGTGCCAGCGCCACCTATCAGTTCTACTAGGTTACAGCGCGGTATCGGGCGAGTAGAAGAAGTGCATGGGTATTTCACCGCACACGTTAAGGTAATCAACATGGCCGATAAGCCTGCCCCTAAAATACCGACGCTGGTAGATGACACTGTCGACCTGATTGAACTCGGCACTAAAAACCTGTTGGCCTATATCCGCTACGGCAACGATGATGAAATGGACGGTGACCTCGTGACGTTTTCCTGGATCGGGAGGACATCGGCATCCGATGGTCTGGACTTCAGATCGAACCCGATAAGGGTCGACAAAGACCAACTTCCAGTAGAGGGCCTTGAGATCGAGATTCCCAATGCGGTCGTGGTCGGTCTGCGCGACGGTCAGGCTTTTTACTCTTACACCGTCGACGATCAAGGCGTTACGGAGGAGTCCAAACGCCTGATACTGTTCGTAGGACAACGCCCGGCACCGGCTGCGCACTTGCCAGTACCACAGGTCAAAGAGGCTCATAACGGTTTTCTGGAGCCTATAGCACAGGGGCCGGTTCAAGTCGCTGTCGCGCCTTACCATGCCATGGCCAAAGGCGATACCGTCAAGTTGACCTGGCAGGCCTATGAGACAGGCGGCAATCCTCTGTCCCCCTACCTCAACACCAAAACCCTGGGCGACACAGACGTCGGCTTTCCTCTGAGTTGGTCAGTCAGCGATAACTACTTCAGCGGCGCAGCGGATGGCCGCGTCGAAATCAGTTACGCCGTCACCTATTCCACGAGCGGCAGCACCGACTCTTCCCGCCTGCAACTGAAGCTCTCCGTGCCGCCAGATACCCGGATGCCGCTACCGCGTATCCGAGACCTGACCGGAGATACCTTGGACCCGGCGGGGTTTCCCAACGGGGCCGTGATTGAGGTGGATCCGTACCCGGACATACAGGTCGGTGACGATGTCCTGGTTTACTGGAGCGCCGCCCGAGCGACCAATAGCAGAATCCAGCACGTACGTATCGACCAGTCGAACATCGACAGCAGGAGAATCGAGTTCCTGATCGAGAAGAACGTGCTCGACGCCAGCATTGGCAGCGACGTGACGCTCACTTGGCAATACGCACGAATCGGCAGCAGCGCTTCCTCCGCAACGCGGAAGTTGTCCATCGTCACACCGCTGAAACTGACCGCACCGTCCGTGCTGGAGGCCACTCCTGTGGCGGGAACGTCAACACTCGAACCGCTAAACGTTGACGTTACCAAAAAAGGTGCCACCGTCCGCGTCCCTGCCAACGCGGGTTTGGTGCCGGGCGATCTGATAACAGTCACCTGGGACGGCATTGGCAAGACCGGCAAGTTTGTAACGTCGACCCCCCTGGTGGACGGCGGGCTGGATTTCAGGATCCCCACCACCGCGATTCCGGCCAATCTGGGGACCACATTTGATGTGTATTACACGGTAACGCGCACAAAAATCGCGAAGCTGGAGGTCGTCTCTGACAAGCACCGGCTTTCCATTCCTCAGATACCACGCGACAGCTTTGCCAATCTGCACTGTACCGAAGCGATAGGCACAACCGGTGAGCTCAGCCTGAACACGGCCATCGCTGCCGGCGGCGCTCATTTCACACTGGAGCCCTGGGTTTACATTGCTGCCGGCCAACAGTTGGGCCTGGAGTTCTCCGGATTGGGCTCGGACGGCGTCTCACCGGTGGACTACGACATCCTCAAAGATTATGCCGTGTCGGACAGTGATGTCGTTAACGGGGTTAACCATGGTGTGTTGCCGACGACCCTTCTCCAACAATTAAAAAAAGATGAACAATTTGATGTGTATGTCTCTGTACGTTTCGACAACAGTGCCTCACCCCAACCGTTCCGAACACTGGCACTGAAACTGATTGATTAGCTCAACCCTCCCTGAAACTAAAGAATGCACGACGGAAGAGGTGTGAAATGGGTAACAACTCTCGGCAGAATATTCTTAATACGATGAAGTCCAGACGTTGTACATCGGGCTGGGACGCCATCGTCAGTTACAATCGCAACAAGGTCAATGCACTGCTCACGCAACAATATATAAAACGCTACATGCTTAACGACGCATTGCCTCCATTCGGCGGTGTCATAGAGTTGGGCGGAATGCTCAAAACGCTCAGCGGTATCGTGCTGAGCCCCCCACGCCTGTCGTTTGAAAATGCCAATCTGGAAAAAGCAGAGGCACGGCTGACCTATCAATTGATGGGCGCCAAAATCGTCGATACGGCGACCTCTGACGCCATTGACTTCACGTACACCACCAAAATCATCGACGCCAATCCAGCAGCGCTATTGACAGGTCCCAAGCTGCTCATGGACATCACGCTCAAATCGAATACCGGCGGGGTCGGAAAAGAAGGCGATGTTTACTTCAACATTGCGGACGGCTACAACTTCAAGGGCGACTTTACCGACTCCGAAGCAGATCAGCTGCTGATAGGCAAATTTTTCGAGGACTGGTTTACCGAGCAAGACGAGAAGTTTCGGCGTTATTCCCTGGGGCATATGGAGGCATTCAGTAATGATGTCATGACCCCTAAAAGCTTCAAGCTAGTGACTCAGCGCGACCCGAATGGCGGCGGTTCTGGCGCCGTGATCATGCTGGTGACCCTCGAAAGTCGTGAAGGTCCCGGCGCTGGACTGCCCGGCGAAGATTCCGGTATGCCCTACTTTATCCCGGATGACGTCGACAGTGCCGGCGTCCCTTTGTATTCCGCTGCGGCCATTTTTTCCAGCGAGGTCATTTTCAACCGGGTATTGATGAACCAAGTGATCCTCGACATGGGGAACGGGCTCGCCATGAAGTACGTCGATGATGAAAGCGCGCTGAAAGCCAGTGGTGGAAAGTTTACGCTGGGCGAATACATGCTTGAATATGATCACGGCGGTGGAAGGGATGCCTTTTTCCATATACAGAGCATGGAGTTTCCTTTTAATTACGGGTTTGATTCAGGGTATTTGGTGGCCGCGAAAGATAATAAAATCACCATCAAGTGGGCGCAAGAAACGGCATGCCCGTTTCACTCCAAAAAGAAGTGGGATTTTCCTGACAAAGATGATGAGGTGTACGGCAAGTTGCAAGTCGTACACGATTTTGAACTCAACTTCAGGCCGAGCATTGACCCGGTCACTCATGTCGTGAGTTTCGAAAGAGACAGCACTTCGCACCTCACCGTTGAAGAACACGGACACGAGGCGGTACTTCCAGTCAACGGCCAGCAAGCGAGGGCCGTTCATCAGGAGGTCGAGTCTCGCGTCCGCACCGCACTGTCCGGCAAGTTCAACGCGCTCAAAGCGCCTGACATCAAGACCTTCATGGTGAACAACCTGCTGTTTCCGGATAACAACAATCTGCGCATCAGCGATGTGGACCTGCCGGGTGACCTGGCCTTGTTCGGCCAACTGGACACCCGCTTGACTTCGTTTCAAATATTACCTTTGGAACCCAGGGTGCTCGCAGGCAAAACCGAGCAGTTTACGACCAGCACAATTGAGACACGACGTACCCAGACTCTGGAGTGGAGCGTCAAAGGGATCGACGGCGCCACTTCAGGCGTCGGCACGATCAGCGCCAGCGGCTTATACACGGCACCTGCAGCGAAAGAGCTCGATGGATCGTTCGTTCGGGTCATCGTGACCGCCCGGGACATGAACGGCGGGAGCAGCTCATCGACGCTGGTGACCGTCGTCGCCTCATCGTTGAGTGTCAGCCCGCTTTTCCAGACCTGTGCAACAACCAAGGAAGCGGTGATTCTTGTTGAGAGCCTGGGTGAAAGCGAGATCACCTTCACCTTGACCAGCAACGTCGATCACGGGGCGACCCTGACGCCTGCCCCCGATAAAGCCGGGGTCTATCTCTATAACCCGGGTACGAGCCCGAAATACCAGATCACCGTGGACACCGCGGAGTTCACCGATACAGCGACAGGCGCCAAGGCACGTGCCTTCATCCTGGTGTGCTGGCAGAACCTGACCTATAGCATGGAAATCATCGAGCAAGCCCCTGAACAGGGCATCCAGCTTGCGCTGATGGAATCAGATTATGGAGAGACTTACCCCATCGAGGATGAACTGGAGTGGTTTGTATTGGGGGGCGATGGCGAGGTGGATCAGACAGGCATCTTCACAGAGCCTGCACCGACTGCGCTGAAGGACGGTGTGGCCATCGTGATGGCGAGGAAAGGGCCTTCAAGCCGCGATCCGTTTGGGTTTATTGCGCTGCCACTACCGCTGGAGCGGTTCGACCGCCACGCACCTCGTTATGCGCCCCCACGCCCTATCCTCCAGGCCCGTTCTGCGCGCCATGCCGCTCCAGCCAAAGTGCACACCGCAGGCAAGGGGGTGAATTCGCGCGATGCATTGCTCAGCTGGATGCAGGGTAAAACCGTCACGTATGGCTGGAACGCACTCATTACCTACAGTCGGGCCAAAATAAACCGGCTGCTCGAACATCAGTACGTCACCAAGTTCAATACCGACAGCTTCCTGCCGCCGATTTTCGGCACCGTCTCGCTAGACCCCAGCGGCGCCAAACGAGAAATGCTCGAACTCTCCGGGCTGGTGCTCAGTGCACCTCAGATCTCCTTTGAAACCGCCGACCTGCTGGACTCCAGGGTCGTCGTCACGCTGGATATCGTGTCGGGTTCCGTGGCCTATCAGTCCTACCCCGACGCCAGTCCGGCGTACCTGAAGTCCAGTTTCAACATCAGCGTGCAACAGCAGTTCAAGGTGCAAATGGAAGTCGACCTTGCCGCCGTGATGGGCGAAGTGGATCAGGCAGGCCATGTGGTGATCGATCTGGGCGAGGGTTATAGCTTCACCAGTAATCTGGTGACCTTGGAGTATCCGCAAGAGCAGCTGGGCCTGTTTTTCAAAAACCTGTTCAAGAGTCAGCCTGCCTCGGACAGGCGCTATCTGATCGGTGTACTGGATTATATCGGTGACGATATGCTGACACCGCGCAACTTTCACATCCGCACGCAGGCGGCGCCCAGTGGCAAGAACATCAATTCAAGCAGTTATGGCGAGGGCGGTGTCATCCTGTTCGTGCGCACACGCAATGACTTCTATGACGGTACGTTGCCCACCCCTGAAAACGCCGCGACGTTCCGTTACCTGATCCCCGACGACGAGACTAGGGAGCCAGGACAACCCGATTATTCGGGCTCCATCGTGCTGTCCAGCCGGATGATCTTCGAGAATGTCATCAAGCCGTACCTGACAAGCTATATCGGTCGTGGGTTGAGTTTGTCTTCCAATACGCCTCCGGGCTCCAGTGCATTGTTGAAAGCGACGAATGGAAAGTGGGATTCGGGGAGTGTTCACCTTCAGAAGCAAGCGGATATCTGGGGTGATGTCGTTCACGAATTAATGGTAGCTAATATCTACTTTCCGTTCAGTCCGAGTCTGACAGTACACACCAGCAGCGACGCCAGCCAATTATTGATCACCTTGAGTGAGTCGATCACACACCCCTACCATTACAAGCTCAACAGAAAGAATTTTGAAGACTTTAATATCCGGGACATTATTAATTTCACCTACTCCCTGACATTGAAATTTGCAATCAGCGTGGACACAACACTGAATAAAACGAGTTTCTCTCTCGAGGATTCTTTGTTTGACTATACGATGCAACTTCAGAACTTCACGCCCAGGTATGACGAGGAAAACGCGGAGGTCGTTCACACGCAGTTCAAAGACTTCATCAAGTCGGAAATGCAAAAGATGAAAGACCTGTTCTTCGGTATTGAACTACCGGACCTGGACTTTTATGCGCTCAATCATCTGCTGTTCCCCGGGCAGAATGCCTTCCTGGCCACCGAGGCCCACCTACCGGGCGATGTGGTGTTGTTCGGACAGATCGACCCGACCAACACCTCATTCACGCTGGAACCGCTGCAGTCGATCATCAAGGTGGGTAACAGTCAGCGTTTCGAGGTCCGCCAGTTGACCCGGACAGCCGAACCGATTACCTGGACCGTACGCGGTATCGATGGCAGTCGCGCCCAGGGCGTGATCGATCAGACCGGCGTGTTCACTGCCCCGCCCTTGCAGAGCCTGGAAGGCTCAGCGGTGCGCAATGTGATCACGGCCAGCTATGACGATCCGGCAACGGGTGAGTTGCGCACGGCTTCGGCGCTGGTAACGGTCGTTGCTGAATCCATGGCGGTGGCCCCTGCGATGTCAACCTTGCGCATCCGCAATGAGTCCACACCTGTGGAACTGCGGGCATCGAGCCTGAGCGGCAACCTTCTGGTATGGCGTCTGCTTGATGAGACACCCGGTGAACTTGAGGTGGCTGTGGACACGTTGTCGGCGCTGTATACCGCCCCCGCATCCTTGCAGAGCGACATGCTGCCGGCACTGATCGAGATTGCAGACTCAGGCACGGGCGAAAAAGTGCTGGCAACGGTATTGCTGATCAACGCCAATTACACGCTTGGTATTGAGCCCGTCTTCCATCCCGGTCTGGCACGTAATGCGTCGGTTCAGCTCAGTGTTCTGGACGATGACGAAGATTACACCTATGAATGGAACGTGATCGCCGGCCAAGGCACGGTCGACACGTTCGGAGTCTTCACCGCCCCGGATGACATTTCGAGCCCCTACAGCGTGATCGAATGTAAGGATGTGGACTATCCACGTTTCCGCGGTTTCGGTGTCGTGCACCTGTCCAATACAGCGTTGAGACCCACCTGGTCGGACTTCACCACGTTCACCGTCAAGCCCGAATCCCCTACCAAGATGGCCTACGCCAACGGGTTGCAGCAGGTTCAGGTGAGAATCGCCATCAAGACCAAACCCACCGACAGCGGCGAAGAGACCGCCCTCACCCCTGCCGAGCGCGCCAGCCTGACGCTGGTGGTGGCTGAAACCAAAGAGGTGCTGCCTCAGGTGGACAGCGAAGGGGTACCGATTGATGGCAGCGTCACGCGGTGGGGTGTCAACGCCAAGCGCAATGAATACGACTTCTACACCAGCAAGTTCCCGCCGGCTCAAGCGCAGGAGGACGCTCTTGATCTGGATGGCGATGCAAAAACGGTTTACATCCAGACCCGCAGCGACACCGAAATTAGAATCGCGGCCCGGGTGACACGGGCGGACAATACGTTTTTCTATTCAACGGACCATTCGGGTTCCGAGGAAAACGACGCCATCATTGTCATCCAGCCGCTGCCGGTGCCGGTCTATCAGGACAGCGAGTACCACCTGGATGTCCGGCGAGCAGAAGGGTTAGGCGATCCAGAGAAGGATACGGACTTCGACTTGTACCTGACCACCGTCGACTATTACATCCTTAGGCTCTTGTCGGCCTCGGTGCAGGAAATCATCGGATTCAAGAATATCGCCTTCGAGCGTGCCTTTTCGATGGTCCAGTGGGAAAGCCGCCAATATGCCGAAGAGGTGGGCAGTTACACCGGCTACGCGCTGCCCATGTCGAAGGAACTCAACTTTGAACCGTTGCTGTACAACGGCATACCGGATGCCGTGAAACCGAGCAAAGTGGTCAGGGCCGGCTTTGAGAGCCCCGACGGTCAATTCCTCTTCAGTCTGCATCGTCGGCTCGACTTCCCGTTCGACGAGTCCAGCGAACTGGTTGAGCCTCTGCGTATGCGGCTGATCGACCGGTATGGCAATCCGCATCAGTTGCAACTGAGCTTCGCAAGTTTCAATAACCGCAACGAGCTCATCATCAAACGGATTTCCAACGATTAACCACTGTGACAATTGCCTTGGGGCTACTGGCCCCAAGGCAGCGTTTCCAATGGAAGGAGACTCTCATGGCCACGTCCTCAGTTCACTCCAACGCCTTCAACTTTCTCAGTTTCGTCGAAGCCGGTGTCGACTCTCGCACCGGTCAGTACACCTGTTCCATCAGCCTGCCGGAACTCAAATGCAACGCCCTATGCGGCCCCGCGTTGCCACTGCGCCTGAGCTTCAATCCGCTGGCCACCCAGCTTGCCAGCAAAGACCGCAACAGCGGGTTCGGCTGCGGCTGGAGCCTGGCGCTGTCGCAGTACAACCCGACCACCCAGATGCTTTCCCTGAGCACCGGCGAATCCTTCAAGGTCACCGGCAGCGGCGTGCAGCCGGCGATCCGCGAACAGAAGATTGAAAGCTTTCACTTCTATGAAGAACAGGGCAGCACCGGCCCGCTCTACTGGGTGGTGCACAAGTCCGGCCTGGTGGAACACCTGAGTCCTGGTGGCCCCGACGGCATTGCCTTGCCCAGCGCCATCTATTCGGCACAGGGCCACAAGATCGAGTTGTTCTACGAAGTCTTCAAGGGGGTGCGCACCCTCTCCGAAATCCAGGACAGCAGCGGCACCGTGCTGCGCATCGTGCGCACCGATGCGGCCATCACGCTGCACCTGCACCCGGACGTCCCCGAGCTGGACGCCCGTTACGTCATGGCGCTGGCCGACAGCGATGAGCGGGTCTCCGACCTCGTCCTGCCCACCGATGAAAAAGCGCGCTGGCACTTCGAATACGGGTATTTCAACGACTTCCTGTGCGTCACCCAGGTGCTGACGCCGCTGGGCGGCACGGAAACCATCGACCATGCCGTGCCGGGCCATGAGTTTCCGGGCAATGCCCGCCGCGCATTGCCGCGGGTCCGGGAACACATCAACAACCCCGGTTCCGGTCAACCGCCGATCACCACCCGTTACGAATACTCCGACACCAACTTCCTCGGTTTTGGTGCCCAGGGCCTGATCTGGAGCGATGACGGTCAGGATAATCTGTACAAGCTCAACACCCCTTACCAGTACACCACCACCGAAATCCTGTACGACAACGCCCAGAAGCGCGATGTGCGGCGCATTCATCGCGTCTTCAACCGCTTTCACCTGCTCGTCAGCGAAGAAACCACCCAGAACGACAACGTCCTGCTGCTGGAAAACAGCTACTACGCCGACCAGAACCCCAACCTGAGTTTCGACCAGCAGCCGGCCCAGTGCCAACTGGCCACCGAGGTGCGCAAGACCTGGTACCTGCGCAGCAGCTCCGCCAATAAGCGGGTGGAAAGCACCCTGACCGAGTTCGACGCGTACGGCAATCTGCTGGTGCAGACCCTGCCCACCGGCATCCGCGAAGTCAGCAGCTATTATCCCAAGGAAGGCGCCGACGGCTGCCCGCCCGACCCTGACGATTTCGTGCGCACCTTGAAGGAAAAACGGGTAGAACCCGCGCAGTCGCGGCACGACCTGAGCGTGTCCGGAGCACGCCGCCGCTGCGCAGTGAAAGCCCTCAAGAACGACTTTGCAGCGTTCGTGCAGAGCCCGCGAAAGCTGGGCGAGGCCGCACCGACGCTGCGCAGCGTCTACCGCTACAGCGTCAAACCGACCCTGGGCAGCACGCTGAGCGAATGGCTGTCCCTGGACAGCGAAACGCTGCTGCAGGTGGACAGTAACGGCGATATCGAACTGCAACGCACCGAAACGCAGTACATCGATGATGTGAACGAGCCGTTTTTGTTCGGGCGTATCAAACGGGAGTCACAGACCCTCAACGGTCAAACGTCCCATACCGACTACAGCTACCAGAGCGGCACTCAAAAACGCGGCAACGAGAAGGCTCAGAAAACCACCAAAACGCTTTCGACCGCTTTCACCAATCAGGAAGCCAACGCGACCAAAACCGTCACCCTGGAACACTCACTGCTCAGCGGACTGCCGTTGCTCGATCAGGACGAGGACGATATCGAAATCAACTACCGCTACGATGCCTTGGGCAGAATCGTCGAAGAAGTCGTGTCCCCTGACACCGACTATGCAGCCCGTCGTCTCTACACCTATAAACTCTGCAGCCAGCCAGGTGAAAAGGCCTCGCAGTCGGCAATGGACGTCAATGATGTCACCGTGTTCACGGAGCTGGACGGACTGGGTCGGGCGATTGCCGAGTACCATCAGAACATTTATCAACCAGCCCCCGACTTCCTGAAAGTTCAGGCGTGGACGTACAACGCTTACGGCCAGCTCGAACAGGAGACATCCTGGGATCACTGGCAGCCTGAGGAAGGTCAGCCGCTGCAAACACTGGAACTGACCTCGGCTTACGCCTACAACGCCTGGGGAGCAGTGACCCGAACCACTCGTCCGGATGGCGTGGTGGATGTCAACGAGTTCGACCCCATCACCTTGAAACGAACCGCCTGGCAAGAAATGCAGACAACCGTGGTCAACTGGAGCGAAACCGTCAGCAACGGCTTCGACAAACCGTTGACCGTCAGGCAACGAGCGGGCGCACAGTATCTAGAGCAGACGTACGCCTACGACGGTCTTGGCCGATGTGTCGAAAGCACCGATGCCATGGAGAACACCAGCGGTTTCGAATACGACGCGTGGGGAAGGTTGCTGCACACGCAGTTGCCCGACATGACCGTCGTCAGCAAGACGTATGCCCCGCATACCCGTGAAGCCCTGCCGGTCAGCGTGCGGATCGTGCCGGACAACGAAGCATTGCCCAGCGTGCTGGTCGGGGAACAACTGTTTGATGGTCTCAACCGGCTGAAACAGTTCAAGGTGGGCCCCCGCACGAGCCACTATCGCTATACGGCGGGGCAGATGACCGTCAGCGAATGCGAAACACCCAGCCAACAGCGATTGCAATACACCTACGACCTGGGCCTGACCGGACTGCCAAAAACCTCCACCGGACCCGATGAGACAGCAAGCTTCAGCTACAACCCGAAAACGGCCCAGATCACCACGACCCGCAGCACACAGGGTCAGCATGACTTCGAGTACGACCAGGCGGGGCACCTGCGCTGCGAAAGCTGGACGGATACCAACCGTCTGGCAGGGCGGAAAACGGACAGTGGCAAGGCCGAGCCGTTCTCGGTGACGTACAACAGCTCGTTGAGCGGACGCCAGATCAGCCGTGTCGATGTGACCGGTCTGAAGACCCTGTACGAACATGACCTGCTGGGCCGCTTGAACAGCATTCATCAGGGCGAACTGCGGGCTGACTTCAGCTATTGGCCGACAGGATGGTTGAAGACAACCACCTGCACCGACCTGAGCAGTCAGCAGCAGCTGGAAACGGCGCTGGACTACGACGACCTGGGCCGCGAAACCCTCAGAACGCTGAGCGTCGATGGCAAGGCATTACGCAGCCTTGAGCAGACGTACCAACCTGACCACAAACTCGCCACTCGGCGCCTGTGCGAAGGTGACACCGAGCTGCACGCAGAAACCTTCACCTACGACGTCCGTGGCCGTCTCAAGGTGTACACCCGCACGCCACCCGTAACGGGGGCGCTCGCCGACGCGATTATCCGGCAGGATTTCACCTTCGACAGCCTGGACAACATCACGGCCCTGTCAACGACCTTTGCCGATGGCCGCATTGAAAAATCCACCTACCACTTCAATCCGGCAGATCCTTGCCAGTTGACGGAGATTCGCTACGACGTTCCAGGCAAGTCTCCCATCAGGCTGGAATACGACGCTGACGGAAACCTGACCAAAGATGAGCACGGCCAAGTGCTGCGCTATGACAGCCAGGGTCGGCTGCTGAGCGTGACCGATGACACAGGGCAGCCGTTGGCGCAGTACCGTTATGACGGACACAACCAACTGATCTCGGTGCTCCACGGGCAGCAGCCCGAGACCCTGCGTTTCTATCAGGACAGCCAGTTGAGCAATAGCCTGCAAGCGGGCGAAGCCATCAGCTACCTGCTTGAAAGGGGCCGGCCGCTGGGGCAGCAAACACCCGGCAAGAGTAGCCAGACACTGCTGCTGATGACCGATGCCACCCGCTCGGTGATTG
Source organism: Pseudomonas abietaniphila (assembly GCF_039697315.1). NCBI lineage: Bacteria > Pseudomonadati > Pseudomonadota > Gammaproteobacteria > Pseudomonadales > Pseudomonadaceae > Pseudomonas > Pseudomonas abietaniphila. The sequence continues at coordinate 4,891,440 of NZ_CP155619.1, read as the reverse complement.
GCGAGTGCCAACAAAAAACCACGCGGCATGTGACCTACGATCCATACGGAGAACGAACCGGCGACGAGCCGCTGCAAAGCCTGATGGCCTTCAACGGCGAGGTGCGAGACGCGGTCGGTGGCTGGTACCTGCTGGGCAAGGGTTACCGCGGCTACAACCCGACGCTGATGCGCTTCCACAGCCCTGACTCCCTGAGCCCCTTCGGGGCTGGCGGGGTCAATCCCTACGTGTATTGCCTGAGCGACCCGATCAATGCGGTCGACCCCAGTGGGCATTCGCTGAAAAGCTGGATTGGCGTGGGGCTGGGCGTCATCGGCATCGTGGCCACCGTGGTGACGGCGGGCGGTCTTACGCCCGTTGCCGGGGGGGTTATCGCTTGGGGGCTTTGGGGCGCCGGTGTCGGTACCGGCGTGGCCTCCGCGATTACCGGTGTCATGGGCGCGATGGAGCAGGACCGTCAACACGCCAGGACGCTGGATAACATCAGCATCATCAGCGGTGTGCTATCGGGCGTATTCAGCATGTTCTCGGCAGCGGCGAACTTCAGCAAGGCCGGGAAACTGCATGGGTTTTCGAATGCGGCGAAGGAAGGGGCGGCAGACGGTGCGGATAGTGTTGCCAGTGGCTCTGCCAGAAATTCGCTTGATCTCACTGATCCGCAGGCTCTACCTCTTAGAGGTGACGTTACGATGAGTGATGACCTTAGGTTACACGACGTTTACCTCCCGGGATCAACGAGAACATCTGTATCGGGTAGCTCAAGTGGATCTATGGTGGACAACACGGAGCGTATGGCAGCGCTCAAAGGACAGAGCTCCATAACCAACCACACTAAGGCCGTAAGAACGCGATCTTTGAGCATGCAAACGGAAGACAACATCGTTAAAAGTTCAGCCACGCAAACTGACGAACTGGACGCACCGGTCTCAACCGTCCGCAGCAACAGTCCGGTGCCCAAACCCACACCCGCCGAGCCGGCGAAAACCATCGCAGCCAAAGACAACTTCTGGCCTTATCAAAGCTCGAACAAAGTCGTTAATGATCGAACAACGATTGATCTGGCGGCCAACGTACGAAGAACCCGCAACACGTGATGACCTTCCACCTGCCCTTCCGTAGGGCGGGTGGCAGGCAGGTCTGTAAGGTCGATACCCTACTTGCCTCACCCTCATGTAAATCCAACGAGCGCGCGGCCTCTAAACGAACATGAACTTGGTAAGGCCTTACACTTTTCACCCATTCCAGCAACATCCTGCTACAACCACGCCCATCTCTTTGAGAGTTCTCTCATATTCCCTTTGCATTCATCTCCTTAAAGTGCGCCCCCACCAGCGACATGCACGACGGCATTGCTCGTCTGTTGTCCGGCATGAAGTCACAAGGCTTCAACAATGTCCTGGTTCATGTGTCGAGCCACACTTTCAAGGAATCATGGTCTCATGAAAAAGTCATTCGCAATCCTGCCCCTGGGGCTGCTCCTGGGTTTTGCAGCGTCCTCAGCCATGGCCAAGGACGGAACCATCAACTTCATTGGCAAAATCGTCAGCAACACATGCCCCATCGACGTCATCGATCCAGGCAGCGGTAATGTCAGCAGCAGTGTGTCGATGGGCGAGGTCAACACCGGCTCCCTCGCGGCCGTTGGCGACGAGGCAGGCGGCGGCGCGTTTCAGCTGAAGGTATCCCCTGATGCCACCTGTGTGGTAGGTCCGGGCAAAACCGCCACCGTGACCTTCAACGCCGTGCAAGGCAGCGACCCGAGTGGCGAAAACTTCGCCATCAAGGCCGGTGCGGGCGCCGCAGACGGTGTGGCCATTGCGATCAAGGATGCCAAAGGGCTCCCGGTCAAGAACGGCCTGGAATCTTCGGCTTATCCCATCGATGACACTAACGAAAGCCTTCTGTACTTCACCGCCCTGTACAAACGCATCGGCGCGCTGAACCCCGGTCAGGCTGACGCCGACGTCGACTTCACCGTTCACTTCCAGTAACGCCCGGCTTGCCAGCCAGCCGCCCCGGCGCATGTCCCGCGCCGGGCTGCGGTGACCCCGGTCCATTGATTCAGACCGAGGGCTGGTATCAATCTCCGGCGCCTTGATGCCTCCTTTTAAAGACAGCCTCCCATGCCGATGTTTCAAGGGCTCTGCCTGCCCGTCCCCCCGTGGCGCAACCTCTGCGCCGCACTGTGCCTGCTGGCCTACCTTCCTGCCGGCCACGGTGCCCTGACCCTCAGTGGCACACGCGTCATTTTTCAGGGTGACAAGCGCAGCGTGTCACTGACCGTCGCCAACCCCAGCAAGGCGACCTACGCCGTGCAGACATGGATCAACACGGCGGCAGACGATCACCACACGCCCGTTCCCTTCATTGCCTCTCCGCCGTTATTCCGGCTCGGCCCGGGCAAGGAACAGCATGTGCAGATCAGCGCCCTGCCCCATCAATTGCCCAAAGACCGTGAGTCGTTGTTCTTTTTCAACGCTCAGGAAATTCCGCAGACCGACACCAGTGACGGCAACAAGCTGACCATCGCTCTGCGCTCACGCATCAAGTTTTTCTACCGCCCCGCCGAGCTGAGCGAAAACCCGCTGGACGCACTGCAGCGACTCACCTGGTCGGTGGTGGCGACCGACAACGGACCTCACCTGGTGGTCGATAACCCGACACCTTTCCATATGTCGTTCATCACCCTGCAACTGCAGGACAAAGGGCGCATCCACAAGATCGACGACACCACCATGGCCGCACCGTTCTCGCGCCAGTCCTATCCGCTGGACAGCTTTGTGGCGGCCCCGGACGCGAGCGTCACGTTTTCAGTCATTACCGACTACGGCGGTTTCAGCAAGCCCCTCACGCAATCGCTGAACGCGAACCGTTGACGGTCGCCCTGTTACTTCCGGAATAGCCCTATGCCTCCCTTCTTCAGACGTCTGCGACCATCCGGCAAGCCGTCACGCCTGCACTGCATGATGATCATGGGCAGCGGACTGAGCCTGCCGCTCGAGAGCTCCGCTGTCACCGAGCCTCTTGAATTCCAGTCCTCCTTCATGCGTCAGCTCGGTAATGGGCAGGATGGCGCCCTGGCGTTGCGCAGCCTGGCCAACGAAGATGCCCTGGCACCTGGTCGCTATCAGGTGAGCATCAGCGTCAATCAACAATTTTTCGATCACCGCGAACTCGACTTCGCTGCCGATAACGCTGAGCGGCTCACACCTTGCCTGTCTCGCCCTCTGCTTGAAGAAATGGGCGTAAAACTCGATGCCTTGGGCGCGGACGAAGCGCTGCACAAAACCTGTATCGATCTCCCGCAGGTGATTCCCGGTGCGACCGTCGACTTCGAAGGCAGCCGGCTGAAGCTGAACATCTCCATTGCGCAGATCGCCATGCGGCGCGATGCTGCCGGTTATGTGGATCCCTCACGCTGGGATCAGGGCATCAACGCGGCGTTCATCAACTACCAGGCGTCCGCCCAGCAAAGTCGAAGCGACTTCAACGGCCGTGCGCAGAGTGGCGATCTGTACCTCAACAGCGGCGTCAACGTCGGCGGCTGGCGTCTGCGCAGCAACCACTCGCTGCGCCAGGATTCCCGAGGTGCCCGCGACTGGAACAGCGCCTACACCTACGCCCAGCACGACCTGCCGGGAAGGCTGGGACAATTTACCCTTGGCCAGACTTTTACCCCTGGCGATGTGTTTCGCAGCCTGCCGATCCAGGGCATCAGCCTGCAATCGGACATGGGCATGCTGCCCGACTCCATGCAGGGTTATGCGCCGGTGATTCGGGGGGTCGCACAGACCCGGGCAAAGGTCGAAATCCTTCAAAACGGTTATCCCATCTATTCCACTTACGTGTCCCCCGGCCCTTATGAGATCGACGACCTGAATGTGGCCGGAGGCAGTGGTGAACTTGAGATCGTGGTGACCGAAGCCGATGGCCGTATCCAGCGCTTCACGCAACCCTACGCCACGCTGGGCAACCTGCTACGTGAAGGCGTTTGGCGGTACAGTGCCAGCCTGGGCCGCTACAACGATCCCACCGGGCGGCACAATCCAGTGTTCTGGCAAGGCACGGCGGCCAAGGGCCTGGCGGGAGGTTCGACCCTGTACGGTGGACTGTTGGGCAACGAGTTTTACACCGCAAGCAATCTGGGTGTGGGACAGAGCCTGGGCGCATTTGGCGCGCTCTCCTTCGACGTGACCCGCTCCAGCACCGACCTCGATGCCCAAGGCACCGGCAAGGTCCAGGGCAGCAGCTACGCATTGAAGTACGGTAAGTCTTTCGAAACACGGACCAACCTGCGGTTCGCCGGCTATCGCTACTCCACCGAAGGTTACCGGGACTTTGACGAAGCGATTCGCCAGCGCAATCTGGACTCACGCTACCAAGGGCACCGACGCAGTCGGCTGGAAGCGGCGATCTATCAGAACATCGGCTCGACCAGCGCGCTGAACCTGACCCTGTCCCAGGAAAACTATTGGGGCACGAGCCAGGAACGGCGTCAGTTCCAGTTCGGCTTCAACACGCAACACCATGGCATCAGCTACAACCTGTACGCCTCCAAGTCACTGACTGATCGTGGCTATGACGATCGTCAGATCGGCCTGAGCATCAGCATGCCGCTGGGCTCGACCCGCCACGGCACTACCGCCACGTTTGACCTGCTGGAAAATGACAAGGCCCTCAGTCAACGTGCGAGCCTGTCGGGCCGGGCCATGGACAACCGTCTGAGCTACCGCGCCGGTCTGGCCAACAGCGAAACACAGGACAAGACTGCCTCCCTGAGCGTCGGTTACCAGGCCCCCTTCGGTAACGTGGGGGGTGGCGTGACCCACGCCAGTCATTACTCGCAGGCATCGGTGAACGCCAGTGGTGCGTTGCTGCTGCACGGGGACGGACTCGAAGCAGGCCCGTACATCGGCGAGACCGCAGCCTTGATCGAAGTGCCGGGCGTCGCCGACGTCGGTGTTCTGAACGCAGGTCAGGTCAGAACCAACGAGCGTGGCTATGCACTTGTTCCTTATATGCGGCCTTACCGAGTCAATCGGGTGGTGCTCAACACCGATGAACTGGGACCGGATGTCGAGATTGAAAACGGTGTCACTCACCTGGTGCCTCGACGCGGCGCCGTGGTCAAAACCACCTTCGCTGCACAGGTCGTCAAACGTCTGGTGGCGACGTTCCACGACAGCACAGGCTCCCCCCTGCCCTTCGGCGCTCTGGTCGTCGATGCCGATGGCCAGACGCTGGGCGTCGTCGGGCAAGCCGGCCAGGCGGTTCTCAACGTAGGACAGGGCAACCAACGTCTTGTGGTCAAGTGGGGAAACGCATCGGCGCAACAATGCGCGTTCGAAGTCGATGCCCAAAGCCTTCCAGAACAACAAGGCTACCGGCTGCAAACCCTGACCTGTGCACCGACCGATGCCGCTGAGCCGTACCCCTCTCTTTCGGGAGCGACCGAACACGTTCGGCCGTCTCTTTTGGAACTCGACTGAACATGAATACATTCAAACGATCATTGACGGCCCTTGCCGCGCTGACCTGTTGCATGACGTTTTCTCTGACATGGGCCGGTGGTTTTGAAGACGGTTGCTACTGGGATAAAGATAACCCCGGGCCCATGTCGTTCATCGCAGACGTCGGGACGGTTTTCGTGCCCAGAGACGCCGCCGTCGGAGACGTGATCGGCACGCTGGACCGGTTCCTGTGGCTGAAGCAAGGTCCCGGTGGCGTCAACCTGATTTGCCATACCGTGCATGTGCCTGACATCACTGTGAACATTACGAATAACGTACCTGCGTTTTCCGGCAGCCTCCCACCCATTGGCGGCGAAAACAGCGACGGGAAAATCCTGACTACCTCGATTCCAGGGGTCGGCGTGAGGATCAAACTGGGTATCCCGTATCGCGGCCCCGTCGACAACTGGTACCTGGATGGCCCGTCGGTTGTTCCCTTCAGCGGTTACATGGAGAAGAACATGTTCTTCCCCTGGATGCAGGCCTCGATGGACAGCTATATAACGCTGGTGAAAATCGGGGACATCAACCCCGGTCCTCAGATATTCGACGGACGCGAGCTGGCCCAGGCTGTGATCACCGCGGTGGGGAAAGCCTGGTCGGTGTCGCTCGCCGGCACGGTGATCCAGGCAGAGTGCTCGGTGTCGAGCAATCCAGTCAGTGCAGACCCTGTCGATTTGGGAGAGTGGCAACAATCGGACTTCACGGGCCCTGGCTACACGACCCGCGCAACCCCCTTCACGCTGACCTTGAACAGCTGCATCTCCGATCCGGCCAATGGCGTCACCACGGCGCACATTCGTCTGGATGGCGTAAACGGCTCCGCCCCTGTCGGCGATCCACTCAACGGCGTATTCAGCCTGAGCACTGACTCAACCGCAAAAGGCGTCGGCATCCAGATGCTGATGGGCGATGGGAGCACGCCGGTAGGGTTAGGCATCGAAGTGCCGCTTCAGGCCATCAGTCCGGCCGGGGACACCGTACTCCCGTTCAATGCACGGTTGTATCAGACCGATGCCCAGGTCCAGGCGGGTCAGGCCAAAGGTGCGCTGGACTTCACGATCACTTACAAGTGAACGGTCAGCGCACTGAGCTGACTCTTACAGGTGCCTGGACTCAGGGCAACGGCACCGTGACGGTGATGGGGCCGCAGTCGTAGGACTGCGGGTCGTCTTTGTAGGTTGCTCTGACGGTAATTTGATAATGCCTGCCAGCTTCAAATGCCAAGGGGAAAAGAAACGCTCCCGGATTCCACCCGCTGTGAATCCATTTATCGTCCCTGAGTACGCTATAGGTAGGTGTGTCTGCTGCACCCGGCTTCCGCCAACGCAATACAATGCCGCCTGTTCCGATAGCCAGCATTCTCAGCTCGGTCGGGTATTTCGAGGTACTCGCCGACACCTTCGCCAACGACGGAATAACAAGGTGAGACCGCAGCTCATACCCGTCGTCGTCCAGCATCGCCTGTACGACGGCGAAACCCGACTGAGGGCGCTCGGGGTACGTATAAATACCGGAGGCGTCGACCGAGCCGTCACCGGCAAAAAGCGTCCAGTCTGCACCGTCATAAGGCACCAGTTCCCAATCGTCGTTCTCCGCCAGCAACAGCAATTTCACCTGCGTCGAGGGCCCGGCCCATTCAGGGTCAATGATGATCGTCGCCGTATCTTTGCGCCATTGGGTCAACACATAAGAAGACGATACGGCACCTGCATGGTGTTTGCTGGTGAACTCCACCCGATCCAGGCTCAATGAATGGACCTTGTCGCTCTTACCCGGCTCGAAAACATAAGCGCCCGGTTTGTTCGGTACAGGTGCCAGAGAAGGGGCGATTTCTGGCCATTGTGCAATCAGGCGCGCGTCGACATCCGCCGTATTCAGCGCCCCTGCGAGGATTTCACACCTGTCAGCGGGGCTCACCACCTGGAAAACCGGGTCCACCATCAGAGGGGTTTTCAACACCGTGATCAAGGCGTGCGCCTGGCCGCCGCTCACCCCATGAGCGGTGACAACGATTCGGCGGCTCATTTCCCTGGAATCCGACATATCGGGTGCCTGATAGCGCCCCGAAGTAATACTTCCGACAGTTTTCAGATCGTCATTACCGTCGCCATCGCGGAGTGTCCATTGGGCTACCGGGACATTGCAGGTGAGGTTCTGAACGCCATTTGCACCGAGCACTGAATCATCTGGGGAAAGAATCGGTGTTTCTGCGTTCGAGTCGATATCACCAAAACACACAAGATCCTGTGGGGCAGCCGCTTCTTTCAACCGGACGCTGTTCGCATCGGCAAAGAGCAATCCACTCAAAGCTCCGATGGGGAGGGTCATATCTGGGATAGATTCGAATTTTTCCTTTACTTTACTCGCAATGCCTGCTTGAAAATGAGACTCAACTTGGGCATTGCTTAAAGGGGAAGGGGCATGCATATCAGAGCAACTGACGGATGATGCATATGAAGATTGCTCAAAAACGATAGCCTCGCGAGCGGAATTCAACCTGACGACGAATTTACAGGTGACCGCGAGATCAACCCAATAATTACCAGAGTTACTGGTCGTTTCCGAAAAAACCGATGCGGGCTGGGAACAAGGCCAGCTCATTCCAAAACAATACCATGGCCTCTGATGTTTCTCGTCCCAGGCCAACACTAACTTTTCACCGTTGATTGACAGGGTCATTGACGAGACTGAAAAGCTTTGACGGTAGTCATACACATTGGAAGTGGAGCAAGCAGGTCCGCTCTGCCACCCCGCGCTGTAAGGATCCAGATAAACGGGGCTCCAGTCACCGCTCGCTTTAGCCGATACCAAAGCATTTTGTAGGGCTGTAACCTGGAAGGAGACCCCCTCGCCAAGGTACGTTCCAATCGACTCACCAAGCTGGGTCAGTAAACTACTCGCCGACAGCAGCAGCGTCGCTCCGAATCCATCCTCTGGAATCAAATACCTAAACACCTCCGGCGTCGGCATAGTCCCCGGCTTGCCACCTGCAAACTTGATGAACATCAGTACGGCACCGTCTCCGAAATTAGCCGCACTTCTCACGTTCGCACCGGGCGCCATTTGCGTCCGGACCTCAAAACGGTCAACTGCAAACGATCCGTCACCTCGGGCAATGGTCCCCAGCGTGAAACGCCGGGCTTCGGGCAGCTCGGCAAAACGCTCTCTGAAAAACACGCCGGCCTGGACCTGTCCTGCATCATCGTCAGCGTCGAACAAGCTGGTGGTGAAGTCATAAGCGTCGTTGAGGTCCAGATAGAATTCACCCGCGCTCGTGCTGCCGCCATCGGTCTTGTTCAGGTCAACGTTCATGAACAGCTCCGGGCTGAAGGCGGGCACGAGCTCCTGGATCTTCTGAACGACGCCCCCCTCACCCTCCGTCACCACCTGGCCTGCGACAATGCGCAGGCTTAGCCGTGCTCTGGACTCATCGAGCGAGGACGCTTCAAATGAGAGAAGCGGTGGGCCCAACTGCACGTTGCGCAGGGTTTTCGTGAGCTGACCGGTCTCGATAACGCCCTGCATCGGCGGAAAAGTCGTCGCCTCGGCAAAACGGCCAATGAATTGCTTTCTGAGCAATGCATTGGCCTCCTTTCGGCCATAGGCAATCACTGCATCCCAGCCAAACGTCCTGGTACCGCCTGCCAGCCACTGAAGCAGGTCGGCTTTGGTATTGTTTGCCATATCGAACACCCTCGGTGTCAGAAGAAACGCGCGTAACCTTGCTCAATCCTCAAGAAGCTTGGTCAGTACCGGAAAGTCAGTCGGCGCTACCGCATCGTCAAACCGGACCGTGACATAGACGTCGAACGACTCATCGACTTTCATGCGTTCCAGTTGGTCGCGGGGCAAAGGCATACCCCGGATGCCCATCGACACTTCGCCGGGACTCACAGGGCGCTCACTCACCAGTTCAAACGTAAAATCCTTACCCAACTGGTCCACCGCCTCGACCCAGGCAGACACCTTCTGATCGGGGGCAATGAACACCCATTTATCCAGCGAAAAGTGGCAGCCGTTCGGCACAGAAGACAAGGACAACGCATTACCGCCGGGGGCTTCGTCGCAACTGATCTGAGAAAAGCGGTCAACCGGCAGTACGGCTTTTACCGCCAGGTGCAGATTGGGCGAGCGACTGATCGCGCCACTGGAGGGTGCCGTGAGCTGGTAGTAAACCTCCACGGTCTTCAGAAAGTTGGCCGGCACCGCGCTGGCCGGAACCGGAAAATCAAGGGAGCCCGGCGGATCCGCCACACTGGTCTCGTACTGACCTGTGCTGCCTGTACCACTCCATACGATTTTTATTTCTTCACTCGGATTGATAACGGCACTGGTCGGCACACTAACCAGAACACCTCGCGTCGCGTTCAGCGGATCAAGGCTCACGCTCTGGCCTGTGCCGGTTGCCTCTCGGAGCGTCGGCCAAGGCAAGATCCTGGACTGCGCAATAACCAATAATTCCAAGGGCGTCGCGGAGGGACTGACGTTACCCGCTCGATCAATCACCTCATACCCAGCAAAACGGCGACCATCACCGTGACCGCGGATCGTGATGCCGCTGATATCGATCATCAACGGCGACCCGATATCCAGCGGCTCAACCGTCTTTTCTCCGGCACTGGCCCACGTCGTTGGGTCATCGCCCCAATAGAACCGTATGACATCACCTGGCTTGATCGGCACGTAGTCAGGAACCTGCGCCGTGAGCCAGTCGCCATGGTCATTGAGCCACTGCGCAGTGACGCCCGCATTGATCACCTCGGGGGGAAAGATCAGTGGGTCGACCCGATTCAACAGCGGCGCCGTGGTATCGATCGTGATACTCAGCGTAAGAGAATCCGTTGTGACGCCCTGCGCGGTCTTCACTGTGTAGCGAAGCCTGGGCTCACCTTCGACCAGAAAACTCACCGGCACGAGGATGAACAGCTCATCCTCCGGCATGTCGGTGTCCCAGGATCTGGTTTCAACCTGGACGTTGTTCCAGAACAGCGTCAGCTCCCCTCCATCTTCAGTGTTATTCCACTTATCGAACGTCACTTTCAATGGGCCGGACAAGGCGCTGAGGGGCAGGAGATTCGCTTCACCACCAGGCACGTCCGGCAACGCGGCGGGTACCTTCGGAGCAGCCAGCAGAGCCTGGGGAAGAGGGTTAGCGGTATCGAAGCTCGGTCTAGGCATGGTGCGGGATCCCTGGCGAACACGTCATCGACACGCGGATGAAGCGAACAGCAGGATCCGCAAGCGTCAGGGAGGATTGAACACCCGACCACAGCGGCTGCCTACTAGCAGAAGTATCAGGTTGAGAAGGTTCGGGAGGGTGAAACGCAGGCATAAAAAAAGCCGCACTGGGCGGCTTTTTGATCCTCTTGAAGGCTGATGGCTCTTCTCAAGGTTTGTAGCTGGTGCGGACGGAGAGACTCGAACTCTCACACCTTGCGGCGCTGGAACCTAAATCCAGTGTGTCTACCAATTCCACCACATCCGCGTTTTGAAGCGCTTAAAGCAAAGGCGCCAGATTATGCATCTGGCGCCTTTTTCGAATATGGGGTGGACGAAGGGGATCGAACCCTCGACAACGGGAGTCACAATCCCGTGCTCTACCAACTGAGCTACGCCCACCATATTGCGTTGTAACCGACGCATTCAACTTGAATGCTACTTGTGCCAAAGCTGCCGTTAATGGCGCACCCGGCAGGACTCGAACCTGCGACCATCCGCTTAGAAGGCGGATGCTCTATCCAGCTGAGCTACGGGCGCTTATTTAATCTGCGTCTTTCGACTGCAAATTAAGAGCTTTCAATCACGCTGAGCCGATCTGAACTCTACCTGACTTAATCAACCTTTCGACATGATCAACCGCTTCCGGCTTATCCTGTGTGGGGTTGTGCCCGACAAGTGCGACGAATCTTATAGACGGTCCGAAAGGTCGTCAACACTTTTTTCTAAAAAATTCAGTTAATTAAAGGGGTTAGCTTATTAAGCAGACCAACCGCCTTTGCCCTTGCGTCAGGTCATGCGAGAATGCGCGCTCTTTTTCCCTCCCTTCCGATGGTTAATCACGCGTAATGACTGCAAAACTAATAGACGGCAAAGCGATCGCAGCCAACCTGCGCCAGCAGATCGCCCAACGAGTCGCCGAACGTCGCGAGCAAGGGCTGCGCACGCCGGGCCTCGCGGTGATTCTGGTCGGCAGCGACCCCGCCTCTCAGGTTTACGTCTCGCACAAACGCAAAGACTGCGAAGAAGTCGGCTTCATCTCCCGCGCTTACGACCTGCCCAGCGAAACCACCCAGACCGAGCTGACCGATCTGATCGACAGCCTCAATGACGATCCGGCCATCGACGGCATCCTGCTGCAACTGCCGCTGCCCGAGCACCTGGAGTCCTCCAGTCTTTTGGAGCGCATTCGTCCCGATAAGGACGTCGACGGTTTCCATCCTTATAACGTCGGCCGTCTGGCCCAGCGCATCCCATTGCTGCGCCCGTGCACGCCCAAAGGCATCATGACGCTGCTGGAAAGCACGGGTGTCGATCTGTACGGCAAGGATGCAGTGGTGGTTGGCGCCTCCAACATCGTCGGTCGTCCGATGGCGATGGAGCTGCTGCTGGCGGGCTGCACCGTGACCGTGACCCATCGCTTCACTCAGGATCTGGCCGGGCATGTGGGCCGTGCCGATCTGGTGGTCGTCGCCGCTGGCAAACCGGGCCTGGTCAAGGGCGAGTGGATCAAGGAAGGCGCGATCGTCATCGACGTGGGCATCAACCGTCAGGACGATGGCAAGCTGGTGGGTGACGTGGTTTACGAGACCGCCCTGCCCCGCGCAGGCTGGATCACGCCGGTTCCGGGCGGTGTAGGCCCGATGACCCGCGCTTGCCTGCTTGAGAACACGCTGTACGCGGCAGAAACCCTGCACGGCTGATCAACAAACAGCGCAAACAAAAACGGCACCCGAGGGTGCCGTTTTTTTGTTTCGTTACTGCTTACTTCTTCGCAGCTTCCCAGCTCTTCAGGAGATCGGAGTAAGCGATGGTTTCGCCCTTCGGTTTCTCGTTAGCCAGTTTGCGTTGTGGCGCGAGGAACGCGCCATTGCTCTTCTCGGCCTTGGTGTACCACTCTTCAGCCGAGGTTTCCGGGTTCATCTTCGGTGCACAACCGCTGGCGTCCTGAACCTTCGAACGCTCGATGCGGGTCATGATTGCATCCTGATCCTTGGCCAGACCGTCGAGCGCCGCTTGCGCCGATTTCTCGCCGGTGACCGCTTCAGCCACGTGACTCCACCACAGCTGTGCCAGTTTCGGATAGTCCGGAACGTTGGTGCCGGTCGGCGACCACTGCACGCGGGCCGGGCTGCGGTAGAACTCGACCAGACCACCGAGTTTCGGCGCCAGCGCGGTCATCTCCTTGGAGTTGATGTCCGACTCACGAATCGGCGTCAGGCCAACGATGGTTTTCTTCAGCGACACGGATTTCGAGGTCACGAACTGCGCGTAGAGCCAGGCCGCCAGACGCTTCTTCTCGTCGGACGACTTGAGGAAAGTCCACGAACCCACGTCCTGATAGCCCAGCTTCATGCCTTCTTTCCAGTACGGGCCTTTAGGCGACGGGGCCATACGCCATTTCGGCGTGCCGTCGGCGTTCATCACCGGCAGACCTGGCTTGGTCATGTCGGCGGTGAAAGCGGTGTACCAGAAAATCTGCTGAGCGACGTTGCCCTGAGACGGAACCGGACCCGATTCGGAGAAGGTCATGCCCGCCGCTTCTGGCGGTGCGTAGGCCTTCAGCCAGTCGATGTATTTCTGCGTGGCGTACACAGCGGCCGGGCCGTTGGTGTCGCCGCCGCGGGTGATGCTCGAACCGACCGGATGGCAATCCTCTACGCGAATACCCCACTCGTCCACCGGCAGGCCGTTCGGCAGGCCTTTGTCACCGCTGCCGGCCATGGAGAACCACGCGTCAGTGAAGCGCCAGCCCAGCGACGGGTCTTTCTTGCCGTAGTCCATGTGGCCATAGACTTTCTTGCCGTCGATTTCCTTGACGTCTTCACTGAAGAACTTGGCGATGTCTTCGTACGCCGACCAGTTCACCGGAACGCCCAGCTCATAGCCGTACTTGGCCTTGAATTTTTCTTTCAGGTCAGCACGCTCGAACCAGTCAGCGCGGAACCAGTAGAGGTTGGCGAACTGCTGGTCAGGCAGTTGATACAGCTTGGCCGGGGTGATGACCTTGCCCGAGGCATCTTTGACTTCAGGCGAGGTGGTGAACGAGGTGCCGATGAAATCCTTGATGTCCAGCGTAGGCGAAGTGACCTTCGCACCTTCGGGGCTGGCCATCAGGTCGGTCAGGGACAGCGCCTTGCCATAACGGAAATGGGTACCGATCAGGTCGGAGTCGTTGACCCAACCGTCATAGATACTTTTGTCGGACTGCATGGCCGTCTGCAGCTTCTCGATGACGTCACCTTCCTGCAGCAGGTCGTGGGTCACTTTGATGCCGGTGATTTCGGTGAAAGCCTTGGCCAGGGTTTTCGATTCATATTCATGGGTGGTCAAGGTTTCGGAAACCACCTTGATGTCCATGCCGCGGAACGGTTCGGCAGCCTTGATGAACCACTCCAGTTCCTTGAGCTGGTCAGCGTCGGACAGGGTCGTCGGCTTGAATTCGCTGGCCGCCCACTTCTTGGCCGCGTCTTCGTACTGATCGGCCCATGCCGAAACGCTCAATCCGCTGAGCATCACCATCGTTGCTACCGTCACACTATGTCGCAGCTTGTTTTTCTTATTGAACATAGACACCTCCAGTGTTGATTCTTATGTATTCCCGCTTTGCCTTTGCTTTGTAGGAGCGAGCTTGCCCGCGATGGGGCGTGCCCGTTGACGCATCGTTCGCAGACAGACGCAATCGCGGGCAAGCGCGCTCCTACACCAGAAGGCGTTTCAGACCTTCAACCCCAACGCATTACTACCAACAGCCAAACCAGGGACAGCCCGGAGGCGACCCAAATATTCCAGTCGGTTGCTCCAATCACCAGCAGATGAAGGTAGGCGCTTCCGAGAAGACCGATGAACAACCGGTCGCCACGGGTGGTGGCAATCGGCAGAAAACCACGACGTTCGATACTCGCCGAGCGCAACTCCCAGGCAGTCATCGCAACCAGAATGGCGGCGATGGATGCAAAGAAAACGGCGGTCGGCAGTGTCCAGGACATCCACTCCATTTTTCGACTCCTCAGACCCGACCAAGGGCAAAACCCTTGACCACGTGATTACGAACGAACCAGATCACCAGCATGCCCGGCAGGATGGTCAACACCCCCGCTGCCGCGAGCACGCCCCAGTCGATCCCCGATGCCGACACCGTACGCGTCATGACGGCGGCGATCGGTTTGGCGTTGACCGATGTCAGGGTGCGCGCCAGCAACAGCTCGACCCAGGAAAACATGAAGCAGAAGAACGCTGTCACCCCAATGCCCGAGCCAATCAACGGGATGAAAATCTTGCCGAAGAACTTGGGAAAGCTGTAACCGTCGATGTAGGCCGTTTCGTCGATCTCCTTCGGTACACCGGACATGAACCCCTCAAGAATCCACACCGCCAGCGGCACGTTGAACAGGCAGTGTGCCAAGGCGACGGCAATGTGGGTGTCGAACAGGCCGATGGACGAATAAAGCTGGAAGAACGGCAGCAGGAACACAGCCGGGGGCGCCATACGGTTGGTCAGCAACCAGAAGAACAGATGCTTGTCGCCGAGGAAACGATAGCGTGAAAAAGCATAAGCCGCTGGCAATGCCACACTCAGCGATATCACGGTATTCAGGCAAACGTAGTACAGCGAGTTGATATAGCCGCTGTACCAGCTCTCGTCGGTGAAGATCACCTTGTAGTTCGCCAGCGTGAAATCCTGCGGAAACAGCGTCAGACCGCCGAGGATTTCGGTGTTGGTCTTGAACGACATGTTCACCAGCCAGTAGATCGGCACCAGCAAAAACAGCAGGTAGATCCACAACGGCACAATCTTTTTCCACGGCAGCTTTTCGCGCTTGTTCATGAGCCGCTCCTCAGTTCTTTTCGCCGTGGGTCATCGCGGTGTAGAACACCCACGACACCAACAGAATGATCAGGAAATACACCAGCGAGAACGCCGCTGCCGGGCCCAGGTCGAACTGCCCCAGCGCCATCGTGGTCAGGGTCTGGCTGAGGAAGGTCGTCGAGTTACCTGGCCCGCCACCGGTGAGCACGAACGGCTCGGTATAGATCATGAAGCTGTCCATGAAGCGCAACATCACCGCGATCAGCAGCACGCTCTTCATCTTCGGCAATTGAATGTGTCGAAAAACCGCCCAGTTCGAGGCCCGATCGATGCGCGCCGCCTGGTAATACACATCCGGAATCGCCCGCAGACCCGAGTAGCAGAGCAGCGCCACCAGCGAGGTCCAGTGCCAGACGTCGATGATCAGCACCGTGACCCAGGCGTCCGACGCATTGGCTGCGTAGTTGTAGCTGATGCCCAGCACGTTATTGAGAAACCACCCCAGCAAACCGATGTCGCCACGGCCGAAGATCTGCCAGATGGTGCCGACCACGTTGAAAGGGATCAGCAGCGGAATGGTCATGACGATCAGGCACAGGGAAGACCAGCGGCCCTTGGTCGGCATGGTCAGGGCAATGGCGATGCCCAGCGGGATTTCGATCAGCAGTACACACGCCGAATAAATGAATTGACGCAGCAGCGAATCATGCAGGCGCGGGTCCCGCAGCACTTGCCTGAACCAGTCGGTGCCGACGAAATAGCGGCTGGACTGGTCGAAGATGTCCTGCACCGAATAGTTGACCACGGTCATCATTGGAATGATGGCGCTGAACGCCACCAGCAGAAATACCGGCAGCACCAGCCACCAGGCTTTGTTGTTCTGCACCTTACTCATGGGGCACCTCGCTGGCCGACGCCTGATTCGCGTCGGCTTCCAGCAGAAATTCGTCGGCGTACAACATCAACCACTGCGCGGGAAAACTGATCCAGGCCTGGCCTTGCGGCACGGGCTTGTCTTCCGGCAGGCGGACTTTCAGCGACTGCCCGGCCAGATTCAGGGTGAGGATCTTGTAGGTGCCCAGGTCTTCGACGTAGGTCACCTCGGCGCACATGGCGTCTTCGAACGGGCCGTCCCAGACGTGCACGAACTCCGGCCGAATCCCGACCTTGAGCGTTTTCCACTGGGTAGCCGCCAGACGCTGTTGCAAGGCGTCCGACAACGGCAGATGAATGCCGCCAAACCCCACACCACCCACTTCCGGCTTGACCTCGATCAGGTTCATGCCCGGGCTGCCAATGAAGTAACCGACAAAGGTGTGATGCGGCTTCTCGAACAGCTCGCGCGGGGTGCCGAACTGCACGATCTGGCCGCCGTACATCACCGCGATCTTGTCGGCGAAGGTCGATGCCTCCAGCTGATCGTGGGTGACGTAGACCATGGTGATGTTGAACTGCTCGTGGATCTGCTTGAGTTTGCGCCGCAGCTTCCACTTCAGGTGCGGGTCGATCACGGTCAGCGGTTCGTCGAACAGAATCGCCGAGACGTCGTCACGTACCAGACCGCGCCCCATCGACACTTTCTGCTTTTCGTCAGCGGTCAGGCCCTTGGCCTTTTTCTTCAGCAGTGGTTGCAGGTCCAGGACATCGGCAATTTCCTGCACCTTGGTCTGAATCTTCGCCTCCGCCATGCCCTGATTACGCAACGGGAACGCGAGGTTGTCGTACACCGTCATGGTGTCGTAGACCACCGGGAACTGGAACACCTGAGCAATGTTGCGCTGCTCGGGCGACATGTCGTTCACCACCGTGGAGTCGAACATCACCTTGCCTTCCGACGGGCTGAGCAGGCCGGAAATGATGTTGAGCAAGGTCGATTTGCCGCAGCCGGACGGGCCGAGCAAGGCATACGCGCCGCCCTGCTCCCAGATGTGAGTCATCTCGCGAATGGCATAGTCTTCAGGGCCACTGGGCGTGGCGCTGTAACTGTGTGCGAGTTGTTGCAAGCGGATCTCGGCCATCAGGCAACCCTCGCCATGCGCAGGCCCGGCGCCTGGATAAGGCCGCCCTGCTGATCGAATACGAACAGTTTATGAGTCGGGATGTACACGCGGATCGGCGTATCGACGTCGTACTCGTGAACGCCCGGCAGGTGCAGCACCAGCGAGAAATGCTCGTTGCGCACATGCAGGAAGGTTTCCGAACCGCTGATTTCAGCGAGTTCCACGGTTACCGCCAGTTCGAGGTCATCGTCGTTGGACGGCACCAGGCTCAAATGGCTGGGGCGTACGCCGAAGCGGTATTCGCCATCGCCGATCGTGCGCAGGTCAACGTTGAGCGGGAAGTGCACGAAGTTGGCGAAGCTCACCTCATTGCCGTCGATGCGGCCCGGCATGAGGTTGATCGGTGGTTCGGAAAACAGCTCGGCCGCCAGCACGGTTTTCGGCTGGTGGTAGACCTCAGGCGTCTTACCGCTCTGGATCAGACGGCCTTCGTGCAGGATCGTCGTCGTGCCGCCCAGCGCCAATGCCTCGTTGGGCTCGGTGGTCGCATACACCGCGATGGTGTTGCGGGTCTCGAACAGCTGGCGCATTTCCTGACGCAGCTCTTCACGCAGCTTGTAGTCGAGGTTGACCAGCGGCTCGTCGAACAGGATCAGCTCAGCGTCCTTGACCAGCGCCCGGGCCATGGCCGTGCGCTGTTGCTGGCCGCCGGAGAGTTCGAGTGGGTAACGGGTGAGGAATTTTTCGATCCGCAGCATTTTGGCGGTTTCCCGCACGCGGCTTTCGATTTCGTCCTTCGACATCTTCGCCTGGCGCAACGGCGAGGCGATGTTGTCGAAAACGGTCATGCTCGGGTAGTTGATGAACTGCTGGTAAACCATGGAGACGTTGCGATGACGCACCGCAACCTGGGTGACATCTTTGCCATTCATCAGTACTCGGCCGCTGTCTGGCTTGTCCAGACCGGCCATCAAGCGCATCAGGCTGGTTTTGCCTGATAAGGTGCGCCCCAGCAATACGTTGAATGAGCCGGGTTCGAAGCTCAGCGAAGCATCATCGATCCAGATCTGACCGTCGACTGCGCGGCTGACGTGCTCAAGCGTGAGAGACATGGCGTGCCCTTTTATCTGTTCTTATTAGGGTGTTGCTCAGGGAGTAGCGTGTTCGGGTCATGACATTCGTCGACCGATTGTTGAATAGCGACAATCGTGCCAATCGGCGTTCGTTATCGCGCGTATCGGCCAGAGGCCCGAAATAGAGCCGTCGGACCTTCAACCGGGAGACGACCATATTCGTTGCTGAACAAAAATGAACAGGAAAGACTGAACACCTGAACAAAATGAACATTGACTTTGAACAATCCTGAACAACAATGGGTGAACGTTTCGAGCACGGATGCTCTGCCAAAGCCGTATCCCAAAAACAATAAAAGAACTCGGACGGAGCCATTTCATGGCCACACCAGGCGCATCCATCGCTCACGACACCATCATTCAGGACTCCTGGGCCCGTTGCCGCGAGTTCGGCCTTGACCACCAGTCACGCCCTGCTTTCGGCCGTTTGCCGGAACAACAGGTTTCGCAGTTGCTGGAACGGCATCAGTCACTGGTGCAGACCACCCACCAGCAGGTCCTGCCGTTTTACGAAAACATCCTCAGTAACTCCAATTGCCTGATTCTTCTGGCCGACCAACAAGGCCAGGTGCTCAATTCGTGGGGCACCAAGCGCTTCGTAGAGCCGGCCCAGCAAATGGGCTTCGTCGCCGGCGCCAGCTGGCTTGAGCAGGGTGTCGGCACCAACGCCATCGGCACGGCACTGGCGTGTGAACAGGCTGTTCACATTGAACACGATGAACACTTTCTCAAGGCCAACCGCTTCATGACCGGCTCGGCCGCGCCGATTTTCGATGCATCGCGGCGCATGATCGCAGTGCTCGATGTGTCCAGTGACAGCTTCCTGCCACCCTCCCACACACTCGGGATGGTGAAAATGATGAGCCAGACCATCGAAAACCGGCTGATCCTCGACCAGTTCCAGCACACGCACTTTCAGATGACCTTCAATACCGGCCTGAACAACCTCGACAGCCAGTGGGCGGGCCTGTTGGTGTTCGATGAAAGCGGCCGCATCCTCTGCGCCAACCGCCGCGCGGACAACCTGCTGGGCGTCAGCCTGTTGCGCGCCAATATCGAAGACCTGTTCAAAGCGCCGATTGCCCACCTGCTGGATCAGCAGGAAGGCCAACCGTTCCCCCTTCAGGCTTCGGGGCATAACCGCTTTCATTGCCTGATCAAACGGCCGAAGGCTCCGGTGCTGAAATTCAGGACCGTGCAGGCGCCGAAAAAAGCCGAATCCAGCTTGGGCACATCGGCGTTCAGCGGGCTGAGTCATGGGGATGAGAAAGTCGAAAAAGCAGCCCGCCAGGCGCAGCGGCTGTTGGAGAAAAACGTTCCGCTGCTGATCCTCGGAGAGACGGGCGCGGGCAAAGAGGTGTTCGTCAAAGCCCTGCACCAGGCCAGTTCGCGGGCCGACCAGCCGTTGATCGCGGTGAACTGCGCCGCCATTCCATCAGAGCTGGTGGAGGCCGAGTTGTTCGGTTACGAAAAAGGGGCGTTTACCGGCGCCCACCATAAAGGCAGCATCGGGCTGATTCGCAAGGCCGACAAAGGCACATTGTTTCTGGATGAGATCGGCGACATGCCTCTTCCCGTTCAGGCCCGCCTGTTGAGGGTGTTGCAGGAGCGCTGCGTTCAGCCGCTGGGCAGCAGTGAGTTGTTTCCGGTGGATATCCGGGTCATCTCCGCCACGCACTGTTCATTACGCGAACAGGTGCAGAGCGGCCGTTTCCGTCAGGACCTCTACTACCGCATCAGCGGGTTGAATCTCGAACTGCCGCCGCTGAGGGAACGGACCGACAAGGCCGCG
This sequence comes from Pseudomonas abietaniphila, assembly GCF_039697315.1. NCBI lineage: Bacteria > Pseudomonadati > Pseudomonadota > Gammaproteobacteria > Pseudomonadales > Pseudomonadaceae > Pseudomonas > Pseudomonas abietaniphila. The sequence continues at coordinate 4,870,975 of NZ_CP155619.1, read as the reverse complement.
CTGGTCCAGTCGATCTGGGAGCAGCACCGCGAACCGCAACAGACGGCGGGCTTCGAGCCATCAGTACTGGCCTTGTTCGAACGTCATCCCTGGCCGGGTAACCTGCGGCAGTTGAGCAACGTGATTCAGGTCGCACTGGCGCTGGCGGACGATCAACTGATTAGCGCCGAACATTTGCCGGAGGACTTCTTTACTGATCTGGAGCTTGTCGATCTGGATCTTGAAAGCGAAGGCAGCGAACCAACGATGGCCTTCAACCGCAAGGCTGCGCTGGATACGCCGGAGGAATTGAACGAGCTGTTGCAGGCGGCTGGCGGGAATATTTCGCAGCTGGCCAAACGGCTGGGTGTCAGCCGGAATACGCTGTACAAGCGGCTGAGGGAGCAGGGTTTCTGATTCGGAGGCGCGGCGTTTGGCCCGACGTCATCGCGAATGAATTCGCTCCCACAGATGATCGTTCACGCGCTCCGCGTGGTAACGCCGCCCCTGACGCTCTGCGTCGAATGTGACGCGGAGCGTCAAAGATGCATTCCCACGCAGAGCGTGGGAACGATCAAGGGAGCAGGGTTTCTGATCGGGAGGCGCAGCGTTTGGCCCGACGTCATCGCAAATGAATTCGCTCCCACAGTTGAAATGCGATCAACCTGTGGGAGCGAATTCATTCGCGAATCGGTGTAACAGGCGCTGAAGTATCAAGCGCTGAAGATCAATCCGCCAACCGCCACGTCGTTCCGCCCTTCCCGTCTTCCAGCACCACGCCCATGGCGGTGAGCTGGTCGCGGATACGGTCGGACTCGGCCCAGTTCTTGTCGGCGCGGGCTTGCAGACGCGCGGCAATCAGCGCTTCCACTTCTGCCGCGTCGACACGACCTTCAGCCCCTGCACGCAGGAAATCGTCGGCCTCGAGCTGCAACACACCCAGCACGCTGGCGAGTTGCTTCAGGCGTGCCGCCAGACCGGCTGCGGCGTTGACATCGCTGTCACGCAGACGGTTGATCTCGCGAACCATCTCGAACAACACGGCGCAGGCTTCCGGCGTGCCGAAGTCGTCGTTCATGGCCGCCGAGAAACGCTCGACGAACGCTTCGCCGCCAGCAGGCTCGGCAACTGGCAGGCCTTTGAGTGCGTGGTAGAAACGTTCCAGCGCGCCCTTCGACTCTTTCAGGCTGTCTTCGGAGTAGTTGATCGCGCTGCGGTAGTGGCTCGACACCAGCAGATAACGCACCACTTCCGGATGGTATTTATCCAGCACGTCGCGAATGGTGAAGAAGTTGTTCAAGGACTTGGACATCTTCTCGCCATTGATGCGGATCATGCCGCAGTGCATCCAGGCATTGGCGTAGGTCTTGCCGGTGGCCGCTTCGCTCTGGGCGATTTCGTTCTCGTGGTGCGGGAATTCCAGATCGCTGCCGCCACCATGAATGTCGAACGTCTCGCCCAGGCAGCAGGTGGACATCACCGAGCATTCGATGTGCCAGCCCGGACGGCCCGGACCCCACGGCGACTCCCAGCTGGGCTCGCCCGGCTTGACGCCCTTCCAGAGCACGAAGTCCAGCGGATCGTCTTTGGCTTCGTCGACTTCGATCCGGGCACCGATGCGCAGATCTTCAATCTTCTTGCGCGACAGCTTGCCGTAGCCCAGGAACTTGCCGACGCGGTAGTACACGTCGCCATTGCCCGGCGCGTAGGCATAACCCTTGTCGATCAGGCTCTGGATCATGTCGTGCATGCCGCCGATGTAGTCGGTGGCACGCGGCTCCATGTCCGGCTTGAGGATATTCAGCCGCGCTTCGTCCTCGTGCATGGCATCGATCATGCGCGCCGTCAGCGCATCGAACGCTTCGCCGTTTTCACGGGCGCGATTGATGATCTTGTCGTCGATGTCGGTGATGTTGCGCACGTAGGTCAGGTCATACCCGCTGAAACGCAACCAGCGGGTCACCAGATCGAACGCGACCATGCTGCGGCCGTGGCCAAGGTGGCAATAGTCGTACACGGTCATCCCGCAGACGTACATGCGTACCTTGTTGCCATCCAGCGGCTTGAAGACTTCTTTGCTCTTGGTGAGCGTGTTGTAGATAGAAAGCACGGCTATTCCTTATTGACCCCAGGAATCACGCAGGGTCACGGTACGGTTGAATACCGGATGACCAGGTTTGGAGTCCTTGATGTCAGCCACGAAGTAACCTTCGCGCTCGAACTGAAAACGGTCTTCCGGCTGTGCGTCGCCCAGCGAAGGCTCGGCACGACAACCGGTGAGCACCTGCAGAGAGTCGGGGTTGATGTTGTCCAGGAAGCTGGCGCCATCTTCGGCTTTCTCAGGATTGGCGGAGCGGAACAGACGGTCGTACAGACGCACTTCACATTCAACGCTTTCAGCCGCAGGAACCCAGTGCACCACGCCTTTGACCTTGCGGCCTTCAGGGTTCTTGCCCAGGGTGTCCGGGTCGTAGGAGCAACGCAGCTCGACGATGTTGCCGTCGGCGTCCTTGATGGCCTCGTCGGCACGGATCACGTAGCTGCCGCGCAGGCGCACTTCACCGTTCGGCTCCAGACGCTTGTAGCCTTTTGGCGGCTCTTCCATGAAGTCATCGCGGTCGATGTAGATTTCACGGCCGAACGGCAGTTTGCGCACGCCCAGCTCTTCTTTCTGTGGATGACGCGGCAGTTCGAGGTGATCGACCTTGCCTTCTGGGTAGTTGGTGATCACGACCTTCAATGGACGCAGCACGCACATGGCACGCGGCGCGTTGTGGTCCAGGTCCTGACGAATGCTGAACTCGAGCATGCCGAAGTCGACCACACCATCCGAACGGTTGGTGCCGATCATTTCGCAGAAGTTGCGGATCGAGGCCGGGGTGTAACCGCGACGGCGGAAACCCGACAGGGTCGACATGCGCGGGTCGTCCCAACCATTGACGTGCTTCTCATCAACCAGTTGCTTGAGCTTGCGCTTGCTGGTGATGGTGTAGTTCAGGTTCAGGCGCGAGAATTCGTACTGGCGCGGCTTGCACGGCACCGGCAGGTTATCCAGGAACCAGTCGTACAGCGGACGATGGCTTTCGAACTCCAGGGTGCAGATGGAATGCGTGATACCTTCGATGGCATCCGACTGGCCGTGGGTGAAGTCGTAGATCGGGTAGATACACCACTTGTCGCCGGTCTGGTGGTGATGGGCGTGACGAATGCGGTACAGGATCGGGTCGCGCAGGTTCATGTTCGGCGACGCCATGTCGATCTTGGCGCGCAATACGCGGGCGCCGTCTTCGAACTCACCGGCTTTCATGCGGGCAAACAGGTCCAGGTTTTCCTCGACGCTGCGCTCACGGAACGGGCTGTTCTTGCCAGGCTCGGTCAGGGTGCCACGGTATTCGCGAGCCTGTTCCGGGGTCAGGTCATCGACATAAGCCTTGCCGGCCTTGATCAGCTCGACCGCCCAGTCGTGCAGCTGGTCGAAATACTGCGAGGCATAACGCACTTCGCCGGACCATTCGAAGCCCAGCCATTTGACGTCGCTTTCGATCGCGTCGATGTACTCCTGGTCTTCCTTGGCCGGGTTGGTGTCATCGAAACGCAAGTGCGTGACGCCGCCGAACTCCTGAGCCAGACCAAAGTTGACGCAGATCGACTTGGCATGACCGATGTGCAGGTAGCCATTGGGCTCCGGCGGAAAACGGGTCACGATCTTGGTGTGCTTGCCCGAATCCAGGTCTGCCTGCACGATCGGGCGCAGGAAGTTGGTGGGAATTGCAGGGCCTGCCTTGGTGTTGGCATTAGCGTCTTGAGTGGGCTTGCTCATAGGATCCTTGAAAACCTGACAGTCTTGGCCAGGGTAGGCCGAATAAATCAAAGCGCCTATCATAGCCGAACCTGTCAAGCCCCTGACAGCGTGCCGTGACAAAACTGCCGAGATACACCCTCGGTCAATTGAAGCTGCAACTTAACAGCGACTACCCGTTAAGCGACTAGCCTCTGTAAACTGCGCGTCTGGGTGAAATCGCCGGCACTTACCAGGTTGTAAGCCGCGATCGACACGTCCAACCACGAATTCCAAAAGAGCGACTCGCACATGTCCAAAGTAAAACTGACCACTAACCACGGTGAAATCGTCCTGCAACTGAACGCCGAAAAAGCGCCGATCACGGTTGCCAACTTCGTTGAGTACGTTAACGCCGGTCATTACACCAATACTGTGTTCCACCGCGTTATCGGCAACTTCATGATCCAGGGCGGCGGTTTCGAGCCAGGCATGAAAGAAAAGAAAGACAAGCGCCCAAGCATCCAGAACGAAGCCGACAATGGCCTGCCGAACAAGAAGTACTCCGTCGCCATGGCCCGTACCATGGAACCGCATTCGGCATCCGCGCAGTTCTTCATCAACGTCGCTGACAACAGCTTCCTGAACCACAGCGCCAAGACCGTTCAGGGCTGGGGCTACGCAGTCTTCGGTGAAGTGATCGAAGGTCAGGACATCGTCGACAAGATCAAGGCCGTCGCTACCACGTCCAAAGCTGGCCACCAGGACGTTCCTGCTGATGACGTGATCATCGAGAAAGCAGAGATCGTTGAGTGATACTGCTGATCTCCGATCTGCATCTGGAAGAAGGACGCCCGGACATTACCCGGGCGTTTCTGGATCTACTGACTGACCGCGCCCGTGGCGCCGAGTCGCTGTATATCCTCGGGGATTTTTTCGAAGCCTGGATCGGCGATGACGCGATGTCGCCCTTCCAGCGCTCGATCTGCGAGGCCCTGCGCGCGCTGAGCGACAGCGGCACCCAGGTATTCCTGATGCATGGCAATCGCGATTTTCTGATCGGCAAGGCGTTTTGCAAAGCCGCTGGCTGCACCTTGTTGCCCGACCCTAGCGTGGTCAAGTTTAACGGTGAACCGGTGTTGCTGATGCACGGCGACAGCCTGTGCACCCGCGACGAAGCCTATATGCGCATGCGCCGCTATCTGCGCAATCCACTGACGTTATGGGTCCTGCGTCACCTGCCCCTGAGCACCCGCCATAAACTGGCGCGCAAGCTGCGCAGCGAGAGCCGCGCGCAGACCCGCATGAAAGCCAACGACATCGTTGATGTGACCCCTGAAGAAGTCCCGCGCATCATGACCGAGTTTGGCGTGAAAACGCTGATCCACGGCCACACCCACCGCCCCGCCATTCACAAATTGCAGATCGGCGACCAGACCGCTCAACGCATTGTGCTGGGCGACTGGGACCGCGAAGGATGGGCGCTGCAGATCGACGAACAGGGCTTTCAACTGACCTCGTTCGGGTTTGTGCCTGAAGAGCCTTTGGCGATTGGGCATTCCCAAAGCCAGGATTGAACACAGTTGATCGTTTGGTGCAAACCTGTGGGAGCGAATTTATTCGCGAGACGGCGGTACAGCCGACAGATCTCCATGGCTGTTGGGACCTATCGCGAATGAATTCGCTCCCACAGGAGATTCCCGGACGTCATCACATCCGCTGCAGCCCTGGGAACCCTATCAATGCCCTGCCCCGGGCCCGGCCTTCGCGGCAAACGGCGGTTTGGCCATCCAGATCACCAGAATCAGCGCCATGAACAGCCAGCCCATCATGTAGAAATAGTCCACCGTGGACATCATGTAAGCCTGGCTGGTCACCATCCCGTCGAGCTGCGCATACGCCTGATTACTCGCCCCACCCAGGGTGTCCAGCGCCTGTCGCGTCGTCGGCTCGTAGTTGTTCACGTTTTCACTGAGGTAGGCATGGTGCATGTTGGCCCGGCGAATCCAGATCCACGTCGTCAACGAGGCCGCGAAGCTGCCGCCCAGGTTACGCAGGAAGGTCGCAAGGCCCGAACCGTCGGCGATCTGTGAAGGCGGCAGGTCCGACAGCAGGATGCTCAGGGTCGGCATGAAGAACAGCGCAATGCCCGCGCCCATGAACAACTGCACCAGCGCGATGTGTTCGAAATCCACCTGACTGGTGAACCCCGAGCGCATGAAACAGCTCATGCCGATCCCCAGAAATGCCAGACCAGCCAGTATGCGCAGGTCGAACTTGTTGGCGTAACGCCCCACGAACGGCGACATCAACACCGGCAGAATCCCGATCGGCGCCACCGCAAGCCCGGCATAGGTGGGCGTATACCCCATCTGCGTCTGCAACCACTGAGGCAGAATCAGGTTGATGCCGAAGAACCCTGCATACCCTAATACCAGACAGATCGTGCCCACCCTGAAGTTTCTGAAACCGAACAGGCGCAGGTTCACCACCGGGTGCTCGTCGGTCATTTCCCAGATCACGAACGCCGCCAGCCCGATCACCGAGATCACCGTGCCGATGATGATGAAGTTCGACGAAAACCAGTCCAGGTCATTGCCTTTGTCGAGCACGATCTGCAAGGCACCCACACCGATGATCAGGGTGATCAGCCCCACGTAATCCATCGGTTGCCGACTGGTGGTCACAGGCCGAGCCGCCATCTGCGTGCGCACCACGAACGCGGCGAACAATCCGATCGGCACGTTGATGAAGAAGATCCACGGCCAGGTGTAACTGTCGGTGATCCAGCCGCCAAGGATCGGCCCGGCGATGGGCGCAACGACCGTCACCATCGCCAGCAGTGCCAGTGCCATCCCCCTTTTCGCCGGAGGATATACCGCAATTAGCAGCGTCTGGGTCATCGGGTACAGCGGCCCCGCCACCACACCCTGCAGGACACGGAAGCCCACCAGTTCCGGCATCGAGGTGGAAATACCGCACAGAAACGACGCCATCACAAACAGGATCGTGGCCCAGATGAACAGCTTCACCTCGCCAAAACGTCGGCTCAGCCAGCCCGTCAGCGGCAAGGCGATGGCGTTACTCACGGCAAACGAGGTGATGACCCAGGTGCCTTGCTCGGAACTCACCCCCAGGTTGCCGGAAATCGTCGGCAGTGCCACGTTGGCGATGGTGGTGTCGAGCACTTGCATGAACGTCGCCAGCGACAGACCGATGGTCGTCAACAGAAGGCTGGGCGGCGTAAAAGAAGCGGGAGCGTTGTTACTCATCGCGAATCCTTTGACACTCGAAATTGGCTCCGGCGATCACGCCGGAGCTGATGGATTGGCGAATCAGCGCTGGGCGGTCTTGCCGGAAGCGGAGGCGCTGTTTTCGTGAATCAGACGGTTGATCAGGGTGTCGGCTTCAGCCAGCTGCTTGACGTAAACGTCGGTGGTGAAGGACGCCTGCTTGGGTGGCTGCTGGGCCAGTACCGGACCGCTCTGATCGTGCAGGTCAACATCGACCACGGTGGACAGGCCGATGCGCAGCGGATGTTGTGCCAGTTCGTCCGCATTGATGTGAATCCGCACCGGCACGCGCTGCACGATCTTGATCCAGTTACCGGTCGCGTTCTGCGCGGGCAGCAAGGCAAACGCGCTGCCGGTCCCCGCGCCTACGCTGTCAACGGTGCCGCTGTACTTCACGTCACTGCCATACAGGTCTGCTTCAATGTCCACCGGCTGACCGATGCGCATCTTGCCCAGTTGGGTTTCCTTGAAGTTGGCGTCGATCCACAGTTGATCCAGCGGGATCACCGCCATCAGTGCGGTACCCGGTTGTACGCGTTGCCCCAACTGCACGGTGCGCTTGGCGACGTAACCGGTGACGGGCGCAATCAACGTGCTGCGCGCGTTACTCAGGTAGGCCTGACGCAATTGTGCGGCAGCCGCCTTGACGTCCGGGTGCGAGGCGACACTGGTGTCATCGACCAATGCGGTGCTGGTCACCAATTGCTGCTGGATGTTGTTCAAGGCGTTTTGCGCGCTGGTCAAGTCATCCTGGGCGTGGGACAGCTCTTCCTGAGAAATCGCCCCGCCTGCTGCCAGGTTGCGACGACGGGTGTAGTTGTCCTGCGCCCTTTTCACTTCGGCGCGCTGGGCCGCCAACTGGGCCTTGATGCCATCAACGTTGCTGTACAGACCACGCACCTGGCGCACGACTTTGCCCAGGTTCGCCTCGGCGCTCTGCAGCGCGACTTCCGAATCGTTGGGGTCGAACTGCACCAGCACCTGGCCTTCGCGGACCAGATCGCCGTCGTCGGCGCCAATGCTGACGACCGTGCCCGTCACCTGCGGCGTGATCTCCACCACGTTGCCATTGACGTAGGCGTCGTCGGTGCTTTCGCTCCAGCGGCCATAGACTTCGTACCAACCCCAGACACCCAGGCCGCCGAGGATCACGATGACCGCCAGACCGATCAACAGCAGTTTGCGCTTACGCGGGTTTTTCTGCGGCTGGCCGGGTTGGCCGGACTGATTTTTGGACGCCTGGCCCTGATCAGCCTGCTGCTGACCTTCGGGGGCCTTTTGTTCGTTTGTAGCGTTGTTTTCGGTAGTGGCAGTGGCCATGACGATTACCTTAATGGGTCAGCGATGCAGTTGACGGGACGGCCGGGGCGGCGTTTTCGCCGGGCTTGCTGTCTTCGAAGCCTCCCCCCAGGGCCTGCATCAACTGGATCGAAAGATCGATTCGTTCCGCGTTGAGATCAGCCAGTTGGCGTTGCGATTGCAGCAACTGCTGCTCGACGGAGAGCACATCGAGGTAGTTGCCGATGCCTGATGAGTAACGCTGAACGACGGTGTTGTAGGACTTCTGGATGACGTCGGTCGCTTGCTGGCGCGCATCGATCTGGCTGCTGATCGAACGCAGCTGATCGATGTTGTCGCTCACGTCACCCAGCGCACGCACAAGGCTTTTGTTGTACTGCGCCACCGCGAGGTCGTAATCGGCGTCCCGCGCATCCAGATCGGCGCGCCGACGGCCGCCATCGAAGATCGGCAGCGAGACGGTCGGCGCCACATTGAAGAAACGGCTGGCCGAGCCGAACATCGCATCGCCGAGCAGGGACTCAACGCCCGCCGATGCACTGAGGTTCAGGTTGGGATAGAAGTTGGTCTTGCTGACGTCGATGTTTTTGCTGGCCGCTTCAACACGCCAGCGCGCCGCCACGAGATCGGGACGACGACCGAGCAGTTCGGCAGGCACCATCGACGGCAACTGGACCACCGCGGGTTTCAGCACTGCAGGCCGAGCAAGCTCTTCACCGCGATCCGGGCCTTTGCCCATCAACACGGCAAGGGAGATCTTCGCGGTGCGCAGACGCTTGTCGGCGTCGGCCAGGGATTCCCGGGAGCTGGCTTCCAGACTTTCGGTCTGCTGATACTGGTACTCGCTGTCGATCCCGGATTTGAAGCGACGGGCGCCGAGTTCCAGGAGTTGCCGGGTGCGTTTCAGGTCTTCGGCGGCCAGATCGCGTACGACGTAGGCCTGACCCAGATCGCTGTAGGCGCGGGCGACGTCGGCCGCGAGGGTCAACTGCGCTGCGCGCTGGTCGATCTCGGTGGCGCGGGCCTGTCCCAATGCCGCTTCCCAGGCGGCCCGCTGGCCTCCCCACAAGTCGAAGTTGTAATTGAAGGTCGCGCCCAGACTGCGCAGCGTGCTGTAACGGCCACCCTGCCCGAGCGGGTCTTGATCGCGCGCCAGACGCGAGCGGCTGACGCTGGCACTGGCGTCGACGGTCGGCATGCGCTCGGCATCGGCGCCATACGCCGCAGCGGTCGCCTGATGGGTGCGTGCGGCCGCGATCTGCATGTCCGGACTGTCACGCAGCGCTTCGGTGATCAAACCGTTGAGTTGCGGATCGCCGAGGCTGGTCCACCAGTCGCGCTTCGGCCAGGCGGCCGGCGACAGGTTGACGCCTTGCAGGCTGTTTCCGGCCTGCAGGCTGTTGGCGTCGATGCCGACACCCTCGGTGTTGAGGCCTTTGGAGTTCGCGCAACCGGCCATGACCAGCGCAACAAACACCAGGCTTAATGAAGTACGCAGAGCCGAGCCCTGCTTGGGTCGAATGTTCATTTTCCTGCCAACCGGGCGAGTGTGATGGAGTCAGCCGACGCCACCAGAATCTTGGTGAGGATTTTTTCCAGCGTGGCCAGCTCGCTGTCTTCCAGCACGCCAACCATTTCGTTCATGGCTGCGGCGCCGACCTGCGGCAACAGGTCGGAAAGCGCCTGGCCCGATTCAGTCAAAACCAGCCGAACCTGCCGACGATCCGACTCGCATCGCGTGCGAACCAACAGCTCTTTCTGCTCCAGCCGATCGAGCATGCGCGTCATCGAACCGCTGTCCAGCGAGAGCGAACGGCACAGCTCCGCAGGGGTGTCGGCGCCGAACCTGGAGATGATCACCAACACTTTGAACTGCTGTGCCGTGACGTCGTGAGGCTCAAGGTGCTTGTCCAGAATGCGGTTCTTTAGCTGTTCGGTGCGGCCGAGCAGCATCCCAAGGAAGCTTTCATTAAATTTTTCAGGAGTGAAATGAGCCATTGATAGCCACCAATTATCTGCCTAGGCAGTGAATGACTCGAATATTACTGCCTAAGCAGCTAACACACAATGAAACAATTTTTAGAATGCAGAGTTCCTGACAAGCGAGGTCGCCCGGATCGGTGGCGTGAGGGAAGGCGGATTGGCTTGAAGAGGTGGATGCCCGATTCAAGGCTGGCGCAGCACATATGGGAGAGAGCTTGGTCTGGGCGGCATTCCGGTGATATGAACCGCCTTCGCTGCCCTCGTAACCTCGGACGACAGAGTTCCTGACAAGCGAGGTCGCCCGGATGCGGATTGGTGAAGAGGTGGATCATTCGTGGCGCAGCACATATGGGAGAGAGCTTGGTTGATTCCGACGAATGACGTCATTGATATGACTGAAACACCGCCTTCGCTGCCCTCGTAACCTCGGACGTCTCCCACAGGGATTGCAGCGTTACCCCGATTCGCGGCTGGCGCAGCACCGGTGGGAGCGAGTTTGGTCTGGGCGGCATTCTGACGAATGAGGTGTGTCATTCGTCATTGATATGACTGAAACACCGCCTTCGCTGCCCTCGTAACCTCGGACGTCTCCCACAGGGATTGCAGCGTTACCCCGATTCGCGGCTGGCGCAGCACCGGTGGGAGCGAGTTTGGTCTGGACGGCATTCCGACGAATGAGGTGTGTCATTCGTCATTGATATGACTGAAACACCGCCTTCGCTGCCCTCGTAACCTCGGACGTCTCCCACAGGGATTGCGGCGTTAGCATAATTCGCGGCCGGCTCCTGCACGGAGTCGGCGCCCGACAGCGGTATGGGTGTGAGCGGCAGAAACGGCGTTACAGAGCAGGCACACCGCTGTGGAAGCGGAAATCCTCGTCAGGGCTTTCGATCAGCTCGCGCTCAGCGAGGCGGATTTCTTCGATCTTGGCGTCGACGTCCGCCTCTTCGCCATACAGGTAGGCGAGCTTGAGGTAATCCTGAAAGTGCCGGGCTTCTGACTTGAGCAGGCTGGCGTAGAACTTCGACAGGTCGGCGTCCAGATGCGGCACCAGTGCGGCAAACCGTTCGCACGAGCGGGCTTCGACGATGGCGCCCACCACCAGCGCATCAGTCAGGCGATAGGGGTTGTGGTTGCGCACCAGCTTGCGCAGCGAACCGGCGTATCGGGCCGAGCTGATGTTGGCCATCGGAATGCCACGTTTCTTGATGATGCCGATCACTTGTTCGAAATGACGCAGTTCTTCACGGGCCAGGCGCGACATCTTGGCCAGCAGATCGAATTTGTCGTTGTACTGAAACATGAATTGAAACGCCGCACCGGCGGCCTTCTTTTCATTGTTGGCGTGGTCGATCAGCAAAATATCCAGATTCTGCAACGCGGCCTGAACCCAGCTGTCAGGGGTGGGGCAAAGCAGGAAAGCGTCGACTTCTGGGTAAATCTGCATGATTTCACGACTGGATGGATGACAAGGCGCAGCATTATACGGGGGCTGAGGCACAGAACCAGTGTCTTTGGCCGGAAAAACCATGACCGCGGTCAACGCGACGAATGACGACGGGCAACTATAGTTAATGAATCGAACAGTCCTGGTACCCAGACGTTCGAACACTTCATGGAACATTCCAGGGAGATCAGCTCATGCCATCGATTCGCAGAATTCTGGTTGTCATCGAACCCAGCGCGGAAACGGACACAGTCGAAAGCCTGGCCATGCGACGGGCGTGTCTGATTGCGAACGCGACAGACGCCAGTCTCCATCTGCTGATCTGCGACAAAAAGTTCGACCATTCCGAGCTGCTCGCAACCTTGAAGCATGACCTGCAAGCAGAAGACTTCAACGTCACCGCGCAACAGGAATGGCATGAAAGCGTTCATCAGACCATCATCAAGGTGCAGCAAGCCGAAGGCTCGGACCTGGTCATCAAACAGCACTTTCCCGACAGCACGCTTAAACGCGCCTTGCTGACGCCGGCCGACTGGAAGCTGCTGCGCTACTGCCCTTGCCCGGTGCTGATGGTTAAAACCGATCGCCCCTGGAAAGGTTCGGCGGTGCTGGCGGCCGTGGACGTAGGGAATCCCGACGGCGAACACAGCACCCTGCACGACAGCATCATCGAACATGGCGACCTCCTCGCTAAAATCACGGGCATAGACCTGCACGTGATCGCCGCCCACCCGTCACCCCTGCTGTCGGCTGCAGACCCTGTTTATCCGTTGTCCTCGAGCGTAGAAGGTCGATACCGCGAGCAGTGCCGGGCCTTTCAGACCGAATTCAGCATCGACGACGCTCATTTGCACATTGCCGAAGGGCCGGCGGACGTGCTGATTCCTTTTACCGCTCACCACCTGAAGGCGGCCGTGACGGTCATTGGCACGGTGGGGCGCACCGGCATCTCCGGCGCGCTGATCGGCAATACCGCCGAAGTGGTGCTGGATGCACTGGAAAGCGACGTGCTGGTGCTCAAAAGCGAGGAGATACAGGCGCATCTGGAAGAGGGGCTGGCTCGCGCCTGATCTGCCGCGAAAGGCTTCTGCCTGAGCGCGCGCGGGGCTCAGCCGATCGCATCCTTCAGAAATCCCGGGGCGATGTAGCGCTCGTAGTGCGCCTCAGAGAGCAGGAAGAATTCCCGATCAATGGCATCGCGCAGATCCGGCAGCGGCCAGTCGCGGAATTCGGGCAACAGCACCATGCCATAAGCCTCCAGCTGATTGATGACCCGCGCACCGCGGGCAATCAATTGGTAGGCCCAGCAATATTCTGATTGCTGCGGCACGAAGCGGATCTTGCGCAACTCCAGCTGTTGGCGCAGCTTGTGTGCATCGAACACTTCAACCTTCGCTGCCATCACCTGCACCAGCAACTGCTCCAGCCGCAGCCAGACCGCCCGTTTTTCGTCCTCGTTGTAACCGTTCCAGTGAATCACCTCATGGTGGAAGCGCTTGCAGCCCCGGCACACCAGGTCGCCGTAGACGGTGGAACACAAGCCCACGCAGGGCGTCTTGATCACGTGATTGGACATGGCGGAAAAACACGGCAGCGGACGAAACAAGCCCGCATGTTAGCCCTTTGTCTAACGGGGTACACCCCCGAAGATGTAGGGTCTAACTTACCTTTACCTTTTTTTTGCCGTAGAATCACCGGGCCTTTTAAGGCGCCAATGTCCGTTGGAAGCTGTTTTCAAAGCGTCACGAGCACAGTCAAGTCTACCCAGCAGTCGGTTCTACGACGCAGGCTCGCCCTGCGTCCCCTCCTCCGGGACCGTTCATGCAGGCGTAAAACTTTGAAAACAGCTTCTGTTGGAGATCGTCAGCTGCCTGCCATAAGACTCAAAAAGTTTTTGACGAGCACGGCTGCGGACTTTCTCTGGATGAGCGTCCCGGACACCCATTTGGGACCACTGATGAGGGTAATACTGTGCTTGAAGCCTACCGTAAACACATCGAAGAGCGTGCCGCCCAGGGTATCGTGCCCCAGCCGCTTAACGCCGAACAAACTGCAGGCCTGGTCGAGCTGCTGAAAAACCCACCGGCTGGCGAAGAAGCTGTCCTGCTTGACCTGATCACCAATCGCGTTCCGCCTGGCGTTGACGAAGCTGCCTACGTCAAAGCCGGTTTCCTTTCCGCTCTGGCCAAGGGCGAAGTCATTTCCCCTCTGCTGGACAAGAAACGCGCTGTAGAACTGCTCGGCACCATGCAGGGCGGCTACAACATCGTGACCATGGTCGACCTGCTGGACGACGCCGAGCTGGCACCGGTTGCTGCCGAACAACTGAAGCACACCCTGCTGATGTTCGACGCCTTCCACGACGTCGCTGAAAAAGCCAAGAACGGTAACGTACACGCAAAAGGCGTGCTGCAGTCCTGGGCTGACGGCGAGTGGTTCCAGAAGCGCCCTACCCTGGCCGAGAAAATCAGCCTGCGCGTTTTCAAAGTCACCGGCGAAACCAACACCGACGACCTGTCTCCTGCGCCTGACGCCTGGTCCCGCCCGGACATCCCGCTGCACGCCCTGGCCATGCTGAAAATGGCCCGCGACGGCATCGTGCCTGACGTGCAAGGCTCCATCGGCCCGATGAAGCAGATCGAAGAAATGCGCGGTCAGGGTTTCCCTATCGCCTACGTCGGTGACGTGGTCGGTACCGGTTCCTCGCGTAAATCGGCGACCAACTCGGTGCTGTGGTTCTTCGGTGACGACGTTCCCTACGTCCCGAACAAGCGCGCTGGCGGCTTCTGCTTCGGCAGCAAGATCGCTCCGATCTTCTACAACACCATGGAAGATGCGGGCGCACTGCCTATCGAATTCGATGTGACCAACATCAACATGGGTGACGTGATCGACGTTTACCCATACGCGGGCAAGGTCTGCAAGCACGACAGCGACGAAGTGATCACCACGTTCGAACTGAAGACCCCGGTCCTGCTGGACGAAGTCCGTGCTGGCGGTCGTATCCCGCTGATCATCGGTCGCGGTCTGACCGGCAAGGCGCGCACCGAACTGGGCCTGCCGCCATCGACCCTGTTCAAGCTGCCTGAAGTACCGGCTGCCAGCACCAAGGGCTTCACCCTGGCGCAGAAAATGGTCGGCAAGGCCTGTGGCACCGACGGTATCCGTCCTGGCACCTACTGCGAGCCGAAGATGACCACCGTCGGTTCCCAGGACACCACCGGTCCAATGACCCGTGACGAACTGAAAGACCTGGCGTGCCTGGGCTTCTCGACCGACCTGGTGATGCAGTCCTTCTGCCACACCGCGGCCTATCCAAAGCCGATCGACGTCAAGACTCACCACACCCTGCCTGACTTCATCATGACCCGTGGCGGCGTTTCGCTGCGTCCGGGCGACGGCATTATCCACAGCTGGCTGAACCGCATGCTGCTGCCGGACACCGTCGGTACCGGTGGCGACTCGCACACCCGTTTCCCGATCGGTATCTCGTTCCCGGCCGGTTCCGGTCTGGTCGCGTTCGCCGCTGCCACCGGCGTCATGCCGCTGGACATGCCGGAGTCGATCCTGGTTCGCTTCAAAGGCAAGCTGCAACCGGGCGTCACCCTGCGTGACCTGGTTCACGCGATTCCTTACTACGCGATCCAGAAAGGTCTGCTGACTGTCGAGAAGAAAGGCAAGAAGAACGCCTTCTCCGGCCGCATCCTGGAGATCGAAGGTCTGGAAACCCTGACCGTCGAGCAAGCCTTCGAACTGTCTGACGCGTCGGCCGAGCGCTCTGCCGCCGGTTGCACCATCAAGCTGTCGAAAGAGTCGATCGCCGAGTACCTGAAGTCGAACATCACCCTGCTGCGCTGGATGATCGGCGAAGGCTACGGCGACCCACGTACGCTGGAGCGTCGTGCTCAGGCGATGGAAGCCTGGGTGGCCAACCCTGAGCTGCTGGAAGCCGACGCTGACGCCGAATACGCTGAAGTCATCGAGATCGACCTGGCCGACGTCAAAGAGCCTGTGCTCTGCGCGCCGAACGACCCGGACGACGCCCGTCTGCTGTCCAGCGTGGCTGGCGAGAAGATCGATGAGGTGTTCATCGGTTCGTGCATGACCAACATCGGTCACTTCCGCGCTGCCGGTAAGTTGCTGGATCAGGTCAAAGGTCAGCTTCCAACCCGTCTGTGGCTGTCGCCGCCGACCAAGATGGACGCTCATCAGCTGACTGAGGAAGGCTACTACGGTATCTACGGCAAGGCTGGCGCGCGCATGGAAATGCCGGGCTGCTCGCTGTGCATGGGTAACCAGGCACGCGTAGAGCCGAACTCGACCGTGGTGTCGACGTCGACCCGTAACTTCCCGAACCGTCTGGGCGATGGCGCGAACGTTTACCTGGCTTCGGCTGAGTTGGCGTCCGTTGCGTCGATCCTGGGTCGCCTGCCGACCGTCGAGGAGTACATGGAATACGCGGGCAAGATCGACAGCATGGCTGCCGATGTTTACCGTTACCTGAGCTTCGACCAGATTGCCGAGTTCCGTGAAATCGCAGCGAACGCCAAGATCCCGGTTGTTCAAGCGTAAGATCGAAACAGAGCGTTGAAAGAACCCCACTTCGGTGGGGTTTTTTTATGGGTTGGGGTTGGTTTGGGTTTGGGTGGCTCAAGGTTCCATGGCGGGGGGCGGCTCTCGCGTATGAAGATCAAGGTCAAAAGCGAACGTTGATCTCGGCCTCGCCCCGATCCCCTGTAGGAGCAGTCGGAGGTTACGACGGCCGCGAAGGCGGTGTGTCAGATAACACATTTGCAGCTGACCCACCGCTTTCGCGGCCGTCGTAACCTCCGACTGCTCCTACAGGTTCGGTGGCGGGCATCCATGCCCTGACGGCGCTCTCCCGGCATCCATGCCGCTCGGCCCACTGCGCGTCGTCTGCGTTTGGCCTGCACCCAAGTCGCGTTCTGCGGCATCTGATCTATCGCGTATGAAGATCAAGATCAAAAGCGGACGTTGATCTCGGCCTCGCCCCGATTCACTTGTGGGAGCAGTCGGAGGTTACGACGGCGGGCATCCATGCTCTAGCGGCGCTCTCGCGGAATTCATGCCGCTCGGCCCACTGCGCGTCGTCTACGTTTGGCCTGCACCCAAGTCGCGTTCTGCGGTGTCTGATCTATCGCGTATGAAGATCAAGATCAAAAGCGAACGTTGATCTCGGCCTCGGCCCGATTCACTTGTGGGAGCAGTCGGAGGTTACGACGGCCGCGAAGGCGGTGTATCAGATAAAACATTTGCAGCTGACCCACCGCTTTCGCGGCCGTCGTAACCTCCGACTGCTCCTACAGGTTCGGTGGTGGGCATCCATGCCCTAGCGGCGCTCTCCCCGAATCCATGCCGCTCGACCCACTGCGCGCCGTCGGAGTGCGGGAACCCGACGCAGGAGGGCCAAGCCGGGAGCAAAGCGTTTTTGGTTACTTTTTCGTAGTCCGACATTTCGGCTTTTTACAAAAGTGACCCGCTGTAAGAGCGGAACCGTAAGCCGCCGTTACCGCAGAAACGGATATACCCCCATTCCAGACTCCAACAAAGATCTGCTTTCAACGTTCCCAATACCTGACAAACCAAACGCCACAAAACAAAAAAGCCCCGCATCTCTCGACACGGGGCTCCGGTTACCACTCAGACAATGATCAAACCACAGCAGTCTGCCCGCTCATGGCCAGATCCAGCAGCTCGCGGTTGGCAACGGCGTACATCGCGTAGTCATTACCACTCGCCGCACGCAGTTCAACCAACATCGCGCGCCAGCGCTCGACCATCGGCATGTGCTGCTCCAGCCATAGGTTCAGGCGCTCTTCCACATCCGCAGGGCCGTTCGGCATCTGCAGGACGGACACTGTGATCGCCCGTTGCTGCCAGTCGATGTCGTCGCGGAACGCTTCGCGGGCCAGGGCCTGCCAGTTGTTCTCGACCGGCAGCGCACTGATCTGCTGCAGGTACCAGGTCACGTCCAGCGAGCTGCCTACGGCGAAGTACACCTTCGCCACATCGGCCGCATTCTGGCCCGTGACGTCAGAGGCTTCGATGATCGGCAACAGCGTGTACAGGTGCGTCGTCCCGGCAACCATCCGTGCCAGCAACTCCGGCACGCCCGCTTCGACGTATTCCTGATAACGCGCCTGCCAGACTTCGCGGGTCGGGCCTTCCAGCAGCTCGTCCAGTTTCAGGCCCAGTGCGGCGATGTGCGGACCGAAGTGCGCGACGTCGCGTGCGGCGTCCAGTTCGTTGCGACGGCTGCGCAGGAACCAGCGGGTCGCACGGCGGCCCAGGCGCATCAGTTCATCCATCAGCGCCAGCTGAATCTCAGCCGGGACCTTGTAGTCCAGCGCCTCGATCTGACGGAACCAGTGCGGGAGGTGGAAGATGTCACGCACGATCACGTAAGCACCGGCCACGTTCGCCGCGCTCATGCCGGTCGACTCTTTGAGCCGCTGCACGAAGGTGATGCCCATGTGGTTGACCAGATCGTTGGCGATCTGGGTGCTGACGATTTCGCGCTTCAGGCGGTGACGGCGCATGGATTCCGAGAATTTCGCACCCAGTGAAGGCGGAAACGCGGTTTCCATGTCGCGGGCCAGGTAATCGTCGTCCGGTACGCGAGACTCCAGCAGCGCTTCCTTGAGGTCGATCTTGCTGTACGAGATCAGCACCGACAGTTCAGCGCGGGTCAGACCCTGCTTCTCGGCGATGCGCTCGGCCAGTTGATCTTCGGCCGGGAGGAACTCGATGGCACGGTCCAGCTTGCCGCGAGACTCCAGGTCGTTCATCAGACGCTTGTATTCGGCGATGCGCTCGTAAGCACGGCGAGCGGCCAACGACAGCGCCTGCGTCTGCTTGTAGTTGTTGCCGAGCACCAGATTGCCCACTTCGTCGGTCATGCTTTCGAGCAGCAGGTTGCGTTGCTTCTCGGTCATGTCACCGGCCTGCACCACCTCGTTGAGCAGGATCTTGATGTTCACTTCGTGGTCGGAGCAGTCCACACCACCGGCATTGTCGATGAAGTCGGTGTTGGTGGCGCCGCCCAGCAAGCCGAACTCGACGCGACCCAACTGGGTCATGCCCAGGTTACCGCCCTCACCCACCACCTTGCAGCGCAGCTGGTTGCCGTTGACGCGCAGGGCGTCGTTGGCCTTGTCGCCGACGTCGGCATGGCTCTCGGAACTGGCCTTGACGTAGGTGCCGATACCGCCGTTCCACAGCAGGTCCACCGGCGCCTTGAGCAACGCGTGCATCAGTTCGGTCGGGGTCAGTTTGTCGGCGCTGATGTCGAACCGCGCTTTCATCTGCGGGGTGATGGTGATGCTCTTCAGGCTGCGCGGGAAGATACCGCCACCCTCGGACATGATGCTGGTGTCGTAATCGGTCCAGGCCGAACGCGGCAGGTCGAACAGACGCTGACGCTCGGCAAAGCTGGTGGCCGGATCGGGATTAGGGTCGATGAAGATGTGCAGGTGGTTGAACGCTGCCACCAGTTGCAGCTTGTCGGACATCAACAGGCCGTTACCGAACACGTCACCGGCCATGTCGCCGACGCCGATCACGCTGATGGTGTCCTGTTGAACGTTGATGCCGCGCTCACGGAAGTGACGCTGAACGCCGACCCACGCGCCCTTGGCGGTGATGCCCATCTTCTTGTGGTCGTAACCGGCCGAACCGCCCGAGGCGAACGCGTCGCCCAGCCAGAAGCCGTAGTCGATGGCAATGCCGTTGGCGATGTCGGAGAAGGTCGCGGTGCCTTTGTCCGCGGCCACGACCAGATACGGGTCATCGTCGTCATGACGCACGACGTTGGCCGGCGGCACCAGGGCGCCTTCTTTCAGGTTGTCGGTAATGTCCAGCAGACCGGAAATAAAGATGCGGTAGCAGGCGATCGCTTCGGCCTGGATCTCGTCACGGGTGCCGGTAGTCGGCAGACGGCGCGGCAGGAAGCCGCCTTTTGCGCCCACGGGCACGATGACCGAGTTCTTCACTTGCTGGGCTTTTACCAGACCCAGGACTTCGGTACGGAAGTCTTCTTCACGGTCGGACCAGCGCAGGCCACCGCGCGCAACGTTGCCGAAACGCAGGTGAACGCCTTCGACGCGCGGCGAATACACGAAGATTTCAAACTTCGGCACCGGCTTGGGCAGTTCAGGAATCAGACGCGGGTTAAACTTGAAGCTGAAGTAGCTCTTGTTCTGACCGTTGGCGTCGGTCTGGTAGAAGTTGGTGCGCATGGTCGCCTTGATCAGATCAAGGTAGCGACGCAGGATGCGGTCTTCGTTGAGCACCTGAACGTCGTCCAGTGCCGAGAGAATCGCCTGCTCCAGGCGCGACTGCATGTCGTCCAGATCGCCACCGCTCAGCTTGCGCGCGAGGTAGAAGCGGGTCTTGAACAGTCGGGTCAGCTCACGCGCGATGTCGGCGTGGTTGTTCAGGGTGCTGGCGATGTAGCCCAGATCGAAGCCCAGACGGATCTGTTTCAGGTACCGGGCATAAGCGCGCAACAGCGCCACGTCACGCCACGGCAAACCGGCGGTCAGCACCAGGCGGTTGAACGCATCGTTTTCGGCATCGCCACGGACGATGTGGACAAAGGCGTCCTGCAGCGTGTCATTGAGCTGCTGCAGGTCGAGGTTCAGGCCTTCGCCATAGGTGAAGGCGAAGTCGTGAATCCAGAACTCGCGGCCATTGGTGTGGCGCAGACGATACGGGAACTCGCCCAGCACGCGCAGGCCGAGATTTTCCAGGATCGGCAAGACGTCGGACAGCGCCAACGGGGTGTCGGCGTGGTACAGCTTGCAGTGCAGCTGCGCCTTGTCGCCCGACAGCGGCTGATAGAAGCTCATGACCAGCGGGTTGGCTTCGGTCAGGTTCAGCAGGTGCTGCATGTCGACCACGGCCGAATGCGCGGCGAAACGCTCGCGGTAGCCGGCCGGGAAGCCTTTCGGGAAGTCGGCCAGCACGTTGGTGCCTTGCGCTTCGCCGAAGCTTTCGATGACCAGGCTCGCGTAATCGTCCTTCCACGAACGGCAGGCCTGGATCACTTCGTTTTCCAGTTGTTGCGGGTCGATGTCCAGGGTGACTTTCGGGTCCACGCGCAGAATCAACTGCACCCGGGCCAGTACCGACTCAGAGAAGAAGGTCCAGAATTCGCAGTCGCTGGCCTTCAGGCGATCCATCAGCACTTGCTGGATCTTCTGACGGACTTCGGTGGAGTAAACGTCGCGCGGCACGTAGGCCAGGCAGTAGCAGAAACGGCCGTAGGGGTCTTTGCGCAGGAACACGCGAATCTTGTTGCGTTCCTGGATCTGCACGATCGACATGACGGTGGTGAACAGTTCGTCCACCGGGGTCTGGAACAAGTCGTCGCGTGGCAGCACTTCTACGACTTGCGCCAGCTCTTTACCCAGGTGCGCCTTGGCATCGAAACCTGAACGGCGTTCGACTTCGGCGACTTTGCGGCGAATGTAAGGGATATTGCGCACACTCTCGCCGTACACCGACGAGGTATACAGGCCCATGAAGCGGCATTCCTTGATGACGCTGCCGTCGGCGTCGATCTGGCGGATCGACACGTAGTCCGGGTACGCCGGGCGATGCACACGACTCGGGTGCGCGGCCTTGGCGAACGACAGCAGCGTTGGCTCCTGCAGGTAATTCACTGCATAGCCTTCGATGTGCAGGTCTTCAGCCGTGAGCCCCGCACGCAGCAGTTTGGTCAGGCCCAGGAAGGAAGACTGATCGTAGGTCAGTTGACCGCCTTCGCTCCCCCCGTTGACGGTGAACTCTTCGTAGCCCAGGAAGGTGAAATGATTGTTCACCAGCCATTCGAGGAACACCTTGACCTCGGCTTTCTCGTCCGGGTCAACGGCGTATTCGTTGGCGTCGATGCCAGCCAGCAGTTCGTGCAGCTTGGCCTTCATCGGTTCGAAGTCTTCAACGGCCACGCGGACTTCACCGAGCACTTGCTCAAGCTCGCGGGCCAGCACGTTCAATTCTGCGGCGTTGGCGCAGCGGTCGATCTCCAGGTACATCAGCGATTCTTGCAGCACGCCATCGCCGGTGGTGCCTTTTGGCAGCAACTCGACCAACTGACCTTTCTCGTCGCGACGCACGCTCAGTACGGTGGTCTGTAACGTGTGAATGCTGTAACCACGACGGTTCAGCTCGGTACGAACCGAGTCGACCAGGAACGGCAGGTCGTGGTGCAACACTTCGACCGCGGTGTGCGTCGATTGCCAGCCGTGACGCTCGTAGTCAGGGTTGTAGACGCGAACCTCAGGCTTGCTGTGTTCGAAACGCTCGAGCAGACGCCAGGCAGACAGGGTGCAACCGGCGAGGTCGGAAAGCCTGCGCTGGGTCAGTTCATCGAGGGAAATGATGCCGAAGAATTGATCGGCGAACAGCGCCACTTGTGGCAGTGACTGTTCACTGATGTGCTGGGCCAGTGCCGCTCTCAGTTGGTGCTGGAAGTCGGACTTGCTGGCTGCGGTGAAGAACGCCATCTGTGGTACTCCGCTTGGCTTGGGCTTTTATATAGGAGAGATGCGTGTTTCGGGGTCGTGCATGTAAGTGTGTTCGCCCGTTTTGCGTCTGTTCGATGATAGTCAGCAAAACGTGACAAGGCGCGGTGCGTGCTCACACTTGCCTTAGTACTAACGCTCGTCGTGTGTGCGTCGTCACATTGATCCGACCCGAATGACGATCGGTGTGACGTCTGCCCAGGCAGGCTCGGCCACACTTCCGTTCATCTGCTACGCAGCTTAACGATTGCTGCCACGCGGCTGCTTGCGGTCCTGCGACATATTCGGACATCGGCTTGCAACGGAATGTTGCCCATGTAAGGGAGTTGCGGACACCTGTGGGAGCGAATTCATTCGCGAGACGCCACCACAACCCATACATCTCCGTCGCCTAAAACATTTTCGCGAATGAATTCGCTCCCACGGGTGTTGGCGCAAGCCATTGGAACCGGGCAAGTCGACAAGCAGGCAAAAAATCTTCAGGGCTGGCAAAATCTCTCCCTGCCCCGAACCGAGCCACAGGACCTACGCCCATGAAGATGATCACCGACAGCTTCATCCACAACCCTTGCGACGAGGAAGAAGATGACATGGCGCTGGCCTGCTGCCACGCCACGAACGGCGATCTGTTCCTGCTGGCGCGCTTCCCGGATGAAGACGAGGTCGACATCACCTTCCGCGACGACACCATTCACGTCGATTCGAATTTGAAAGTGACGTTCTCTGCGACCCGTCTGGTCGTGGAAATCGATGCCACTGACGCCAAGCCGTTCGGCGGTGACACCGTTTACGAGATCACCCACAGCACGCCGGCCAACGAGCTGCGGGATCTGGATGAAACGCTGAAGATCATCCTCAGGGAGGTGGGGACGTACGTCAGCGAGATCACAGCGTAAACGCCGCGTAACAGTGGGAATACCCGGAATCTGTCAGACAATTCTCACTTTTACCCCGCGAACTCTACCAAACGCTGAAAAAACCCCTTGGCCGGTTAGTCGCCACCCCCTCGGATGGATTAAAGTAACGCCCCCAGCTTCGGCGCCCTTTTGGCGCTGCTGCGCACCTGCCAGGAACCGTCATCGATGGAACATCGTGAAGCGTTGATCGCGCTGCGAACCTTTCTCTCCACTCAGATTCTGGGGCAGGAGAAACTGGTGGAGCGCCTGCTGATCGCGCTGCTTGCCGACGGCCACATGCTGGTCGAAGGTGCGCCGGGCCTGGCCAAGACCAAAGCGATCAAGGAACTGGCCGAAGGCATCGAGGCCGAGTTCCATCGCATCCAGTTCACGCCCGACCTGTTGCCCGCCGACATCACCGGCACCGAGATCTATCGCCCGGAAACCGGCAGCTTCGTCTTCCAGCAGGGTCCGATCTTCCACAACCTGGTGCTGGCGGACGAAATCAACCGGGCGCCCGCCAAGGTCCAGTCGGCGCTGCTTGAAGCCATGGCCGAGCGCCAGGTCAGTGTTGGGCGAAGCACCTACGATCTGTCGCCGCTGTTTCTGGTCATGGCCACACAGAACCCGATCGAGCAGGAAGGCACGTATCCGCTGCCCGAAGCTCAGCTCGACCGCTTTCTGATGCACGTCAAAATCGGTTTCCCCGATGCCAACGTCGAACGCAAGATTCTGCAGCAGGCCCGTGGCGAAGCCTTGAACGGTGAAACCAAGCCGGAGCGGCGCGTGACCCAGCAGGCAATCTTCGCCGCACGTAAAGAGATCCTTGGCCTGTACATGGCCGACGCGGTGGAGGAATACCTGGTGCAACTGGTCATGGCCACCCGCACACCCGCCAAGTTCGACGCAGAGCTGGCCGAGTGGATCGGTTACGGCGCCAGCCCCCGTGGCTCGATCTCTCTGGACCGCTGCGCAAGGGCCCACGCCTGGCTGGCCGGCCGTGACTTCGTCAGCCCCGAGGACATTCAGGCGATGGTGTTCGACGTGCTGCGTCATCGCATCATTCTGTCGTTCGAAGCCGAAGCCGCGGGCATTGATCAGGACCGCGTGATCCAGCGCATTCTCGACGTCGTTGCCGTCGCCTGACCCCATGCAACCCTATCTGATTTCCCAACCGGGCATCCGCATCAGCCTTGCCGAGCTGATCGAGATGCGCCATCGCGTGCGGGAAGTGCAGCTGTTTTCGTCGCCCAGCCGACGCAGCCCGCTGATCGGCCTGCACCACTCCAAGCTGCGCGGGCGCGGTGTCGACTTCGATCAGGTGCGCGTCTATCAGGCCGGCGACGACGTGCGCACTATCGACTGGCGCGTCACCGCCCGAACCCAAGAGCCGCACACCAAGCTGTTTCATGAAGAGCGTGAGCGGCCGATTTTCCTCATGGTCGAACAAAGCCGTCGCGTGTTTTTCGGCTCTGGCCTGATGTTCAAATCGGTACTCGCGGCGCAGGCCGCCGCCCTGATTGGCTGGGCCGCGCTGGGCCACAACGATCGCGTCGGCGGGCTGGTATTCGGCGACAACGAGCACTACGAAATCAAGCCGCGACGCAGCAAGCAGAGCTTGCTGCAACTGCTCAACCGGCTGGTGCGGGTCAATCAGTCCCTGCACACCGAAGCGGTGGCAGACCGGGACACCTTTGGTGTCGCCCTGCGTCGTGCGCGGGAAGTCCTGCGGCCGGGAAGCCTGGTATTCATCCTGTGCGACGAACGAACCCTGTCCGACTCCGCCGAACAGCAACTGGCCTTGCTTTCGCGGCACTGCGACCTGTTGCTGCTGCCGTTGTCCGATCCGCTGGATCATGCGCTGCCCGCCGCCGGACTGTTGAGGTTCGCCGAAAAAGGCGCGCAACTGGAACTCGACACCCTTAACCCCGACCTGCGTCAGACCTACCGTGCGCAGGGTGAAGCGCGGCAGGCACGCTGGGAGTTGCTGGCCAAGAAGCTGCGCGTGTTGATGATTCCGCTGAGCACACAACGCGAGATGGTGGAGCAACTGCGCGACTACCTGAATGCCCAGCAACCGGCCAAACCAAAATGAGCCTGCTGGATCAGTTGCAACCGATGATCCTCCCCGAGCCGGTGAGCGTCTGGCCACTCGCGCCTGGCTGGTGGTTGCTGCTCGCACTGATTCCGCTGTTGGGCTACGGCCTGTGGCGCGCGCGGGTTTTCCTGCCGAAAAAGGCCGCTGGCGAGGCGGTCGAACAGCCGCTCGATCCGCTGCGCCAGGCCGCGTTGATCGAACTCGCCCAGTTGCCCAAACCTTATGACGGTGCCCCGGCCGGCGCGTGGCTGCAGCAGATCAACGGTTTGCTCAAACGCCTGTGCCGCAACGACTACCCCTACAGCCAGAGCCACACGCTCAATGGCCGCAAATGGCTGGCATTTCTCGACAATCGCTGCCCGGCGGCGGGGCTTACCCGCTGGATGATCCTGGTCGAAGGCGCTTACAAACCTGAATGCAAGCTCGACGACAAGGCCATCAACGGCCTGACTCAGTCGGTCGACACCTGGATTCGCAAACATGTTTGAATTCGCCTGGCCGTGGGTCTTCGCCCTGCTGCCCCTGCCCTGGCTGCTGAGGTTCGTGCTGCCGGTGGCCGACAGCGGTGAGGCCGCGCTCAAGGTGACTTTCCTCAATGAACTGGAAGGCCTGGCCGGTCGTCGCGCCCGCGCTCACCTGCCTGGATGGCGTCGACAACTGCCCTTCGTCACGCTGTGGCTGTTGCTGCTGGTGGCGGCTGCGCGTCCCCAATGGCTCGGCGACCCGTTGCCGGTGGCGGCCAGTGGGCGCGACCTGTTGGTGGCAGTTGACGTGTCGGGGTCCATGGATTACCCGGACATGGTCTGGCAGAACGACGAAGTCAGCCGCCTGACGCTGGTCAAGCAGCTGCTCGGCGACTTCCTCGAGCATCGTCAGGGCGATCGCGTCGGGCTGATCCTGTTCGGCAGCCAGGCCTATCTTCAGGCACCGTTGACCTTCGACCGCAAGACCGTTCGGGTCTGGCTGGACGAAGCACGCATCGGCATCGCCGGTAAAAACACAGCCATCGGCGATGCCATTGGCCTGGCGCTGAAACGTCTGCGTTTACGTCCCGCGCAAAGCCGCGTACTGATTCTGGTGACTGACGGCGCCAACAACGCCGGTCAGATCGACCCCGCGACCGCCGCGCGCCTCGCGGCGGGAGAAGGCGTGAAGATTTATCCGATCGGTATCGGCGCCGACCCCGACAAAGGCGCGACCACGATTCTCGGTCTGAACCCCAGCCTGGATCTGGACGAGCCAGCCCTGCGCGAAATCGCCGAGATCTCGGGCGGGCAATATTTCCGTGCCCGCGACGGCGCGCAGCTGGAAAAGATCGGCAAGGCTCTCGACACCCTTGAGCCCGTCACCCAACAACCGACTCAGGCCCGTCCCGCTCACGCCCTCTATCACTGGCCGCTGGCAATGGCGTTGCTGCTGAGCATCCTGCTGGTGATTCACGAACGCTGGCCGCAAAACCCGCTGTACCGTTTCCTCGCCCGCCAGCCAGTTCTGCATCAGGGTCCGCAGTGGCGGCAGCGCTTCAAGCGCTTGCGGAGGCACCGATGATCGCCTCGCTGTTCGCGCTGTGGCCGCAATGGCTGCGGCCCTGGTGGTTGTTGCTCCTGCCGTTGCTCAGTTGGCTGCTGTGGCGGCTCTGGAACCGGCAGAAGCGTGTCGGCCGCTGGCAGATGATTTTGCCCGGCGCGTTTCACTCGACCCTGCTCAGCGGGGGCAACGGGCGCGAGAGCAAACTGCCGTGGATC
Organism: Pseudomonas abietaniphila; assembly: GCF_039697315.1. NCBI lineage: Bacteria > Pseudomonadati > Pseudomonadota > Gammaproteobacteria > Pseudomonadales > Pseudomonadaceae > Pseudomonas > Pseudomonas abietaniphila. The sequence goes on along the minus strand of NZ_CP155619.1, from coordinate 4,843,910 downwards.
GCCTTGGGTTTTGGCTGGCTGCTGGCATTGCTGGCATTGCTGGGGCCGAGTTGGCAACGGGTCGAGCAGACCAGCCAGAAGCCGGTGGACCCGCTGGTGGTGCTGCTGGAGTTGACCCCGGAAATGCTCGCCGCCGACAGCCCACCCACCCGCCTGGAGCAGGCGCGCCGCAAACTGCTGGACCTGCTGCAAGCGCGCAGCGATTCGCAGACCGCGATCATTGTCTACGCCGGTAGCGCACACACCCTCGTGCCGCTGTCCGATGACCTGTCGACCAGCAAAAACCTGCTGGACGCCATCAAGCCCTCGATCATGCCCGAAGCGGGCCAGCGCGCTGACCTGGGCGTGATCAAGGCCCTCGCCCTGCTCAAACAAGGGGATCTGGGCGTGGGACGTCTTCTGTGGATCGGCTCGTCGCTGAACGACGCCGAGCGCCAAGGCATCCGCTCGGTCATGACCGGCCATGCGCCACAGCTGCTGATGCTCGGTGTCGGCACCGCCGAAGGTGCGCCGGTTGCGCAGGAGAAAGGCGGATTCCTCAAGGATGCGCAGGGCGGCATTCTGGTGCCGCGCCTCGATGGCAACAGCCTCAAGGACTTCGCTGAAGAACTCGGCGGTCATTACACCTCGTTGCGGCTGGACGATGACGACCTGCGCGAACTCGGGTTACTCGATGGCCCGAAAGACCTGCGCAGTCAGGGCCAGACCGTCCGACTCGACAGTTGGGCCGACCAGGGTTACTGGCTGTTACTGCCCCTGCTGTTGCTGGCCGCCTGTGCCGGTCGACGCGGTTGGGTGCTGTGCCTGCCGTTGTTGATGCTGGTTCCGCAACACAGCTATGCCTTCGAGTTCAAAGACCTGTTCCTGCGTCCCGATCAACAGGGCCAGCACTTGCTGCAACGCCATCGACCCGGCGAAGCCGCGCGGCACTTCGAAGACGTACAGTGGCAAGGCATCGCGCTCTACGAAGCGGGCGACTATGCCGGTGCCGCTCAGCGTTTCGCCCAGGGCAACAGCGCCGCCGACCATTACAATCGCGGCAATGCCCTGGCCAAGAGCGGTGAACTGGACGCGGCCATCGATGCCTATGAACAGGCACTCGAACGTCAGCCGGACTTTCCGGCCGCCGCCGCGAACAAAGCGCTGGTCGAACAGATGCTGGAGCAGAACAAGCAGGCGGCCGCCGAAGACGCCAGTGAAGGTAAAACGGAAGGCGATGACGCCGCGAACAATCCACGTTCGGACAGCGCAGAGCAACAACAAACGAATCCGCAGGCGCCGGTTCAGAACGGGGACGATGACAACAATTCGCGTAGCACGTCTGAAATATCCGGTGGCGCCGGCACCTCCGACGCCATGCCGAACGACGACGAACCGACCCGGGCGCCCAGTCGTCCGGCCGACCCTCACCTCAATGGCGAACAGCGCCAGGCGCTCGAACAATGGCTGCGACAGATCCCCGACGAACCCGGCGAACTGCTGCGACGCAAATTCTGGTACGAACAACAGCAACATCAGGAAAAAGCCCGATGAGTCGTGTGCACACAGTGGTAATCGCCTGGTTGTTGTGCCTGTTCGCGCTCGCGGCACAGGCCGACACCCCTGCTGCAACGTTGCAGGCCAGCGTCGACCGCACACGCGTCAACACTGGCGAAACGGTCGAACTGACCCTTGAATCCGATGATGCCACGCTGTTCGGCAAGCCTGACATGAGCGCGCTGGACGCCGACTTCGAAGTGCGTGACACCCGCCAGCTCAACAGCCTGACCACGCTGGAAGGCAACGTTCACGCGACCACCCGCTGGCTGATTACATTGATGCCTCGACACAGCGGCTCAATCGACATTCCCTCGCTGAAACTGGGCGAACTGGTGAGCCAGCCCATCGCCTTGCAAGTGGTGGAGGTCGAACCGTCTGCGCAGTCGCAGGAACAGAAACTCGCGCCGGTGTTCATGGAAGCGAGCCTGGATCAAGACACCGTTTACGTGCAGGCGCAGGCGGTGCTCACGGTGCGTGTCTATCACTCGGTGTCGCTGTTCGACGACAGCAACCTGACGCCGTTGCAGGTTCCGGACGCGCGCATTGAAAAACTCGGCGACACGCGCACGTACGAGAAGCAGATCAATGGCATTCGTCATGGCGTCATCGAAATGCGTTATGCGTTGTACCCGCAGCACAGCGGCGAGCTGACCATTCCGGCCCAGGAATTCAGCGCCACGATGGTGCAGGACATTCCCGACACCCCAGCGGCTGCCACCAGCCAGCCGGCGATGGCCACCAGCCCCAAGCCAGGCAAGCTGATGCGCGTGACGTCCGACCCGCTGGCGCTGAAGGTCAAGCCGCAACCCGAACACTACCCCGCCAACACGCCGTGGTTGCCCGCGCGCAGCATCAGCCTCAGCGAGAACTGGAGTCCGGATCCGGCCCACAGCCAGATCGGCGATTCGTTGACCCGCACCCTGGTGATCAAGGCTGAAGGCTTGTCCAGCGCACAACTGCCTCCCTTGCCCGCCACCGACGTGAGCGCCCTTCGTCGTTACCCGGATCAGCCGCAACTGAGCAATCAGGCGAGCGAACGGGGTCTGGTCGGCGTGCGTGAAGAACGTGAAGCGCTGGTGCCCAACCGGCCCGGCGCCATCGACATCCCGGCGGTGGACCTGGTGTGGTGGAACACTCAGGAGGACCACCTGGAGCACAGCGCCCTGCCCGCTCGCACGCTGCAGGTCAGCACCAACCCGGCGCTGGCGGTGGACATGCCGGTCAGTGAGAACGCCGGTGTGACGGTGATCGGACCGCCGGTCTGGCCGTGGCAATTGAGCACGGTGCTGTTGAGTTTTACCACGCTGCTGGGCTTCGGCCTGTGGTGGCGGGCGCGCTGGCAGCCTGCGCTGACCCGCGTTGCACAAGCCGGTCCCAGCCCGCGCACCGTGCTTGACGACCTGAAGCGCGCCAGCCTGGCCAATGACCCGCACGCGACCCGGCAAGCGTTGGACGCCTGGGCCCGTCAGCAACCGGAAACCCTCGCTGACATGGCCGCGCGTTTTGTGCCATTGTCCGACGCCCTGGATGGCCTGAACGGCGCGCTTTACAGTGAGACCGGCAAGCTGTGGCTGGGCGAAGATTTGTGGCGCGCCGTCAAGGCATTGCCCGCAGTTGAGCGACCGCAAGACCCGAACGGCGCAGACAGCCTGCCGCCGCTTTATCCGAAATAATTTCTCTGGATCGATGCGTAATCATCGCGCATCGATCGTTCCCATGCTCCGCGTGGGAACGCAACCCGTGACGCTCCGCGTCACATTGGCCGCAGAGCGGCCGACCCGGCATTCCCACGCGCAGCGTGAGGAACGATCAGTGGGGTTGGCTTGCGGCCATCTGAAACCCATTCAACACAAGGTACCCCCATGCGTCTGTTCCACACCTCCGACTGGCACCTGGGCCAAAACCTCCATGGCCAGGAACGGGACTTCGAACACGCCAGCTTCCTGACCTGGCTGCTGGCCCGGCTGGCCGAGCGCAAGCCCGACGTGCTGCTGATCGCCGGCGATATCTTCGACACCGTCAACCCGCCGGTAAAATCCCAGGAGCGGCTGTACGACTTCATCGTCAGCGCCCACGAACAAAACCCGCAGCTGACCATCGTGATGATCGCCGGCAACCACGACTCCGGCTCGCGCATCGAACTCCCCGCCCCCCTGATGCGACGCCTGCGCACCCACGCGCTGGGCCGTGTGCTGTGGCTGGATGACGGGGTGCTCGACGTCGATCGTCTGCTGCTGCCCCTGACCAACGCCAAAGGCAAAGTGCTGGGCTGGTGCCTGGCGCTGCCTTTCCTGCGGCCGGCTGAAGTCACCGGCCCGACGCTGGGCGACAACTACCTGCGCGGCATCGGTCAGGTCCACGAGAAACTGATTGCCGCCGCCAACCTGAAACGCAAAAAAGGCCAGGCGCTGATTGCCATCAGTCACGCCCACATGGCGGGCGGCTCGGTCTCGGAAGACTCCGAACGCAGCCTGATCATCGGCAACGCAGAAGCCCTGCCGGCCAGCTTGTTCGGCGAGAGCATCACCTACGTTGCTCTCGGCCACCTGCACAAGCCACAACGGGTCAATGGCGAAGACCGCATTCGCTACAGCGGCTCGCCGATCCCGTTGTCGTTCTCGGAAATCGGCTATCAGCATCAGATCCTCGAAATCGAATGCGAGGGCGACACGCTCGCCAGCGTCAAACCGCTGCTGATCCCCCGCGCGGTCAACCTGCAACGGATCGGTCCGGCGCCCTTGGCCGAACTGCTGCTGCAACTCAAGGACCTGCCGGACATCGACCTGCTGGCCGACATTGATCGCCAACCCTGGCTCGAAGTCCGCGTGCGCCTGGACGAGCCACAGCCTGACCTGCGCAACCAGATCGAGGCGGCGCTGGAAAACAAGGCCGTGCGACTGGTGCGCATCGCCGCCGAATACGCGGGCAAAGGCGCCCGCGACGAAGACGGCAATCAGGATCTGATCGAGCTGGATCAACTCAGCCCGCAGGAGTTGTTCAGCCGCGCCTGGCTCGACAATTACGGCAGCGAGGTCGACGAACAGACGTTGCAGGACTTCGCCACGCTGCTGCAGGACGTGCAACTGGAGAGCGAACAGCCATGAAGATCCTCGCCATTCGCTTGAAAAACCTCGCCTCGCTTGCCGGCCCGTTCGAACTGGATTTCACCGCCGAGCCTCTGGCCAGCGCGGGTCTGTTCGCGATCACAGGCCCGACCGGTGCGGGCAAAAGTACACTGCTCGACGCGCTGTGCCTGGCGCTGTTCGGCGCGATCCCGCGGCTGAACGATGTCGGCCAGTCCAGGGTCCCGGAAATCGACGGTGACATCAGCACCAGTGACCCGCGTAACCTGCTGCGGCGCGGTACCGGCAGCGGTTACGCCGAGGTGGATTTCGTCGGCATCGACAAGCGTCGTTATCGTGCGCGCTGGGAAACCAACCGCGCCCGTGACAACGCCACGAAAAAGCTTCAAGCCAGTCGTCAGACCCTGACCGATCTGGACAGCGAGCAGATTCTCAGCAGCCAGAACAAGACCGAATACAAGACCCTGCTTGAAGCCCGGCTGGGGCTTAACTTCGAGCAGTTCACCCGCGCCGTGATGCTGGCGCAAAGCGAGTTCAGCGCCTTCCTCAAGGCCGACGACAAGGAGCGCAGCGAACTGCTGGAAAAGCTCACGGACACCGCCATCTACAGCCAGCTTGGCCGTCGCGCGTTCAGCAAGAGCAAGGAAGCCGAAGAGACGCTGAAAGCCTTGAATGCGCAGGCGGGCAACCTGACCCCGCTGGAGCCCGAACAGCGCGCCGAGCTCGAGCAACGCTTCGCTGACGCCCAGCAGCAATTGAAACGGGCGCAGACTCAGCTGCGCCAACTGGAACTCAAACAGCAATGGCTGACGGAGCTGAACCGCCTGCGCGACAGCCACCAGGCGGCCAATGAACAACGCATCGATGCGCAGCAAACCTGGGACAACCAGTCCGGCGACCGCCAGCAACTGGGCCAACTGGAACGCCTTGCGCCACAGCGCCACCTGTTCGCTCAGCGCAAAAAGCTGGAGGCTCAACTCAGTCCGCTCACAGCGGGTATCCAGACGCATCTTCAGCAACAGACTGAGGCTCAAGCCCGCCTGAACGGCCTGGAAACAGAGCTCGCCAACGCGCTCGCCGCGCTTCAACAGGCACAGGAACACCAGCAAGCCTGCGCGCCAACACTGCGCGAGGCGTTCGAGCAGCAGGTTGAGCTCAACCATTTGAATCAGGACCTGCAAAAGGTCAGTGAGCAGGCGCGCGCCGCCGAGCAATCGAGCCACGACGCCCAGGCCCTGCTCAACCAGATGTGCGAGCAGCAACGGCAGGTCGAAACCCGTCTGCAATCCATCGCCGAACAGCTACAGAACAGCGCAGCACTGAGTTCACTCAGCCAGTCGTGGGACGCCTATCGGCCACGCCTGCAACAGATCGTGCTGGTCAGTTCGCGCCTGAACAAGGGCCGTGAAGAACTGCCCGCACTGGAGCAAGCGGCCACGCGGGCCGAACAGGCCTTGAGTGAACGCCGAAGTGCCTTGCAGGCGCTGTACGACGATGCTCAGGTCAAGGCGGACGCCGTCAGTCAGGAAATCGAACGCCTCAGTGGGCTGTTGCAGGAAAACCGTCAGCAGCACGCCGCCAGCGACTCACTCGAGCGTCTGTGGCAGCGTCATCAAGACATCGCGACGCGCTTGCAGGACGTGCAGAACAGTCAACAACAGGCCACCGAGCGCCGCGCGCAAGGCATCGCTCAGGGCCTGAAGCTCAAGGGCGAACACGAGGCGGCCGAGCAGGCGTTGAAGGTCACTGTCGAACTGCTGCAACGCCAGCGGCTGGCGCGCAGTGCGAGCGTCGAGCAATTGCGCGGGCAGCTGGTGGATCACCAGCCGTGCCCGGTGTGCGGCAGCGAAGATCATCCGTATCACCAGTCCGAGGCACTGCTCGAGGCGCTGTCCGGGCATGACGACAGCGAAGAAACCCAGGCACGGCTGAAGGTCAGCCAGCTCAGCGAGAAGCTCGCTGAATTGCGCGCCGAAGTCGGTGAATTGAACAACCAGTTGAAGGTCTCCAAACCGCAACTGGATCAGCTCAGCGAGCAGTTGCAGAAGCTCACGCCAGAACTCGAAACCCATCCCCTGTACCCGCGCTTGCTGGAACAGCCCGAACACCTGCGTACCGATTGGCTGAGCGAACGCCTGCATCAGCTGGCGCAGGAAATCCTCACCGCCGAGCAACGCCAGACCCGGCTGCTCAAGGTGCAGCGCGATGCGGAATCCTTGCAGCAGCAGGTTCAGGACGCGCGCGAGGCCAGTCAGCAGGCGATGAAACTGCTGGACGATCAACAGCGCAACATCTCCCTGGACAACCAGGCATTCGAAACCGCGCTGCAGGAGTTCGAACCGTTGTTGCCCGCCGAGAGCCTGTCGTCGTGGCGCGAGTCGGCCACCGAAAGCTTCCTGCAGCTGGACAACGACATTGCGCGCCGCATCGAGCAGCTCGGTCAGCAGAAGGACGAACAGCAGGAACACAACGAGCGCGCGCTGAAAATCGAACGTGAGCAAATCACTCAACAGGGACGCCAGCACGAGCATCAGAAGCTGCAAAAACAGCTCGATGCCAGCCAGCAGCAACAGCGTGTCGTTCAGCAGCGCTTGCAAGAAATCCTCGGCGAGCAGGCCAGCGCCGAGCAATGGCAGCAGCACCTTGAACACGCCGTCGAGCAAGCGCGGCAGTCCCAGGCGACCACGGCCGAGGCCTTGCAGCAGGCGCGCAGCGAAGTGATCAAGCTGAGCGCTGAGCTGGACAGCGAGCGTCAGCGCCTGCACGGTTTGGAGCAAGAGCTGACCGACCTCGACGGGCAGATCAACGCATGGCGCAGTCAGCACAGTGAACTGGACGACGCCGCGCTGGACACCTTGTTGGGCATGAGCGATGACAGCGTCGGGCAACTGCGCCAGCGCTTGCAGCTCAGCGAAAAAGCCCTGGAGCAAGCCAAAGTGCTGGTGCAAGAACGCGACGCCCAGTTGCAACAGCATCAGGCGCAACACAGCGACATCGCGGACGGCGAGCAATTGGCGTCGGCCTTGACCGACGCACAGGGCCAGTTGACCACTCACGATCAGTTGTGCGCCGATTTGCGCGCGCAGATGAGCGAGGACGACCGCCGTCGCAATGCCAGCAGCGAATTGCAGGCGCGAATCGCAGCCGCTTATTCGGAGTTCCAGCGTTGGGGCCGAATCAACGCCCTGATCGGTTCGGCCACGGGCGATACCTTCCGCAAGATCGCCCAGACGTACAACCTTGATCTGCTGGTGCATCACGCCAACGCGCAGCTCAAACAACTGGTACGGCGTTATCGCCTGAAGCGCGGCGGCAGCATGCTCGGCTTGCTGGTGATGGACACCGAAATGGGCGATGAGCTGCGTTCGGTGCATTCGTTGTCAGGGGGCGAAACCTTCCTGGTGTCGCTCGCCCTCGCGCTCGGCCTGGCGTCCATGGCGTCCAGCACCTTGAAAATCGAGTCGCTGTTCATCGACGAAGGTTTCGGCAGCCTCGACCCCGAGTCGCTGCAACTGGCGATGGATGCGCTGGATGGCTTGCAGGCTCAAGGGCGCAAGGTGGGCGTGATTTCCCACGTACAGGAAATGCACGAGCGAATTCCGGTGCAGATTCAGGTGCGCCGCCAGGGCAATGGCCTGAGCACCGTGGAAGTCAGTGGATGAGCGCCCTGCTCTACTCGTTCCGCCGTTGCCCGTATGCCATGCGTGCGCGCATGGCGGTGGCGTATTCGGGCGTTCAGGTTGAACTGATTGAAGTCAGCCTCAAGGCCAAGCCGCCGGAAATGCTCGAACGCTCACCCAAGGGCACCGTGCCGGTGCTGGTGCTGGATGACCAGGTGCTGGAACAGAGCCTGGACATCATGCGCTGGGCACTGGCGCAGCATGACCCGGACGATTGGTCCATGGCCTCTGATCCAGAAGCGCAACGGCAGATCGCTGAACTGATCGCGGAGAACGACAGCGGCTTCAAGACCGATCTGGATCGCTACAAATACGCCGTGCGGTATCCGGAATTCACCCAGGCAGACTACCGGGCACGGGGTGAGGTGTTCCTGAATAAGCTGGAAGGCTTGTTGAAGGATCGCGACTTTCTGGTGACCGATCACCTGACCCTGGCAGACATTGCGCTGGCGCCTTTCGTACGGCAGTTCTGCGGGGTCGACCCGGACTGGTTCTGGCAGGCACCGTATCCAAGACTGCAGGGATGGCTCACGCGGTTCCTGGATTCGGCGTTGTTTGCGCGTGTGATGCAGAAAATCCGGGACCCAGCACCGTAACTGTGAGAGCTGCCGGAGGTTACGACGGTGGCGAATGCGGTTTCTGAAATCGACGTTGCTCACACGGGTGATGCAGAAAATCCGGGACTCAGCACCGTAACTGTAGGAGCTGCCGGAGGTTACGACGGTGGCGAATGCGGTTTCTGAAATCGACGTTGCTCACACGGGTGATGCAGAAAATCCGGGACTCAGCACCGTAACTGTGGGAGCTGCCGGAGGTTACGACGGTGGCGAATGCGGTGCGTCAGCCGACACTCCGATCACTGACCCTCTGCATTCGTCCGATCGCGGTCCGCAGCAAGCTCGCTCCCACAGGTTCGCGCAGTGACGTCACACCACCGTCCATTGGAAGATCTCAGAGAACAACTCGCCGTGTTTCGGTGGCGGGTTGCCTGCGTTGAGCTTCTGCCCCCGCTGCATTTCGATGGCTTCGGCGACTTCGGTCTTGAATTCCATGCTGCGCGCCACACCGCCCACCGACCCTTCGCCATAACCCAGCAACGAGCAGCCGTTGTTGATCAGGGCAAAAAATACGATCACCCAAAATTTAACGCCTCTCACGACGCACGCTCCTGCGTGCTGACAGAAGCACGATCCAGCTCGACGACGGACGATTGAGCCGACACCGATACCGGTGCAGTCAGTTGTGGATTCATGCTGGTGACGGTGACCACTGCGATGAAGACAACATACAAAGCGATGGCGGTGTAAGCGCCTTGTTTAAGTGAATGAAGAATGGCAGTGGCCATGACAGTTACTCCGGGATGTTTCGTTTCCGGCGCCCAGAATGCCCGGAGTTCTTATTAATGAAAAACGATGTGCAGCGATTCAAAAGATCGACTCGGTTGATTATTTAGAAAGTTAATCAGGCCGATAGTGTTGCCCACCTGACGGTAGGCGTGAGCTTGCTCGCGATCAGGGAGTGTCAGCTAATAATGATTTCACGGAAGTATGCTGATCGCGAGCAAGCTCACGCCTACAGGGGCATGTAATCGGGGCATAAAAAAATCCCCGTCGCTTATTCAGCAGACGGGGACCAAAGGGAGGGAATTCAACGCTTTCGCGAGCAAGCTCGCCTGCATTTGATGCATGGCCTGACACGCAGTGGTCAGTGGGTCGCATCAACCTGTTAAAGGCGAATTTGCTCGCGAAAGCGTTCTTGCACTCGGAGCAGATATAACGATCGTAATATTTAGTTCTTACAAATCCATTCCCCGGTACCGTTTATGTCGTTAACGGGGAATGGATTCACATCGAGTTCTATTCATTGCTGGGTCTTATGATCCAGAGCCGCATAGAAGTTGGCGCTTTGTTGCAGGTACTTCGGAGTGTAACTCTGGGTCGAGCTGACTTTTTTGTCGGTGACTTCGACACTGGCACTGGCAGGCAATGCAACAGTAGCGGAGATGGCAGACGCGGCGATGATGGAGAAGATATTGAAGTTCATGGTGTGTGCCTCGGTGTAGATGTTTCGTTTCAAGTCTTGACCGTCTTGGCCGTGGAATTAAAAGTACGCCCGAGGAGCTTTCAGAAAAAATCTTTTCTGGCACTAGCCCTTATCACTTCAATTAATACATGGCTCCAGCCCTTGATTTTCAAGGGCTGGAGCCTGCGTCAACCTGTCACTTGCCAGCGGTCACGGCTTCAAAAAACGGAAATCCGAGGGGGAATCGAAGTCGACTTTCTGCACGGTGTCGCCCAGCACACCGGTTTTGGGGTCCACGCGGACCGTCACAATCTGGTTGCTCTTCTGGTTCGCAATCAACACGAAATGACCGCTAGGGTCGAAGCTGAACTCACGGGGCTCCTTGCCTTCCACCGAGCGGCGCTGGATTTCCTTCAACTGGCCGTTGCTCGGGTTAATGCTGAACACCAGCAGTTCGTTGACCTCGCCCCGATTGGCAACGTAGAGGAACTTGCCATCCGGCGAGGTGTGCAGGCCACCGGCGGCGCGGTATTGCTGACCGTCTTTGTTGGCCAGGTCCACCAACGCCGTGCGCTTGAACGCGCCATCGTGGTAATCGAACACTGCGACCTGCGCGCTCATTTCCATGGTCAGCCAGGCGTGTTTGCCGTCCTTGCTGAACAGCAGGTGACGTGGGCCACTGCCCGGTGGCAGGTCAACCGACGGCGCTTTGGCGGGCGTCAGCGGTTGGGGTTTCTTGCCGTCGTAGTTGAAGACGAACATCTTGTCGGCGCCCAGATCCATCGCGACCAGGTACTTGCCATCGGGGGTCGGCACGGCGGCATGCACATGGGACGACGCCTGACGTTCCGGGTTGACCTTGCTGGCTTCGTGCGTCGCGGTCTGCGCCACGGCAGACAGCTTGCCGTCCTTGCCGACCGGCACGACCGCCAGTGAACCGCCCGGATCGGGATGCACGGCGTAGTTGGCGACGAACAGGAAGCGCCCATCCAGGCTCAGGTTGGAATGCGTCGGCTCTTCACCCTTGCTCTCGATCTGGTTGATGAACGACACCGCGTGGGTCTTGGGATCGATGGAAAAACTGCTGACCTTACCGACCACGTCAGTCTGGCCCGGGCCGTTCTCGTTGACCGCAAACAGATGACGCTGGTCTTTGGAGAGCGTCAGCCAGGACGGGTTTTCGCTTTTGATTACCTGACGGGGCTTCGCTTCGAGCTGGCCGGTCTGGGTGTTGAAGCCATAACGGTAGATGCCTTCGCTGGCGCCAGCGGTGTAGGCACCTACCAGGACGTCGTAGTCGGTCATGGATTTGGCCTGAACGGAAAGAGCGGTGAGGCTGCTGGCAAGCACCAGCCACGGCAGGAGTCTTGGAGTCATCGGGGCATTCTCTTTTTGAAATTGTTGGCGCGGTAAACGCGAGAATCAGGTCTATGACAGCGGTTTCAGCGCAGGAGTTGCCTGAGCCGTGAGTTCGGACTCACCCTTTGTCGTCATGTGGGAGCGAGCTTGCTCGCGAAGGCTGGGCGACAGTCTCCACAGATGCTGCGGAAAGACTGGCCTATTCGTCGGAATGCCGCCCGGGCATAGCTCACTCCCGCAGTTCATCGGGTGTGTCCGCGATCGAGCATCAACCCTGCTCGTCTTCCTCATCGTCATCACTCGCGGCGAAGGCGTTCAGCACGACGATGCGGTGATCGGCATTGCCGTCGTTGATAACCCAACTCTGCAGTTTGGCGTCGAACTCGGCGGAATCGATTTGCGCCAGCGAGAATCGCCAGACCTTGCGTTCGCGGCCGTCCATGCTCTCGATTTGCAGCATTTCGTCCAGGGTGAACTCGAAGGCGTGGAGGCCGTCGATCTCCAGCATGCTGTGAGACGTCAGTGCCGTTTGCAGGGCGGTGCGCAGGGTTTCGGGGGTGTCAGTCATGGCAGTCGTTCGCATAGGTGAAAGCGCGAATGATAGGACAAAAGCTGCCATCGCGGCGTGTGCGCACGTTCATGCATGGCGCAAATGCCCTGTGGGAGCGAGCTTGCTCGCGAAAGCGCTGTGACAGCCGACGGGGATGCAAAGGCTTCACAGAGGCATTCGCGAGCAAGCTCGCTCCCACAGGGTTCAGCGTTTAGTCCAAACCCGCGATGCCGGATTCAGGCTAATTCCCCTCATCGATCCTGCAGCGCTTCCTTCGCGTAATAACGCTTCGGAATACCCCACACGATCAGTGCAATCGCCAGCACACTCACGGCAAACAGGGCGAACAGTGCAGGCGTTGCGGTACCCGTGAGGTCCTTGATGCGACCGACCATGAACGGCGCAATGATCCCGCCCAACTGACCCAGCGAGTTGATCAGCGCGATCCCGGCTGCCGCGGCGATGCCGGTCAGGAAGCGTGGCGGGATGGTCCAGAAGATCGGCATCCAGGCAATGATGCCGGTCATGATCATGGTCATGCCGATCATCAAGGGCAGCAACTGGCCGGGGAACAGCGCGCACACCAGATAGCCGGCTGCCGTCAGAGATGCGCAGCCCGCCATGTGCCAGCGACGTTCGCGATGACGGTCGGAACTGGCACCGATCAGCAGATTGCCGATCACCGCGCCGATATAGGGAATCACGGTCAGCCAGCCGATGTTCATGGTGTCAGTCACGCCCGCGCTTTTGATCAGTTGCGGCATCCAGAACAGCAGACCCGTCAGCGCCATCACCAGGCAGAGGTAGATCGCCGACATGACGTAGGTGGTCGGGTGTTTCCAGATGTCCTTCACCTTTTGCGGTGTGGCGGGTTTGGCCTCTTTGGCCATGCGCGACAGCACCACTTGTTTTTCCTCAGCGCTGAGCCAGGGCGCGTCTTCGATGCGGTCCTTGACCAGCCAGAACACCACGCCGCCCAGCAGCACCGACGGAATGCCTTCTAGCAGGAACAGCCAACGCCAGCCGGCCAGGCCCATGACGCCGTCGAAGTGGCCGAGGATGAGGCCGGCAATCGGACCGCCCACGATGCCGCACAGGCAAATGGAGCTCTTGAAGTATGAATTGACCCGAGCCCGTCGCGTGCTCGGGTACCACTGGGTGAAGAAATACAGCACGCCCGGGACGAAGCCGGCTTCCATCACGCCAATCAGAAAACGCAGGGTGTAAAACCAGAATTCGGTCTGCACGAACATCATGCAGGCCGAGGCGATGCCCCACGACACCATGATCCGGGCGATCCAGATTCTCGCGCCGATCTTGTGCAGCAGCACGTTGCTGGGGACTTCAAAAAGAAAGTAGCCGACGAAGAACAGACTGGCGCCGAGGCCGTAAACGGTCTCGCTGAAGCCCAGGTCGCTGGCCATTTGCAGCTTGGCGAAACTGATGTTGACCCGATCCAGGTAAGCGAACAGAAAACAGCAAATGAACAACGGTACGATGCGCCAGCTCACCTTGCGGTAGATGCTGTCTTCAAGCGCGTCGGTGTCGAGCTGTTCCAGCGGTATGGCGTTGGCGGTCATGGGGCGCACCTCGTTTGTTTTTATGTGGGTGTCGGGTGTGTTGCGTTGATCCTGCGTTGCAATTCTCTTGAAGGAGTGAGCTTTGACTTGATCGTCCCCACGCTCTGCGTGGGCATGCAGCTCGTGACGCTCGGCGTCACCAGGGCGCAGAGCGTCATGAACGGCGTTCCCACGCGGAGCGTGGGAACGATCACAGGGTTTGTCGTATCAACCTACTGCGGCAGTGGTATTCACCCCATCCACGAGCCGCTGAATCCCTAGCGGATTGGCGTTTTTCAGGGCGTCGGGCAAGGCGCTGTCAGGGTAATTCTGGAAGCACACCGGACGCAGATAACGATCGATCGCCAGCGTACCGACCGACGTGCCGCGTGCGTCGGAGGTCGCGGGATACGGCCCGCCGTGAACCATCGAGTCCACCACTTCAACACCTGTCGGGTAGCCATTGATCAGGATGCGCCCGACCTTCTGTTCCAGCAGGCCGGTCAATTCGCTGAAGTGTTGCATGTCATCACCGTCGACCAGCAGCGTCGCGGTGAGCTGACCATGCAGCCCGAGCAAGGCCTCGGTGAGCTGCGCCTGATCGGCGACTTCGACCACGATCGAGGTCGGTCCGAACACTTCTTCCTGCAGCAGTTCGTCCCCCTCCAGCAACAGACTGACATCGGCTTTGAACAGCTGCGGATGGGCCTGATCACCCTTCTGTTCTTCGCCCGCCAGATGCTGGATGCCGACATGAGCGTGCAGTGCCTTGAGGCCACGGGTGTAACTGCTCAGGGTCCCGGCGTTAAGCATGGTCTGTGGCGGCTGGTCGTTTATCTGTGCCGCAAGACGCTTCTGGAACTCGCTGAAGGTCGGCGAGCTGAGGCCGATGATCAGGCCAGGGTTGGTGCAGAACTGACCGCACCCTTGAACGATGGAACCGGCGAGTTCAGCTGCAATGCGTTCGCTGCGCAGCGCCAATGCCTGAGGCAGGATGATGACCGGATTGATGCTCGACATTTCCGCGAACACCGGAATCGGCTGTGGGCGCGCAGCGGCCATGTCACACAACGCGCGACCGCCCTTGAGCGAGCCGGTAAAACCTACCGCCTGAATCGCCGGGTGCTTGACCAGCCACTCGCCGACACCGCCGCCATAGATCATGTTGAACACGCCCTTGGGCATGCCGGTCTTGTCGGCGGCCCGCAGCAGCGCGTCGGCGACCCACTCGGCCGTCGCCATGTGACCGCTGTGTGCCTTGAACACCACCGGGCAACCGGCCGCCAGGGCCGACGCGGTATCACCGCCAGCGGTGGAGAACGCCAGCGGGAAATTGCTCGCACCGAACACAGCCACCGGGCCAAGGCCGATGCGGTATTGGCGCAGATCCGGTCGTGGCGCCGGCTTGCGATCCGGCAATGGCAAATCGATGCGTGCGCCGTAGAAATCACCGCGACGCAGGACCTTGGCGAACAGGCGCATTTGACCGGTCACACGGCCGCGCTCGCCTTGGATGCGCGCCGTCGGGAGCGCCGTCTCGCGGCAAACGGTGGCGATGAAGTCGTCGCCCAATGCGTCCAGTTCGTCTGCGATGGCGTCGAGGAACTGAGCGCGTTTTTCTGCGCTCAACGACCGGTAGGCCGGGTACGCGGAAGCGGCCGCTTTCGCCGCAGCGTCGACCTCTTCGACCGTGGCCTGATAGAAGTCGTGGGGCAGGTTTTCACCGGTGCTGGCGTCGACGCTGTAAACGATGACGGTGCCAGCGGCACTGCGCTGGCCGCCGATGTAGTTGTGGCCAAGAATTGAGGTCATGAAAGCGTTTTCCTTTAAGACATGCGAAACAGGCGCCGACACTTTCCGGCCGTTGCGGCCCTGTGGGAGCGAGCTTGCTCGCGAAGGGGTCGGTAATCCGAAGGATTTTCATCGCCCTGATTCACGTCTTCGCGAGCAAGCTCGCTCCCACAGAATGTGTGTCGCCTGTCAGATCAACGATCAGTCAATGCGTTAAAGCTGCTTGATACCGCCGGGCTGGAATACGCCCTCGGTTGGCGCAATGCCATTGATCAATGGCGCGCCGAATTCGCGCTGGCTGATTTCAAAGTGATCACCCGGCTGGGTCTTGATGCCGTCGGCGAACGACAACGTCGCGGTGCCGAAGAAATGCACGTGCACGTCGCCCGGACGCAGGAACTGGCTGTATTTGAAGTGGTGATATTCGAGGTTTTCCAGGCTGTGGCACATGTTGGCCTCGCCGCTCAGGAATTCCTTTTCCCACAGCACCTGACCGTCGCGCAGAATGCGACTGGTGCCAGCGAGATTCTGCGGCAGATCACCGACGCGCAATTCCGGGCCGAACGAACAGGCGCGCAGTTTGGAATGCGCCAGGTACAGGTAGTTTTTGCGCTCCATGACGTGGTCGGAGAACTCGTTGCCGATGGCAAAGCCCAGGCGATACGGCTTGCCATCGTTGCCGATCACGTACAGGCCACTCAGCTCAGGCTCTTCGCCCGCGTCTTCGGAGAATGGGGGTTGCGGGAACGCGGCGCCAGGACGAACCACGATGCCGCCGTCGCCTTTATAGAACCACTCGGGTTGCACGCCTGCCTGACCGGCTGCAGGTTTGCCGCCTTCAATGCCCCATTTGAAAATGCGCATGGTGTCGGTCATGGCCGACTCGTCATTGCCATGCTGGTGCATCTTGTCGCGGGCCGAGGCGCTGCCCAGATGCGTCAGGCCGGTGCCACTGACCAATACGTGCGCAGGATCCGGATGATCCAGCGGCGGCAGGATCATCAGGTCGGCACGCAGTTGCGAGTAGTCGTGGCTGTCACCCAGGCCCAGGCTGTCGACCTGTTCGGCCAACGAAATTTTCTTGTCGATGGCCGCCAGCGCCAGCTCACGGGTGCTCGTCGCGCCCTGCACTTCACGCACCAGCGCGCCGTCCACCAGACCGACACGGCGTTCGCCGTTACCCAATTCGAATTGAACCAAATGCATATGAATACTCCTTTCTAAAGTCTGCACGGACCTCTGTAGGAGCGTGGCTTGTCCCGCGATCTACCGGGAACCGGTAGCAAACCCAGAGAACGCGGTATGCCTGACACACCTGGCTATCTGATTTGACGACGACTCCGTCGCCGATCGCGGGACAAGCCACGCTCCTACAAGACGTCGTGCGGTTAACGCGAGCGCGCGCTGGCCGCGAATTTGGATTCCGGCAGGACGTGCTTGCGTTCGAGCACGCGGTACACGACACCGGTGAGGATCAATCCGCAGATCATCACGCCCGACAGGAAATACAGGCCGGTGGCCAGGTTGCCGGTGATCTCTTTCAGCCAGCCGATGACGAACGGGCCGATGTAACCGCCGAGGTTGCCGACCGAGTTGATCAGCGCGATACCGGCCGCCGCACTGGCGCCGGCGAAGAAACGGCCCGGCAAGGTCCAGAACACCGCGGTGCAGGAAAACAGGGAAAACGCGACCAGAGACAATGCGGCCAGTTGCAGCACCGGCACGGTCAGGTAAGCCGAGAGGAACAGGCCCAGCGCGCCGATCACGTACAGCACGGCCAGGTGACCGTAACGGTCGTTCAGGCGGTCGGAGCTGCGGGGTACGATCAACAGACCAACGATGCCGAAGATATAAGGCACTGCCGAGACGAAGCCCGTGACCAGATCACTGCCGCCGAACTGTTTGATCAGCGTCGGCAACCACAGGCCCAGGCCGTAGATGCTCAAGGTCACGGGCAGATAGAACAGCGCCAGCAACAGGACACGCTTGTCCTTCAGGGCATGCAATGGATTGCCGTGACGGGTCTGGCCGTATTCTTCCAGGTCTTTTTTCAGCTCACCGGCCAGCCATTCTTTTTCGACCGGATCCATCCATTTCACGTCTTTCGGACCGTCCGGCAACCAGCGCAGGACCGGCAGCGTCAGCAGGATCGCCGGGGCGCCAATGCACAGGAACAGCCATTGCCAACCGTGCAGGCCGCCAATGCCTTCCATGCCCAGCAGACCGCCAGAGATCGGGCCGGTGATCATCATCGCGATGGGTTGGGAAAGGATGAAAAGCCCGAGGATCTTGCCGCGATGGCGCACCGGGAACCATTGGGTGATGTAGTACAGCACGCCCGGAAAGAAGCCCGCTTCGGCCGCGCCGAGCAGGAAGCGCATCACATAGAAGCTGGTTGGCCCTTGAACGAAGGCCATGCCCATGGTGATTGCGCCCCAGGTGATCATGATCCGCGCGAACCAGCGCCGCGCGCCGAAGCGTTCGAGCATCAGGTTGCTGGGGATTTCCAGGAGGAAATAGCCGATGAAGAACAGCCCGGCGCCCATGCCGTAGGCCGCGTCACCGATGCCGACGTCTGCGCCCATGTGCAGCTTGGCGAAGCCCACGGCGGAACGGTCCACATACGCGATCAGGTACAACAGGATCAAAAAAGGGATGAGTTTCAAGGTGATGCGGCGAATAAGCCTGAGTTCCTGGCTCATGTATGCGGTCTCCACGTTGTTTTTGTTATGGAAGCATTCCGGGGATCGCCTCTGCCTTCGTGTGTGCCTTACTGCGGTGAGTCGGGCTGGCAGGGTCGTCCCTCGATGGGAACCGACTATATAGTATTACTATTTGACGTTACAACACTTCCACTCAGACGATTTTCGGCCTATTTTAGTCAGCACGCGAAGCCTTTAGTCTTACAATAAGAGTGCTGATTTATGTCTGATTCCAATAAGAAACCTACCCTGCGTTCTGCCCAATGGTTCGGTACCGCCGACAAGAACGGCTTTATGTACCGCAGCTGGATGAAGAACCAGGGCATTGCCGACCATCAGTTTCAGGGCAAGCCCATCATCGGCATCTGCAACACCTGGTCCGAACTTACCCCGTGCAACGCCCACTTCCGCACCATCGCCGAACACGTCAAACGCGGCGTGATCGAAGCCGGTGGTTTCCCGGTTGAATTCCCGGTTTTCTCCAACGGCGAATCGAACCTGCGCCCCACCGCCATGCTGACGCGTAACCTGGCGAGCATGGACGTGGAAGAGGCGATTCGCGGCAACCCGATTGACGGCGTGGTGCTGCTGACCGGCTGCGACAAGACCACCCCTGCCCTGTTGATGGGCGCGGCGAGCTGCGACGTGCCAGCCATTGTCGTCACCGGCGGACCGATGCTCAACGGCAAACACAAAGGCAAGGACATCGGCGCCGGGACCATCGTCTGGCAGATGCACGAGTCCTATAAAGCCGGGCAGATCAGCCTGGATGAATTCCTCTCCGCTGAATCCGGCATGTCGCGCTCGGCCGGTACCTGCAACACCATGGGCACGGCGTCGACCATGGCGTGCATGGCTGAAGCACTGGGCACGTCGTTGCCGCACAACGCGGCGATTCCAGCGGTCGATTCCCGTCGCTATGTATTGGCGCACATGTCCGGCATGCGCGCGGTGCAGATGGTCAATGAAGACCTGCGCCTGTCGAAAATCCTGACCAAAGAAGCGTTCGAGAACGCCATTCGCGTCAACGCCGCCATCGGTGGTTCGACCAACGCGGTTATCCACTTGAAGGCTATTGCTGGCCGCATCGGTGTGGACCTGGAACTGGACGACTGGACCCGCATCGGTCGAGGCACGCCAACCCTGGTCGACCTGCAGCCTTCCGGGCGCTTCCTGATGGAAGAGTTCTACTACGCGGGCGGCCTGCCTGCGGTGCTGCGTCGTCTGGGCGAAAACAACTTGATTCCTCACCCTGAAGCGTTGACCGCGAACGGCAAAACGCTCTGGGAAAACGTCCAGAACTCACCGATCTACGGCGATGACGAGGTGATCCGCGCCATCGACAATCCATTGGTGGCCGATGGCGGCATCTGCGTACTGCGTGGCAACCTTGCGCCGCTGGGCGCCGTTCTCAAACCGTCCGCGGCGACACCCGCCTTGATGAAGCATCGCGGTCGTGCAGTGGTGTTCGAGAACTTCGACATGTACAAAGCGCGAATCAATGATCCGGAGCTGGACGTAGACGCCGACAGCATTCTGGTCATGAAGAACTGCGGGCCGAAGGGTTATCCAGGCATGGCAGAGGTCGGCAACATGGGTCTTCCGGCCAAGCTACTGGCGCAGGGCGTGACCGACATGGTGCGGATTTCCGATGCGCGCATGAGCGGCACGGCGTACGGCACGGTTGTGCTGCACGTTGCGCCGGAAGCGGCCGCGGGCGGTCCGTTGGCGGTGGTGCAAGAAGGTGACTACATCGAACTCGACTGCTCGACTGGCCGCCTGCACCTGGACATTTCCGAGCAAGAACTGGCCGCGCGCCTGGCCGACTGGCAAGCGCCTCAGCAACTGTTGATCGGCGGTTATCGTCAGCTGTACATCGACCACGTCATGCAGGCGGATCAGGGTTGCGACTTTGACTTCCTGGTGGGGATGCGCGGATCGGAAGTGCCAAGGCATTCTCACTGATACCCGCTTGCTGCACCGGTGATGTCGCTGCATGACCTGTGGGAGTGAGCTTGCTCACGAAAGCGTCGGTACAACCGCTGAATATCTGGCGGTTGTACGTCAGCATTCGTGAGCAAGCTCACTCCCACAGGTTCTCTATCTGCCGGAAAATCCCCGGACATTTCCACTCGCGCCCTGACTTCATCGCCAATGCTATGATGCGCGGCATTCACCGTTCAGGATCGCCTCGCGCCCCCATGGATTACCGTAAGCCCTCCGACCGCAAAAGCATGCATTCACGCATCGTCCAGGACATCGGCATGCAGATCGTTTCAGGCCGTTTCAAACCTGACGACAAGCTCCCCCCCGAAGCCTTGCTCTGTGAAGAATATGCCGTCAGTCGCCCGGTGTTGCGGGAAGCCACGCGTGTGCTGGTCGCCAAGGGCCTGGTCTATTCCCGTCCGCGTGTCGGCACGGTGGTGAAGCCTCGTCGCGAATGGCACATCCTCGACCCGGACGTCCTCCACTGGCTGATGCAAAGCTCGCCGCAGAACGAGTTCTTCGCCCTGCTCACCAGCGTGCGAAGCATCATCGAACCCGCTGCCGCCGCGCTCGCCGCACAACACGCGACCACCGATGAAATCGCCGCCATCGGTGAGGCGTATCAACGCATGGAAGCCGCGCCGACAGTGGAAGCCGTGCTGCAACCGGACCTGGATTTCCACAGCCGTATCGCCGACGCCACCCACAACGATCTGCTGGCCCATTTGTGCAACATGCTGTCGCTGGCACTGCGCGAAGCGTTGAAGCACTCCAACAAGCGACCGAACCTGCACGAACTGGCCCTGCCCCGGCACAAGGCGATTCTGACCGCCATCGAAAACCGCGATGCCCTCGGCGCTCATCACGCCACGCTGGTCCAGCTGGACGACGCGCGTAACGCGCTGAACGTGGTGCTGGGACAAGGATTGAAGCTGTAACCGGGTCTCAGACAGCATGGTCCCTTTGGAAGCGAGCTTGGTCTGGGCGTGCCGGATGACCCACCGCCTTCGCGAGCAAGCTCGCTCCCACAGGGTGGACTGGCTCAGCCCTATCTCGTCTCAGCAGCCTGCACCTCGCCAAAACTCCGCTATAACCAATAGAACCCAATTCGCCATCGACACGGATTAGTCGCCCTTCCATGCCTTACTGCCCGCGACCTCAGTGCAAAAAATGAGGCTCATCATGTATCCAATCGCCAGGCTCTGCGGAATCGCTGTGCTTCTGGGGTTATTGGCAGCGCTGCTGCTGAAAAACATGTTGTTGGGGGATTCGGTCGACTTTCATCGGCACAAGGCCCTGCTGATCGGCATCGACGGTGTGCAGTACGAACAACTCAAACACGCCATGGACACCGGCCAGGCACCTTTCATCATCCGGCTTCATCCGGCCATGAGCTACACCGGTGGCATCGTCGGCACCTCGACTCAGCAACCCACGTTCAGCGGTCCCGGCTGGGCGACGGTGCTGACGGGCGCCTGGGTCAACCGTCACCGGATTGCCGGCAACGACAGCAGCCTGCGCAACAGGACCGACAGCCTGTTCAAGCTGATCAGCCTGTCTTCTCCCACGCGCCACACCGCCAGCATCGTCAGCTGGAATCCCATCAATGACAACTTCATCGACGACATCAACGCGGGGTTCATCGAGCTTGGCGTCAAGTGTGGCGGCGATGATCAATGTTCCACCGATCGTACGGTCCAGGAACTGAGCACTGGCAATTTCGATTTCATCTTCGTGCACCTCGACCAAGCGGACACCGCCGGACATGAAAACGGATTTGGTGCCCGCTATCAGGAGGCAATCGCACGGGTGGACCGGCAGATCGGGCAAATCCTCGCTGCGCTGGATAAACGCAAACAACAGAACCCCGACGAAGACTGGCTGGTGATGCTGACCACCGACCATGGGCGGCGACCTCCGGACGGTTACGACCATGGCGAACAGAGCCGCAGCGAAAAAACCACCTTCATCGGTCTCAACAAACCGGCCAATGAAGAGCTGACACACCCGATCGGCGACCCGTTCGATAGCAGTCTTGACGGCCTGTACGGCTTGGCCAGTGTCGCCGACATCACACCGACGATCCTCGTTCATCTGGGGATCAACACGGATCCGGAACGCTATGTCGTCGACGGCGTGCCACTGATCGGGCATGTCGGCGTGCGCCAGCTCACCGCGAGCCTGAACAGTGCCGCGCGAACCGTCACTCTGCGTTGGCGCGTGACCGAAGGCAGCAAACAACCGCTGCGCATTTATCGGTCGGGTCAGCTCATCGCAAAACTGACGGACTCCTCCCACGAATACGTCGACACTGACCTGCCACAGCCCATCGGCCAACTCAATTACACCGTAGTGCTCAATGACGTTCCGGTTTCAAGGCTGATCACGGAACCGCCCGCCAAACGCTGAAGCATTGGCATGACAAACGGGATCCTTATATTTTTTTGCACTGGCGGGCGTTTCGATCTGTCTTTAATGGCAGAAACGACGAAAGGTCCGCTTTATCGGATACGTCCATAAGTTTCAGCAAATCAGACAGTTACACCTACTCGAAAAACCGGCCTGCCGGCCATCGCGCCAGAAAACCGTGCCGTTAAACCGACGTCAATCTTTGAGCGCGCGCAGGTGATTGACAGTAAAAGACTTCCCGCCTAGCGTAACGGCAGTGATCGTTTTCTCCTGCCTGGGTCACTGCAGCTCCATTTCTACAAGACGGGACGTATCCAGCCTTTTCAGTCCTGCGCTTTCAACAAGACGGTTCCTTTACCTCGCCTTTGACCGGGCGACGCTTTCGTATGCCTTGGTTTAGCTGTCGTCTACCTGACGCAGTCACGGCGCCTGTGTGCCCGTCTGCGAACTGATTTCTACATGCTCGACCCTGGAGTGCCGGATCATGACCAATTTGTCGATCGAACCGATCGAGATGACGGGCAAACCTTCGAAGCCGCGGTTTTTTACCCTGTCGCTGCTGCCCAGGCTGGTGGGATTCAGCGTGCTGTTCTTCATCGTCTGGCTGCTGTTTTCCACGCTGTTCATGCCCTTGCTGTCCTCGTCGGCCACCCGCGCGATCCTCAACGCTCCGGTGATCTTGCTGACCACTCCCATCGACGGCGTCGTCAGCTCGCTCACGATCAAACCCGGCGAGACATTCGAGAAAGGTCAGACGATTGCCACCATCGAAAACCCGCGCGCGAATCAGGAAACTCTGCTGACCCTGCAAACCCGTCGCCTCACCCTGGAGCAACAACTCGCCTCACTGAAGAGTCAGGCCGAGCATGACCAACAGTTTTACGACGCATTGGACAAAACCAGTCAGCAGTACCAGAGCGCGTACCGCACCCGACAGCTGTACGCCCAACGCGCCCTGAAAGCCGAAAGCGTCGCGGCCGATGCACGTCTGCAAGACGCTCAAGCCACGGTGACGCGCAACCTGGAGTTGTTCCGTCAGGGCGCAATCAGCGAGGCGGCGGTGACCTCGTCCAAAGCCCAGCTGGCGTCGCTGCAAGGCGCCGCCGAATCGATCCGTTCGCAGGTGCGCATCAACAGCGGCGACGTGTCGGCGGCCAGCGAACAGGTGTATCTCGATCCAGACCAACTGCGGATGTTCGACCTTCAGGCGCAAATGACCACCTTGCAGTTGAGCCTGGCCAATCAGGCGAAGAACCGCGCGACGCAACAGGAGGAACTGGACAATCTCAACCGACTGATCGAGACCGAGCAGAACCGGGTCAAGTTGATGGCGGCCTACAACGTGGTTGCCTACGCACCGGGCACTGTGCAGGAACTGATCGCGCCAGAGGGAACACTGGTGCGGGCGGGTTCCACGCTGCTGCGCGCCACGCATTGCAATGAGAGTAACGTCATTGCGGTGTTTCCCGAACGCATGGCGAGCAAGATCACGCGGGACACCGTGCTGAAAGTGAATGTCGCGGGCCTTAACCAGCCGCTGCAGGCGCACGTGGTGCAGCTGCTGTCCAAACCCAGCGATACCCAGTCTGCGAACTACAGCGTGCCCTTCCCCTTCGCCGAACAGAATTCGGTGTACGTCGTGGGCGCCTTCGACAACAACCTGTCGGAAAGCGAGCGCGCCCGCACCTGCAACCCCGGCAACTGGGTGACGACCGAGGTCGCGCGTTGAACGCCCTGCTCACGTCGCTGCTGATGGCCCTGGTCATCACGCCCGCGCTGGCCGAACAAAGCCGACCTCGGCTCGAACAACTGACCTGCGCGGCCCTCGATCGCGCCGTCCAGTCCCTCGCTGACGGCCCGGTGCTGCTCGCCAGTTATCCCGCGTTCGAGGGGCATCCTCCGACCATCATCGCCCTGCGCGGCGTGGCCTTCACGTATGACAACGCGCTCGCTAGCATCGCGCTGTTCGGCTGCGGCAAACCAAAGTCCGCTCAACGCATTGCCGATGCCCTTGTCTACGCCACCGACCACGATCCCGATTACCAGGACGGTCGCCTGCGCAACGCCTACGCGGCGGGTTCGGTCAAGCAGCAGGGTCCGATTTTGCTGCCCGGTTACTGGAGCCAGGAACGCAACGCCTGGAATCAGGACGCCTATCAGGTCGGCAGCGCCACCGGCAATCAGGCCTGGGCGGTGCTGGCTTTGCTGGAAGCGTTCCGTCAGACCGAAGAACAGCGTTATCTGCTGGCGGCGGAAAAAGTCCTGCTGTGGACCCAGCGCAACACCTATGACGGTCAGGCACCGGCGGGTTTCATTGGCGGCTTCTACGGGTATCCGCCCAACCCGGTGCGTCAAGGCTGGAAATCCACTGAACACAACGTCGATCTGGCCGCCGCCTGGAGCGCGCTGAACCGTATCAAGGCCAGTCAGGACAGCGCCGCGCAGGCGCAAATCGCCCGTAATTTCGTCGACAGTCAGTGGCTCGCGAACGAGGGGCGGTTCCTGATCGGCACCCTGCCCGATGGCCGCACCGCCGAACATCAACGCTCCGGTCTGGATGCACAGATCTGGCCCCTGATTGCCGTCACAAACCCGCCCGCCGACTGGTCGCGGGTGTTCAGCTTTGTCGACCAGGCACACCGATTCGGGGGCGGTTACGGTTTCAGTCGCGACCCGGACGGCTTGTGGACCGAAGGCACCGCGCAGGCCGCCGCCGTCGCGCAACTGACCGGTGCCGCCGACAAGGCCAAGCCGCTGTGGTCGCTGCTGATCGCTCAGCAGGCGGCCGATGGCTGGCTGTTCGCGACACCGCAAGCGCAGATCAGCACCGGCCTGGCCATCGGTCCGGATTCCACACGCAACGACTTTTTCTATTACCACCTGCCTCATCTAGGGGCCACGGCGTGGGCAGCCATCGCAGCCAGCGGCGTCAACCCCTTCACCGGAGCCCAGGAGGCGAACTGACATGCACGCTCTCGACTCGCTGCAACTGTGGCAGCTCAACCTTGGCACGCTGGCCATGGTCGTGTTGTTCGCCTGCCTGACCCATCGCGATCAGTGGGGCGCGCGTGCCGTGTTCGGGATCATGACCGGGCTGCTGTTGATCAACTACGTGATCTGGCGAGTGCGGGAAACGCTGCCTGACATCCATTCGGGCTTCGCCGCGCTGTGGTCGTACACGTTCCTGTTTTTCGAGATGCTGGCAATCACCTACACGCTGGTGTCGATCGTGGTCATGCTGGTGCGCAGCGACCACTCGCAGACCGCCGATGCGGGCGAGGAACGCCTGCGCGCCGCCGGCCCTCATGTGCCTGCCGTCGATGTGTTCATCTGCACGTACAACGAAGGCCTGGACGTGCTGGAGAAGACCATCATTGCCGCCAAGGCCATGGACTACCCCAACTTCAATGTCTGGGTACTGGACGACACCCGTCGCGACTGGCTGCGCGATTACTGCGCGCAAATGGGCGTTTACTACGCCCGCCGTCCCGACAACAGCCACGCCAAGGCCGGTAACCTGAACAACGGTTTGCGCCAGTCCGAAGCCTCGACCAACGCACCCTACATCTTGGTGCTGGACGCCGACTTTGCGCCGCAACAACCGATCCTGATGCGCACCCTCGGCTTGTTCGAAGACCCGAAAGTCGCGCTGGTGCAGACCCCGCAGTTCTATTACAACCCGGATCCGATTCAGCACAACCTCGGCTCATCCACTTGCTGGGTCGACGAGCAGCGGGTATTTTTCGACGTGTTTCAGCCGGCCAAGGACGGCTGGGACGCTGCGTTCTGTGTCGGCACCTCGTTCGTGGTGCGCCGCGACCGGATCAACGAGATCGGTGGCTTTCCCACAGGCTCCGTGTGCGAAGACATCTACACCACCTACCGTTTGCTGCAACGCGGCTACGTCACCCGCTGGCTCAACGAGCGGCTGTCGATCGGCCTGTCCGCCGAAGGCCTGACCGAGTACATCAATCAACGCGGCCGCTGGTGCCTGGGCACGATTCAGGTCGCGCTGCTCCCGGACGGTCCGCTGCGCGGGCGCGGCTACACGCTCAACGACCGGTTGCATTACATCCACGGGATGCTGCACTGGTTTTCCAAGCCGTTCATTCTGATGATGCTGATCTCGCCGCTGCTCTACTGGTATTTCGGCATCGCCGGGTTCTACGCCAAGCCGATGGATTTTCTGGCGTTCGGCATGCCGGCGCTCATTGCCTTCTGGGGTTACGGCACGTGGGTGACGGACCGCAGGACGCTGCCGATCTTCACCGAGGTCACGCAGATCGTCGCCTCGCTGGCGGTCACGGCCACGATCATCAGCGCGTTGATTCGTCCGTTTGGCCGGCCGTTCAAGGTCACGGCCAAAGGGCTGGATCGGTCGAAGGCCATGGTGCACTGGAAGCTGTTCGGGTTCTTTTTCTTCCTCACGCTGTTTGCGCAAGTCGGTGCGTTCACGGCGATTGCCACCGCAGACACCTTCGACGGCAACGTGCAATTCAACCTGTGCTGGACGGTGGTCGCGTTGATCTACAACGTCGCCACGCTGGTGGCCTGCGTCGACCGCCCGCGCCTGCACGGCGAAGAGCGCTTCCCCTTCCTGAAACCGGCCGGGCTGCATTTGACCGGACGCATGTTCGCCGGGCGCCTGACGGACATCTCGCTCACCGGCGCATCGTTTGCCTGCCGGCACGCCGAGTTGATCAAGCCGGGGTTGCGGGGCGAGGTCTGGGTCAACAAGGTCGGCCGCGTGCCCGTGGAGGTGAAGCGCCAGACCGGCGACGGCCGCCTGGGTCTGCAGTTCATCGACATGGACGACGCATTGCGCCAGCGGCTGATCGGGCGATTGTTCAGCGATGCCAACACCAACGTCGCCGGCAAGGCCATGCCCGGCATCGCGTTCAGCAGCCTGCTGCGCCGCTCGCTGATCGGTGAAAAACGTCCCCCTCAGCCGCTTCACACCCGCGCGGCGCGCCACCCACGCGCCGTACGTGGTCGTCGACCGTTGCCGCGTTTCAAGACCGTCAACCTGCGCCTGCCCGAAGGCCCGATGCCAAGACTGTCGGCCCCGCGCACGGACGTGGTGGCGTGGCTGTTCATGCAAATACGCGCGTGGTTCGGGATGCGGTTGTGATCGATTGATTTCGAGCGCCCGAGTGGCGTTAAAGCGCATTCCCTGTGGGAGCGAATTCATTCGCGAAAAAGGGCTCAGACAAGCTATCTGTATCGGCTGGAATGCCGTTTCGCGAATGAATTCGCTCCCACAGGGTTCACCGCAGCGTTCAGAGAAGTTTGCGTCACGAGAATCTTTGGCTATTCCATATTTGCCGAGAGCATGCCGATGAACAGTTCTCTACCCTTCACCTGCCTCACCCTGCTCCTGCTCGGCGGCTGCTCGCTGGAGCCGACCTATCAGCGCCCCGACGCGCCAATCGATCAGCAATGGCCCGCCAACACAAAAGGTGCGGTGGCCGATCCGAAGCTGGCCTTTCAGGAAGACTGGCACACGTTCATCACCGACCCGCGCCTGCGACAGGTGATCGACCTGGCGCTGGAGAACAACCGTGGACTGCGCCAGTACGCGGCCTCGGTGGAAGAGTCCCGCGCCGAATCCGACGGCGCGCATGCCTCGCTGTTTCCGTCCATCGGCATCAACACCTACGCCGGGCGCAGCAAGATCCCGCCCCTGGTGCGCACTCAGGGCGGCGGTGTCAGTTCGGGCAGCCTGGACAATACGTTTCAGGCCACGGCGGGTTTCACGTCCTATGAGCTCGACCTCTTCGGTCGCCTGCGCAGTCAGCGCAACGCGGCCGATGCGCGCTTCGAGGCCAGCGAGGCCGATTATCAGACCGCGCGCCTGGGTTTGATCGGTGAAGTCGCCAGCACCTGGCTGACCCTGAAGGCCAATCAGACGCTGCTCAACCTCGCTCAAAGCACCTACCAGTCCCAGCAGCATTACGGCGATTTGCTGCGCAGCAGTTACAACGCCGGTTCGACGGCACGCATCGACGTGCATCAGGGCGATGCCATGACCAACACCGCCGCCGTGCAGGTCAATACCTACCGCATGAAGGTGGCACAGAACCTCAACGCCCTGCGTGTGCTGGTCGGTCAACCAGTGCCCGATCAATTGTTGCCGGTCGGCGATCTGGGCAAAACACTGGCGACGGCCGATGTCCCGTCCGGCTTGCCCTCCAGCCTGATCCAGCGACGTCCCGACATCATGTCTGCCGAAGCCTTGCTGCGCGCCTCCAACGCCGACATCGGCGCCGCGCGCAGTGCCTACTTCCCGACCCTGTCGTTGACCGGCGCGCTGGGCAGTTTAAGCGGGGACTTCTCGAAACTCCTCACCGGCCCGGCCCAGTTCTGGCAGTTGGCGGCGGCCGGCTCAATGACCCTGATCGACGGCGGTCAAAGGCGTGCCGTGGTAGACGCCAGTCATGCCCGCTATGACGCCAATACTGCAGCCTACGAAGGCACCGTGCAGAACGCTTTTCGCGAAGCCGCCGACGCACTGAACGCCCGTCAGGAAATGCTCGCGCAGGTCGCGGCGCAACAAAGGTTGGTCGGGGATTATCAGGAAGCCTGGCGACAGTCGCGCTTGCGTTTCGAGGCCGGGCTGGACAGCTACTTCTCGACCATGGACGCGCAACGCTCCCTGTTTGCCGCCCAGCAGGAATACCTGAATCTGGAGCTGGCGCGGGAGGTCAATCAGATCGACCTGTACAAGGCACTGGGCGGCGGATGGACGCCACCGAAGCTGAATGTCGCGGATGCGAAATAAGAAAGGCGAATCGCGGATGTCGATGTTTCTGGCTGGATCCTGTAGGAGCGCGGCTTGTGTCTGGGCCACATCCGGACGATCTGCCGCGCAGCGGTAGCAAAATCAGCCGACTCGATGATGTCTGACACACCGCATGCACAGGTTTTGCTGCCGGTCCCCGGCAGATCGCGGGACAAGCCACGCTCCTACGCCTTCCAGGCAGAAGCAGAACCGTGCATGGCATCACGTGAGCTTTCTGCGGGCAGAACAAGGCTGTGCCTGGCATGACGTGAGTTTCCTCCGGGCAGAAGCGGTGTTGGGAAGGTGTCTCGGCTTTTGATTCTGGCCGGAGGCCGTAGGAGCGCGCTTGCCCGCGATCTGGCGCAAAGCGGCAGCAAAATCAGGCGACTCGGTTGTATCAGTCACACCGCCTATTTTCTAACTACGGCAAATAAATACTGAACAACCCGCCGCCCAGCTCGCCGCCGTTGGCGATCTCGATGTGTCCGGTCACGCCCTGACGCTGATGCTGTTTGGCGATGTTCGCCGCGAAGTACAGACCAAGGCCGGTGCTGCCGCTGCTCTGGTTGATGCCCAGCACGTAGTCGGTCTGGTGTTCGATCATGTGCTCGGGGAAACCCGGACCGTCGTCGTTGATGCGGATGACCAGTTGCTCGCCGACCTGACCCGCGCTGATCAGCACTTCCTGGCGAGCAAAGCGGATGGCGTTGATGACCACGTTCGACACCACCGAGCCGATCAGCTCGCGGTCGAAGAAACCCGGCAAGCCAAAGTCGTCCACGTGGTAACGCGCGACGATGCCACGGCTGTCGAGCACCTCTTGATGAAACGCCAGTTGCGCCTCGATGAAGTCGTCCAGCTCGTGATAATCCGGGCGTAACGGCAGCTGGTTCACGCCCAGTTTGTACAGACCCAACAGCTGCACCAGCATGCCGTTCAGGTGCGCGAATTCGTAATCAATCACGCCCTGCTCCGGCGTGCCGCGCTGCGCCTCGGGCAGGTCCTTGACCCATTGCCCGTGTGCCTGAATCAACGACGCCAGCGAGTTCTTCATGTCATGCACGGTGGAGGCAATCACCATGGAGAAATCGAGCCCCGTTTCCTGATCGTTCATTCGCCAAACGCCCTGAGTCGCAGTTTCTGATAACGGTCGTAACGTGGATCGGTGTCGGGCATCTTGCCCACCATTTTCAGACTGTTCTGGCAATCCAGCAGGCTGGCCGTATCGAGGTTCTGCACACCGACGTGCAGCAGCGACTGGGCCATGTTCAAGGCAATACTGATGTTCTTCGGTTGCAGCGCCAGCGCCTGACGGAACAGGTCCTGCGCCTCACCGAGCTTGCCCGCGCGGTAGCTGCGAATGCCCTGCAGGTTCAGATCGATGGCCGCCTTGCCCGCGCTGAGGATTTCCGGATCGTCGGTCTGCCTGGCGATGCCTTGCATGACCACCGGATCGTCACCGTAGATTTCCGCGCAGCTTTTCAGAATGCCGGCGCCGGCGGACTCCTGACCCAGTTGTTTAAGCTGCGCCGCCACGGCCAGCGCTGCGTCGGCACTCAGAAACTGTTCCATGCCTTCCAAGCGGGCCATGGCCTGTTCGGTCAGCTTGGCGGCCATTTCCGGATCGGAACTCGCCACGCTGGTGGCTTTCATCAAACGTGCTCGCACTTGCAAGCCGGCATCGTTGGTGTGCTCTTTGGCGACTTCACTTAACGTCGTGTTGATTTCAACACGGGTGCGCGCATCCAGACCCCGCTCACCGCCGCGACTGATCAACGCCTGCGCCAAGCCGAGGTTGGTTTCCGGGTCCTTGAATCGCGAAAACTGACCTTGCGCCACCGCCTGACGATACGCCTTGGAAGCGCCATCGAAGTCTTGGTTTTCCAGCGCCAGTTGGCCAAGCAGACGTTGACGCCGTACCGCGTACGGAGACAGCCGGACGGCCTCTTCGAGCATCTTCTGCGCACGCTTTTTGTCGCCGCTGGCGATCAGCACATCGGCCAGGCCATCAAACAACACCGGCATCGCATTGAACGCACGGATCGCGTCTTCGTAGACCGCTTGCGCCTCGGCATTGCGTCCGCGCTTGAACAGCAGTTTGCCCAATGCCGCGTAGGCCCAAGGTTGAGGACGGTCGGCCAGAATCGATTTGAGAAAGGCTTCCAGCGGCTCGTGCTGGTTCAGATCACGCAAGGCGTCGGCTTTGTAACGCAGGCACAACGGCGCAAAACGGGGGTCCTGTTTGGTCAGGTTCACGCACGCCGCCAGCACTTCGGCAGGCTTGCCGCGATCCAGTGCCTGAAGAATCGGCTTGAGCAGGTTTTTACGCTGGACGATCTTTTCCAGACGCTGCGCCAGACTCGCCCGATTGAACGGCTTGGTCAGGTAAGCATCGGGCTCCCACTCCAGCGCGCTCATGACCATCGCCTGACTGTTCTCGGCGGTGACCATCACAAAGACGCTTTCATGGCTGATCAACTTGTCGGTCATCAGGTCTTCGAGCACCTGCTGACCATTCTTCTTGCCATCGCCCAGGTTGAAATCGTGCAGGATGAAGTCGTAGCGCTTCTGCGAGCACATCTTCAGCGCCTGTTCGCCGGTATCGGCGGTGTCTACTTCCTTGACGCCCAACTCGCGCAGCATCGACCTGACCGAACTGCGGAAATCGGAGAAATCATCGACGATCAGAAAGCTTTTTTGGTTCCACGCCAGCATCGAGATTCCTGTCACGGGAGAGAAAATCAGCCCAGGGGCAATTACACAACGGGTCGGCTTCAATGCGCCCGTTTTTGGCGGGGCGAATGATAGCCAACATCAATTTGCCATCAAGCTATTTCGCTAAAGCTTTGGCCTGTTCAGGTGCGGCACGACGCCGCTTGTCCGGGTTATCGGCGGCGCGGAAGTAAAGCTTAGGTGATCGCAGTGGGAAAAAGCGACTGCCAAGCGTCTCGCGTCGGCCGCTGATGACGTATCTGTGACGCAGTGTGTCGGTCCCGAATCACCAAACATGAGCGCAGGCGTTCGCCCGGACTCGTGGATCCAATATCACTCGAAAACGGGCTGAATTACGACGTTCATCGACGTTATTTCGATTTGTGTAAAGTCCC
Organism: Pseudomonas abietaniphila; assembly: GCF_039697315.1. Taxonomy (NCBI): domain Bacteria; kingdom Pseudomonadati; phylum Pseudomonadota; class Gammaproteobacteria; order Pseudomonadales; family Pseudomonadaceae; genus Pseudomonas; species Pseudomonas abietaniphila. Next base: position 4,811,342 of record NZ_CP155619.1, on the reverse strand, counting down.
TCATCCCCCCGCCGATACGGAGTGAAAGCGGTGTCTGCACGTCGCCAAACCCTACCCTGTCCGAGTAATCGTCATGTCCTGGCTGATCAACCTGAAACTCAAGTCCAAGCTGCTCCTTGCCTTTAGCCTGTGCGCCTTGGTCACCGTCGCGGTCGGTGTATTGGGACAAGCCGGCGTCTCGCGCCTGTATGACCTGTTTCAAAACACGGTCAGCGATAACATGATGTCGATCACCAAGGTCGACTCCGTCAAAGCCAACGTCATCGCCACCAACCGCGACTTCTTCAAAATCATCGGTCTGAGCGCGCTCAAGGCCAACCCGGAAGACATCAGCTCGGCCCTTCAATCGTTCAAAGAAAACCAGGCGCAGGCAGAAACCGATTTCCGTTACTACCGCAGTACGCCTCTAGAGGCCGACGAAAAAGCCGCCGGCGACGATTTCGAGCGTGATTGGGCCGCGTACATTAACGCCGCACAAAACGCGCTCGCGGTGCTGCAAAGCGGCGACATTGAGCAAGCCGGCAAATTGGCCGCCAGCAGCGTCACGCCGAGCTACCGCAAAACCATGGGTGAGCTGAAAATCATCATCGAGTCCAACGCACGGCAAGCCGCCGAAGCCACTCAGGCTGGCGTCGAACTGGATCGCCAGATCACCTGGGTGTTGATTATCGGCTCGCTGGTGGCTGTGATCTGCGCCATCGCACTCGGCCTGATCGTCACGCGGATGATTACCCGCCCGATTTATCAATCCGTGGAGAGTGCAGCGCGGGTGGCCAGCGGTGATCTGACCCAAGCCATTGCACTGGGAGGCCAGGACGAAATCGGTCAGTTGCTCAGAGCGCTCTCAAACATGCAAGGCAACCTCAAAGGCACCGTGCAGCAGATTGCCAACGCGTCGGATCAGCTGGCGTCGGCCGCCGAAGAGCTGACGGCGGTCACCGATGACAGCACCCGTGGATTGCAGCGTCAGAACGATGAGATTCAACAGGCCGCCACCGCAGTGAACCAGATGACCGCTGCGGTGGAAGAAGTCGCTCGCAACGCGGCCAGTGCCTCGCAAGTCTCGGCCCAGACCGCCGACGATGCGCTGAAAGGCCAGCATCAGGTGCAGCAAGCGGTCACCGCCATGAACACCATGACGGTGGAAATCAACGACTCGACGCAACGGGTCGAAGCCCTCGCGGGCCAGATTCGCGACATCACCAAGGTGCTGGATGTAATTCGCGGCATCGCCGAACAGACCAACCTGCTGGCCCTCAACGCCGCCATCGAAGCTGCGCGCGCCGGTGAACAAGGCCGCGGTTTTGCGGTGGTCGCCGACGAAGTCCGCGCCCTCGCCCACCGCACCCAGGTGTCGACCGGCGAGATCGAATCGATGATCACCCAGGTGCGTAACGGCGCGGATGAAGCCGTACAGGCCATGGGCAAGAGCCAGTCCATCGCAGTCAACACCCAGACGCTGGCCACCGAAGCCGGTCTGGCACTGGAGCGCATCAGCGAAGGCGTCAGCCAGATCAACGAACGCAACCTGGTCATCGCCAGTGCCGCCGAGGAGCAGGCCCAAGTGGCCCGCGAAGTCGACCGCAACCTGGTGAACATCCAGGACCTGTCGGCCCAGACCGCCGCCGGCGCCAACCAGACCAACGCTTCCAGCCAGGAACTGTCGCGCCTGGCCGTGTCGTTCAACGCCATGGTCGGCAAATTCACCCTTTGATTCCTGGCCGCCCGTATGGGGGATTCCATGGTTCTCAAACCAGTGGCGTCAGTCCGTTTCTTGAGGGGCGCAAGGCCTGGCAGCGTGCTTGCGATGGGAGTGAGCCAGTTTTATCAAGGGTGAATGACACACCGCATTCGTCAGCAAGCTGACTCCCACAGGTTTTGTGTTCAGCCACAGGAATTTGTTTACCCAAACAGCGCAAAGCGCGCTGTGGCTTTTGATCTTCATACTGCAGCAGCCCAGACACCACAAAACGCGACTTGGGTGCAGGCTGAACGCAGGTAATGAGTCAGTAATTTTGTCCAACTTTCGGGGGTCAGTTCACGAAGGCGGAACAGTTTGGACGTTAGGACAAACCAAACTATCAGCGTCACCCCAAATAGTGGAGATGCACACCATACAAGCCGGCTCCCGCAAAAACTGTGTCGATGCAGACACCGCAGCAGCCACCCTTTAGCCACCTGAGACAAATTGGCCAATTGACTAAATCGTCCTACGATTTGTCGTAAATCTCATTTCGGGTACAATCCCGCCCCTCCCGCAGATCGCTTGGACCTGATGACCGAGTCCTGCGGGGGTATAGATGTTTACTCAAGCTGCTGAATCCAATGACCGAATAAAAAGCCAGCACCGAGGGACATAGAACGGGAGGTCCCCGATTCACTGACTTCCTGACCCTGCCTCCTCGTCTTCTGAGAGCGAAGCCTTCCGACGTTTGCACCCCGAGCCGGGTTGCAGCACGGCGGGACGTTGCCTGATGAAGGACCGCAGGTGGATAACTTTCTCTCTATTGGATGACTCAATGTTCAAGAAAACGAGCAAGGCTCTGCTGGGCCTGGCGATTTCGGCGACCTTCCTGCAAGCCCATGCTGCTGAAAGCAAGAAAGTCGACGTCCTGCTGATCGGTGGCGGCATCATGAGTTCGACCCTGGGTGTCTGGCTCAACGAGCTGGAGCCGGGCTGGTCGATGGAAATGGTCGAGCGTCTGGACGCCGTCGCCGAAGAAAGCTCCAACGGCTGGAACAACGCCGGTACCGGCCACTCGGGCTTGGCCGAGCTGAACTACACGCCAGAAGACAAAGACGGCAAGGTCAATATCTCCAAGGCCATCGAGATCAACGAAGCCTTCCAGGTGACCCGTCAGTTCCTTTCCTGGCAGGTCCGCCAGAGCGTCCTGAAGAACCCGCCTTCGTTCATCAACACCACACCGCATATGAGCTTCGTGTGGGGCGATGACAACATCAAATTCCTGAAGAAGCGTTACGACGCGCTGCAAGCCAGCCCGCTGTTCCGTCCGATGCAGTATTCCGAAGACCCGGCGCAGATCGCCAAGTGGGTCCCGCTGATGATGGAAGGCCGCGATCCTTCCCAGAAGCTGGCGACCACCTGGACGCCGATCGGCACCGACGTCAACTGGGGCGAAGTCACCCGTCAATACGTGTCCTACCTGCAGACCCGCCCAAACTTCGACTTAAAGCTGTCCAGCGAAGTCAACGACATCACGCGTAACGAAGACGGCTCGTGGCACGTCGAGTACAAGAACCTGAAAGACGGCACCACCTCGGGTACCGACGCCAAGTTCCTGTTCATCGGCGCAGGCGGCGGCGCACTGAAGTTGCTGCAGAAGTCCGGCATTCCGGAGGCTCGCGACTACGCCGGCTTCCCGGTGGGCGGTTCGTTCCTGGTGACCGAGAACCCGACCGTTGCCATGCAACACATGGCCAAGGCCTACGGCATCGCCTCCACCGGCGCGCCACCGATGTCGGTTCCGCACCTGGATACGCGCGTGCTCGACGGCAAGCGCGTGATCCTGTTTGGCCCGTTCGCCACCTTCTCCACCAAGTTCCTGAAAGAAGGTTCCTACCTGGACCTGTTCAGCAGCATGACCACGCACAACTTCTGGCCAATGACCAAGGTCGGCATTGAGCAGTACCCGCTGGTCGAGTACCTCGCCGGTCAACTGATGCTGTCCGACGACGACCGCTTCAAGGCGCTGCAGGAATACTTCCCGCACGCCAAGAAAGAAGACTGGCGCCTGTGGCAAGCCGGTCAGCGCGTCCAGATCATCAAGCGTGACGCGGACAAAGGCGGCGTGCTCAAGCTGGGCACCGAGGTCGTGTCCTCTCAGGACGGCACCATCGCAGCACTGCTGGGCGCATCGCCAGGCGCTTCGACCGCCGCGCCGATCATGCTGAACGTGCTGGAAAAGATCTTCAAAACCCAGGTGGCAACACCTGAGTGGCAAGCGAAGATCCGTCAGATCGTGCCGAGCTATGGCACCAAGCTGAACGACTCGCCGGCCGCTGTTCAGCAGGAGTGGAACTACACCGCTGAAGTCCTGCAACTGGGCAAACCTCCGGTCATCGACCAGACCGTTGGCACCAGCACCGCAACGACGTCCAAGCCGGCTGAAAGCAAGCCAGCAAACGACATGGCACTGTAAGACTCGCTGCCGCTTGCCGGCATTGATGACGCGGTGAAGACAAAGCCACGGGGTTGAAACCCGTGGCTTTTTCGTTTGCGGTCCGCGCGTAAAGGCTTTGCTGCCAGTCCGATTCGTTACACCGCATCACAAATGAAGTACCCCGCCCCGCATTTATCCCGTCGCTCCAAGCTCCTAAAGTCCACTCCACCTGCTCTTCCACCCTTCCGGTGGGAAGCACACTGGAGACTTTTCCATGCCTTTCATCAGCGTTCGCATCACCCGCGATGGCGTGACCAAGGAGCAGAAAGCTCAGGTCATCGCCGAAATCACTCAGACCATGCAGACCGTCCTGAACAAGGACCCTCACCTCACCCACATCGTCATCGAAGAAGTGGACACCGATAACTGGGGATACGCCGGTATTTCCACCACGGAGTATCGCAAGAACCTGGCGGAGTCGGCCTCGTGAACACGGCCGTGAACCGTACCGTAAAGGTCGACTTCGTGTCGGATGTCGTGTGCCCGTGGTGTGCGTTGGGCGCAACGGCACTTGAGCAAGCCATAGAGAATCTCGCCGGCGAAATCACCGTCGAGCTGACGTACAAGCCCTTCGAACTGAACCCGGACATGCCGGCCGAGGGCGAGCACGCCGTCAAGCACATGATGCGCAAATATGGCCGTACCGCAGAAGAAGTCGCTTCCCGCAACGAGATGGTCATCGCCCGTGGCAAGGCACTCGGTTTTCGTTTCGACCTGGAAAAACGCAGTCACTTTTACAACACCTTCGATGCCCATCGCCTGCTGCTGTGGGCGACCCACGAAGGTCGTCAGGTCCCGCTGAAGAAAGCCCTGCTGAAGGCCTACTTCACGGACGGCCAGAACCCCAGCGATCAGGAAACGCTGGTGCGCCTGGCGGGCGAAGCCGGACTGTCCAGCGAACGCGCCCGCGAAGTGCTGGCCGCCGGTGAGTTCGCCGACGAAGTCCGTGAACTGGAACGTTTCTACACCGAACGCGGGATCAATTCTGTCCCGGCGATGGTACTGAACGATCGCCAGCTGGTGACCGGATCGCAGTCGGTCGAGCACTACGAAACCGTCCTCAGGCAGATGGCGCAAGAAGCCGCCGCCGCTTGATAACCCACTACCGATTCACACCCTATCCATTAATGAGCGAGAACATCATCATGAGCCAATCGAAAAAAGTCGTCGTCGTCACCGGTGCATCCCAAGGTCTTGGCGCGGGTATCGTTGCGGGCTTCCGCAAGCTGGGCTATCAGGTCGTCGCAACCTCGCGTTCGATCAAACCTTCGACCGATCCGGACATCCTCACCGTAGCCGGTGACATCGCAGACCCTGCGACCGCCGAGAAAATCATTCGTGAAGGCGTGGCCCGTTTCGGCCGCATCGACACCCTGGTCAACAACGCCGGTATCTTCCTGGCCAAGCCATTTACCGCGTTCACCCATGAAGACTACGTAAACAACGTGGCCACCAACATGGGCAGCTTCTTCCACATGTCGCAACACGCCATTGCGCAGATGGAAAAACAGGGCGGTGGCGGTCACGTGGTCAGCATCACCACGTCGCTGGTCGACCATGCCATCGACGGCGTGCCTTCGGTGCTCGCATCGCTGACCAAAGGTGGCATGAACGCCGCCACCAAATCGCTGGCGATCGAATACGCCAAACGCGGCATCCGCGTGAACGCGGTCTCCCCAGGCATCATCAAGACACCGATGCACGGCGAAGAAACCCACGCTGCGCTGGGCAGCCTGCACCCGATGGGCCACATGGGCGAAGTTCAGGACATCGTCGGCGCCGTGCTGTACCTCGACAGCGCCGCCTTCGTGACAGGCGAAATCCTGCACGTCGACGGTGGCCAGAGCGCCGGTCACTGATCGCCGACTCGATATCTTCAAAAAGCGGGCTACTGTTGGAAACGGCTCACGTCACGCTGCGCCATCCGGCGTAGCCCGCATTTATCGTAAGGAGCGCACCATGGACAAGAACATCGAGAAAGTGCTGTACACCGCCAAGGTCCACACCGCCGGTGGCCGCGACGGCACAGCGGTCAGTTCCGACAAACGTCTGGACATCAAACTCTCCTCGCCCGGCGCGAAAGGCGAAGGCACCAACCCGGAGCAACTGTTCGCGGCGGGCTGGTCGGCCTGCTTCATTGGCGCCATCGGCGTCGTGACCGCCAAAATGAAAGTCACCATGCCGCCCGACACCACCGTGGATGCAGAGGTCGATCTGGGCACCAACGCCGGCGGCTACCTGATCCAGGCACGGCTCAACGTCGCACTGCCCGGACTGGACCGCGAAACGGCGCAAAAAGTCGTGGATGCTGCCCACGAAGCCTGCCCTTACTCGAAGGCGACACGCGGCAACATCAACGCCGTGATCACCCTGGTCTGAATCGCGGCGCAGTTGGTCTGCGGCATACCAATCTCAAACGTTGCCGCTTTCACTAATTGAAAGCGGCGCCTTTTCAGGGAGCGAGCTCAAGCCGTCAAGCACCGCTTGCGAATCCGTCAACGCGCCAAAGATGCCGTTCTCCACGGTCACCATGTGCAGCGCAGCATCGTGCGCGTACTGATCGCCGCTCGCACACGCATCGGCGATCGTCAGGCACTGGAAATTGCGATCACAGGCCTCGCGCAACGTCGTATGGACACAGACATCCGTGGTGCAACCGCTGAACAGTAAATGCGTGATGCCCCGTGCACGCAGAATATGCTCAAGGTCCGTGTACGTGAAGGCACTGTTGCAGGTCTTGTCCACGATGATGTCGTCAGCGCTGACATCAAGGTCCGACACCAGTTGAAACCCGGGGCTGGACCGCAGCAGAACATCGGTCCCCTCTAGCCCCGCCCGCTGGCGCCGCCACTTCTCATACGGCGTCATGTCCGCCAGATCCCCACGGTAACCCTGCCGGGTGTGGATCACCTGAACCCCCACCGACCTCGCCTTGCGAATCAACGCGTTCACAGCAGGAAGAATCGCCCTCAGCGGCGTCGGGTCATAGCCACTCCGCGCGAAATAACCGGACGAAGACAGGAAATCTTCCTGCAGGTCGATCACCAACAGCGCGGTGGATTCAGGGTGGAGTTGACCGTCGTAGGGATAGCTGAAGGGGCGGGCTGAGATCATGGGGTTCCTCCAAACGCGGACTGGCGAGATGGGAGGGAGTATCGGTGATTTTGGCGGGAATGCCTGACCAGAACCAGGCTCGCAGCTGACGAAGCTTTTTACTTGGACTTCGCCAGCCTGCTTGTAGATATGAATCGCTAAGGCATTAACCTTGCTGAATCAACGCAACTTCCAGTCGCGCCTGTCGACGGACGTTGTCGGTGTTCTCACGGATGATGCTGGGGATCAAAAACGCGTCAACCAATAACCAGATGCCGGTGATGATCAGCGGTATCAACGTAAAGCAGCCGACAATGGTGATGATCAACTGAGCAACCGCTGTACCGGTTTTGCCCAAATAGAACCGATGGCCGCCGAAGCCACCCAGGAAAAACCAGAGGAGGTAGGCAACGCCTGTAGACTTTTGGGCGTTAGCGACTTTCTGTTCAACGAGCATTTCAGATTGCAGGGAAGACATTCAGGTTTCCTTTCCTAGGTGGGAGTCCATCAGGTGGATGAGTCGGATCAAATTGAAGCCTCAACGGTAGCATTTTGCAATCATTATTAAGCGTGGTTTTTCTCTGCCATGTTTACTGGGCAGTGCTTTGCCTTTCTCGTTATCAGTTGGCTGGGTTTCCGTCTCGAGAGTGCCCGAGCTGATGCGCGCAAAGTCAGGGTTATTCGCCCTCCCCGCTTGATTAGTAACACTCAAAGTGAAACAGCGTTTGTAGTCCACCTTAACTGATACGGACAGCACATCTCGCTCATCCGCGCATACCCCCGAGCATCGACCGAAGAGCTGGACGCCAGCTGCGCCCGTTCATCGTTTGAGCAGTTTGCCACCGACCTCAATAGGGTGATCGCGAGCGTGTATTTGGAGAGCGCCAGCGGCGCGTCGGCAGATCGGCCTGAGCTGCAGCGTCTACTCAAAGATGCGCGTGAGGGTGACGTGCTGCTGGTTGAGTTTATACACCGGCTCTTCATTGCCGGTGGAGGACTGACTAGAGTTGAAGGCCGAGCTCGATTCCAAGGGTCTTCGCCTCGTCGCGCACGATCTGCCGATACCACCAAGGAATGCAGGACAAAGGGCGACGAGTTCACCGGGCGGATCCTTGGCGCTATTGACTCGATGCTGGTGTAAATGATGGCCGCCATTGCGCGTATGGGTTACGAGCAATGCCGCGAGCGTCAGGCCCAAGGTATCGAGAAAGCCAAAGCTGCCGGTAAGTATCAGGGCCGGCCGATCGATGAAAACTTGAAAAAAGAGTTACGGAACTGCTCGGCGCAGGTCTTGTGATTCGCGCTACAGCCAACTACCACAGTCCTCAGAATCAGGGACTTAGTCAGCGCCTGAAAATACCAAAAAATAGGCTTTGCAACACGGTTCGAATCCAGAACCATTGAGGTGTTTCCAGCAGTTGCTACGAAGAAATCGATGATTTCGGAGCCGCAAAAGGACGAGCATATTTCCCAGTTTCTTAAACAGCATGCGCGTGGATCATCAGGCGGGCAGTCTTCGGCATAGACGATTGGACAGACCGGCCCATTTCCCAAATGCTGGTTCGTCGCTGACCATCGTTTACATCCAGATTGAACCAGCCCACTCCGATAGGGGTGCGGTAGAGCACAACCAGTTGTAGCCCTTTGCGACGGACACAAACCGGCTTAAACGGTCGTTCAAGAGATCTAATGGTACGCTATTCGTCCGCCAGAAATGCAAGCGCCGCCATCATGGGCGGCGTTGCACGGACGGACTTTCTATCGAAGTTTTAAAGAGGTGTTATGCAGCTTCCGGCTCTTGGACCAGTGCATGGATTCGTGCCGCTAACGCGTTGCAAAAATCTGGATTATTTCTCACCCAAAGGGCGAAGAAGGCCCCTCTGACAATTACTTCAGATACGAAACCAATTTTCAGACCTAGCTGGACGTAGAGTAAGTGTGGGTCTCTATTGGTTTTCACAATCTCCTCCATGGCTGATCTGACTTCCGCTTGTGCTTCCGGGGGACGCTGGCAGGATACTGTCAGGACTGCGATATCTCGTTCGATATTAGACAAAATATCGTCGTAAACACTTATCTCCGGCTGATCGCCAGGAAGGCGGATAATGCCACTTGCGGGATCGTCATCACCTTGCTGCTCAGAGTCGCCATCGATAATGCAAAGTGACTTGAAAGAGATTGCAGGGTTACGGACATGGCTTCTATGCGTACTGACGGCTGTACCGTCCCCAGCTACCGCATGAATCTCTACTTGTTCAAATTCAGCGCCAAGCTTTTCTCGAAGAATGGCCTCGACCCAACTTTTTGCAAAATCATCCTCAACAAAAACGGCGAGTTTTCTATCAACACGACCTGACACAGCCCTTAAAGCCTGAACCGATAGTTTTCCCTGCTTGAGCTTGCCTGAGATGCACGCCCAGATTGCCTCATTAGGCAAAGGGGAAAGAGCGTAGTCACTGTGCGTTGTGAATACTGTTTGCACGGATTTTCGTTCAGCAACATCAATGAGGTACTCGACCATGCGGCGTGTGGCGATCGGATGGAGACCGTTCTCAATTTCCTCAATGATGATGAGGGAGTTTGGTGGAGCTTGCTCAATCTCACTGATCATTCTGATGATGGAAGACTCGCCAGCTCCAAAATGAAACTCCGAGTACTGCTGGTCTCCATTTTTTCCGATCAGGAACAGCTCGTCTTGGCCCACATCGGTAACCCGAAATTCAGTTACGGCTTTTCCAAGAACGTGTTCGACTTGAGTCGCGACCTCCGCGTCAAGAGAAAGAAGTGCACCTTGGTGTACATAAGACGACTTAGTCAGCTTTTTGAACCGGGTTTTTTCTCCCGCAGGTACGGTGCGCTCAATTCCGAAAAAAAGAACGACTCGATCTGCTACCTCCCCCCGAACCCACTTCGCTTGTCTGAAATTGCTGCTTCTTTTGACCAGTTGGCGGGGGTTAAGTGCTTTGTCTACGAGTTCATACTCGACTCGCCACCCAGACATAGATTCATCACCAACGGCGCTTTTAGGAAAAAAATATCCAGGCTTGATAGGCTTGTACGCGCAACCCGCGACGCCTAAAACGGAGGACTTTCCGCTACCGTTAGGCCCGATGAGTGCCGTAACTGGAAATTCAAAAGTAATGTCTTCACCGGAAAACCCTCTGATACGTTGGATACTTGCTTTATACAAGTACTTTCCATAATCGTGCTCACGGACTTTCTTGAGCAAGGCGAGCTTTCTCGACTCTCTGATCTCACTACGTTCCATCGCACCGCCCCGTTATCTACTTTCAGATGATTATGTCAAAGCGCCACTATACCACCAAAACCACTACCTGGACTTCTTGAGGACGTCTGCGTAAGCCCGTTTTTAGCCATTAGCAGCAATGATCGCTATATTTGGTCAATAAAAAGCCCCGACCAAGCATGGCCTGGCGGGGCTTTCTTTTGTCTGCTGCTGCCAGCCTACTGTCACAATCAAAGAGATCTGTCAGGGAAAAGTCTTGAGAAGCCAGAATTATATGGTGTCCCAGGGCAGGTTCGAACTGCCAACCTTCCCCTTAGGAGGGGGATGCTCTATCCAATTGAGCTACTGAGACACAGTGGCCGGCGCTCTGAATGGCGCCAGCGGGACGGCGTGCATGTTAACGGCAAGCCCTTGTTTTGTCATGTCGTCATTGTCTTTTTAGGGTGTAGTCCCGAACGCTACTACCAGCGCCTCAAGGGCATCATGCAAATTGCAATGCCGCAGAGTGACATCATTGCAAACTGCAACCTGCACGCCGCTCAATCATTCAATAAACCATTGATTTTATTGATATTTTTTTTGATAAACGCTTGGCATGCAGACTGCATTATCCCTTCTGTGCAATCCCCTTCAAAACCCGAATTCCAAGCGAAGGTAATCGAGATGAACATGACTCTCTCTCTGTTGAACGCAGCAGCCCTCGTCGCTCTGGTGGCTTTCCACTTCCAGGACGATGGCAGCAAGGCAGGCAATGCTGCAAACACGGAAAGCGTCGCTGTTCAGGCTCAACCGCATTACCTCATGAAACAGGCGCCTCGTTTCGTCGCTCAACCGGCACACCGCTCAGACGCGATGCTGGCGAACGACACCGACGAAGCGATCCCTGTGAATCGCTCCGAACGCTGGGTATTTTGACGCTGTATGTGAAACCGGGTTTGCCCATCAGTCTTTCGCTTAGAGAACCGCCATGTCCAAAGCAGCACTGTCCTTTTTGATCCTGGCCATTATGGCCATTGCCGTTGACCAATTGCTTCCTGTCTCGATGGACACCCTGAGCACCGCTGCCAAGACGGCTGCCGGCATATTTGCCAGCTTGTTTCTGGCTGCCCTGTTCGTAGGCCGAAGAATCAAGTTTGATCCGGTGCTGCGCCAAGCCAAGCCCTGACCCTCATTTCTGATGGCGTGAGCTGCACTTCTCAGCACCTTCTGATCCGTTTTCTGACACTCGCGACGTCGAGCTGTCCACTTCTCTGACAGACCCTTCGTCTCTTTCTTGTCACCTTTCTCGAAATATTCCGCAGACACCTCTACGCTGAAGACAGATAGCCATCATGGCGCAAACCCGCGCCCCCTGCGGCTGTCGATCAGATGGACGGTGGCCGGGAACTTTGCAAACCAGAACGCATTTCTGATAATTGGTGCTGGCTAAACGCCTTTATCTAGTTCAATATTTGTCACAGATTTGACGCCAAGGTTCCGACGGATTGATGCATGATGACGGACCTTTATGTTGGACGGTTGAACATTTCGCCAAAATGACAGTCAGAGGATGACATCTCGCGGCCTAATGCTTGAACCGCCTCCCCCTTTGAACTAAATCGGTTAAATATATGAGCCCTATGAAACAGGCCACTTATTCCAGTCGCACAGCTGACAAGTTCGTTGTCCGTCTTCCGGAAGGCATGCGTGAGCGGATCGCTGATGTCGCCAAGCAGCACCACCGGAGCATGAACTCCGAAATCATTGCCCGCCTTGAGCAAAGCTTGATTCAGGAAGGTGCTCTGGGAGACGAGCCGAGCCTGCGTCTGGACAGCCCTGAGCTGTCATTGCATGAGCGTGAGTTGCTGCAACGCTTCCGCCAGCTCGCTCATCGCCAGCAAAACGCTCTCGTGTCGCTGATTGCACACGACACCAGCCTGGCAAACGACGACGAATAAGTCGGCGTTTCCCAGAGACTCAAAAGCCAGCATCCCGCTGGCTTTTTTGTGCCTGCGATTCGGGAATTTCACGTTTCCCGGGCACAAAAAACCGCCACGAGGGCGGTATTTGTGGGTGTCTGTACAACCCTAGAGCAAAAACAGCGTCGCAAGGCCAAGGAAGATGAAGAACCCTCCGCTGTCCGTCATGGCCGTGATCATCACACTGGCGCCCATGGCAGGATCGCGGCCGAACCGCGCCAGCGTCATTGGAATCAACACCCCCATGAAAGCGGCGAGCAACAGGTTAAGCGTCATCGCAGCGGTCATGACCACACCCAGCGACCAGCTGTGATAAAGCAGGTACGCCACGATACCGATCACCCCACCCCACACAAGGCCGTTAACTAACGCCACGCCGAGCTCCTTGCGCATCAGGCGTGAGGTGTTGCCGGTACTGACCTGGTCCAGCGCCATGGCGCGAACGATCATGGTGATGGTCTGGTTGCCCGAGTTGCCACCGATCCCGGCAACGATCGGCATCAAGGCGGCCAGTGCCACCAGTTTCTCGATGGAGCCTTCGAACAGTCCGATAACCCGCGAGGCTAAAAAAGCGGTGATGAGGTTGACGGCCAGCCATGACCAACGGTTGCGCAGCGAGCGCCATACCGACGCGAAGATGTCTTCCTCTTCACGCAGACCGGCCATGTTGAGGACTTCGGTTTCACTTTCTTCACGGATAAGGTCAACCATTTCGTCAATGGTCAGACGGCCGATCAATTTGCCGTTCTTGTCCACCACCGGCGAAGAAATCAGGTCGTAACGCTCGAAGGCCTGAGCCGCTTCATAGGCATCGCCGTCCGGGTGGAAACTTACCGGATCGCTGGCCATGACCTCCGACACCTGTTTTTCAGGGTCGTTAACCAACAGACGCTTGATGGGCAGTACACCCTTGAGCACGCCGTCGGAGTCCACCACGAACAGTTTGTCGGTGTGACCCGGCAGCTCCTTGAGACGACGCAGGTAACGCAGCACCACCTCAAGACTGACGTCTTCGCGGATGGTGACCATCTCGAAGTCCATCAGCGCGCCGACTTGATCTTCGTCGTAAGACAGCGCCGAACGCACGCGCTCGCGTTGTTGGCTGTCCAACGCTTCCATCAACTCATGGACGACGTCACGGGGCAGCTCAGGTGCAAGGTCGGCGAGTTCGTCGGCGTCCATTTCCTTGGCGGCCGCCAGCAACTCGTGATCGTCCATGTCGGCGATCAGCGTTTCACGAACGGAGTCGGATACTTCGAGGAGGATGTCGCCGTCACGCTCGGCCTTGACCAGTTGCCAGACCGTCAGACGGTCTTCGACCGGGAGCGCTTCGAGGATGTAGGCAACGTCGGCAGAGTGCAGGTCATCGAGCTTGCGTTGCAGCTCGACCAGATTCTGCCGGTGAACCAGGTTTTCAACACGGTCTTGGTGCTGGCCTTCCTGGCGATGAGTCAGGTCTTCAACGACACGCTGACGTTGCAGCAGGTCGACAACCTGCGCAAGGCGGTCCTGAAGGCTTTCCTGAGTCTTTTTTACTTCGATTTCGGTCATAGGCGAACTCCACTCCCAGCAGTGGACCACGCCGGAAGATCAATCAGTCGATTCTTGATTGGTAAAGCTTAAGGCTGAGTTGCTACTGGGTAAGTCCATGGAGGTATTCCACAAGCCCCGGCGGGGCTGACGGGCGCAATCATACACCGCTTGCCGGGCCTTCATGTTAAAAATTCAACGCGGAACAATCGGTTGCAACACAATGTTAACTATTGTCCGAGTCGTTATTGCTACGACGTCACATTCAGAGAGGAAAACACGCTCGCCTGAAAAAATTCATGTGGCTAGTCTGCCCTGACACCTGTCACGGAGGACGCTGTCATGCTGTTGGACACCCGCAAACCGGTATTTGCTGCCCTGCTCTTTCTTCCTGTTCTGGCGACCGCAGCCACGGTGCACCGTTGCGAGGATGAGCATGGACATATCACCTTCACCACCCTTGCCTGCCCGGCAGGCCACGCGCTGAAACTGCAGAACGCACACAATCCATTGCCAGGCACGGTTGCTACCCCCAGCCCAACCACAGAAAGCAAAGCCAGAAGGAGAAGCGAAGAACTGGTGATCGTAGGTCAGCGCGACGACGGATGCGGAAACGTGCTGAGCGCCGAACAACGGCGACGGGCGATCATCAACCAGCAAACGCCTACAGGCATGACAAAACGTGACGTCGAAAGCCTGCTGGGCAAGCCGGACAAGATTGTCGGGCGCAACGCCGAGCTTCGGTACGTGTACGAGGAAAAGAAAGGGAAGAGTCGCCAGGTGACGTTCGACGAAAATGGCTGTGTAAAAGGCAAACGCTAGAAAAGCAAAAAGCCCGCATTTGCATGCGGGCTTTTCGTTTTATGGTGCACTCGACAGGATTCGAACCTGTGACCGCTCGGTTCGTAGCCGAGTACTCTATCCAGCTGAGCTACGAGTGCATATGGCGCTTGATAAACCAGATCACCTCTGGTTACTGCATTTTACTTCCAGAAGTGAGTGGTACTTCCGAAGACCTGTTAAAGCCAGGCTCTTTCTTAAAGCAGTTGCTCGTATCACTACCAACAACGCTTAAATGGTGCACTCGACAGGATTCGAACCTGTGACCGCTCGGTTCGTAGCCGAGTACTCTATCCAGCTGAGCTACGAGTGCATTTGTTGCCGCGCATTATAGGCCGTTAAATCTTTTGGTCAAGAACTTTTTCTAGTAAATTCAACAACTTACCGATCAAGCCAGATTACAACGTACTACGCAAATAATGGCGGAGAACGGGGGATTCGAACCCCCGACACCCTTTTGAGGTGTACTCCCTTAGCAGGGGAGCGCCTTCGGCCACTCGGCCAGCTCTCCGCAACACGGGGCGTATAATAACCACCCTTTTCCCCGTTTGCAAACCAAAAATTCAATAAAAATTAATGGCTTGGTTCCTGGTCCTTCTCTTTCTTAATGCGCAGGTAAATCTCTTCACGGTGAACAGCCACTTCCTTGGGCGCGTTGACCCCAATTCGGACTTGATTACCTTTAACGCCGAGCACGGTCACGGTGATTTCACCGTCACCAATAATCAGGCTCTCCGCGCACCGACGGGTCAAAATCAGCATACCTATCTCCTCAACCTGCATTCAGGGACAACAGTCTGCACAACCAAAAAGGCGTTGGCCCGCACCAGCATCAGCAGCAGGTCTACGCCTTGAGTATTGACTAGCGCCGGGAAAAGAACAGTTTTCTCGCGCACATCAGAAACACAAAAGGCGCGGTATCACCCGCGCCCCTTTGTTCAATGCCTTACTCGCCCTGGCGAGGGGCGTCGAGTTCGAACGCTGTGTGCAGGGCGCGCACAGCCAGCTCCAGATACTTCTCTTCGATCACGACCGAAACCTTGATTTCAGAAGTGGAGATCATCTGGATGTTGATGCTTTCCTTGGCCAGGGCTTCGAACATACGGCTGGCAACACCTGCGTGCGAACGCATGCCGACACCGACAATGGAGACCTTGGCGATCTTGGTGTCGCCGACGACTTCACGCGCGCCGATTTCCTTGGCCGTGTTTTCCAGCACGGTCAGCGCCGACTGGTAGTCGTTGCGGTGCACGGTGAAGGTGAAGTCGGTGGTGTTATCGTGCGCAACGTTCTGCACGATCATGTCGACTTCGATGTTCGCGCCGCTGATCGGGCCCAGAATCTTGAATGCAACGCCCGGGGTGTCTGGCACGCCACGGATCGTCAGCTTGGCTTCGTCGCGGTTGAATGCGATGCCAGAAATGATCGGCTGTTCCATGGATTCCTCTTCATCAATGGTAATGAGGGTGCCTGGACCCTCCTTGAAGCTGTGCAGTACGCGCAGCGGGACGTTGTACTTGCCGGCGAATTCGACAGCGCGGATCTGCAGCACCTTGGAACCGAGGCTGGCCATTTCCAGCATCTCTTCGAAGGTGATCTTGTCCAGGCGCTGAGCCTGGGACACAACGCGCGGATCGGTGGTGTAAACACCGTCGACGTCGGTGTAGATCTGGCATTCATCAGCTTTCAAGGCTGCGGCCAGCGCAACACCGGTGGTGTCGGAACCGCCACGACCCAGGGTCGTGATGTTGCCGCTCTCGTCCACACCCTGGAAACCTGCGACAACAACCACGCGACCTTCTTTCAAGTCAGCGCGAATCTTCTGATCGTCGATCTGCAGAATACGCGCCTTGTTGTGCGCGCTGTCGGTCAGGATGCGAACCTGATTACCGGTGTAGGACACCGCAGGTACACCGCGCTTGATCAACGCCATGGCGAGCAAGGCAATGGTCACCTGCTCACCGGTGGAAACGATCACGTCCAGTTCGCGAGGAACCGGTTGATCGCTGATCTGCTTAGCCAGGTCGATCAGGCGATTGGTTTCGCCGCTCATGGCGGACAGAACCACCACCAGATCATCACCCGCGTCGCGGAATTTTTTGACTTTGTCGGCCACCTGCTCGATGCGCTCTACAGAGCCCACGGAGGTGCCTCCAAATTTCTGTACGATTAAAGCCATCTCAAAGCCGCCTCAGCCCGTGAAGGGCGCCCGTTAATCATTCAAACCGCAAAGCGCCGAAGCCCGCCGGATAGCGGACTTCGGTGGGTCGACTTAGCTTCCCTTACATTCCCTGTTCGGCGAACGGAACAGCCAGCGCGAGCGCTGCGTCCAGGCCAGCGACATCCACGCCGCCACCCTGCGCCATATCAGGACGACCACCACCTTTACCGCCCGCAGCGGCAGCCGCTTGCTTCATCAAATCACCGGCTTTGAGTTGGCCAGTCAGGTCTTTGGTGACACCCGCCACCAGAACGACCTTGTCCTCATGCACCCCGCCGAGCAGGATCACTGCGCGACCGAGTTTGTTCTTCAACTGATCCACCAGCGCCAGCAACGCCTTGCCATCCTGACCGTCGAGACGGGCAGCGAGGACCTTGGCGCCTTTGACGTCCACTGCCGAGGCCGACAGATCGTCGCCCGCCGCACTGGCCGCCTTGGCCTGCAGTTGTTCCAGTTGTTTTTCCAACAGGCGATTGCGCTCCAGGACAGCCGACAGCTTGTCCAGCAGGTTGTCGCGATTGCCCTTGACGAGGCTCGCAGCCTCCTTCAGTTGTTCTTCGGCCGTATTCAGGTAGGCCAGCGCCACAGCACCGGTGACCGCTTCGATACGACGCACGCCAGCCGCCACGCCGCCTTCGCTGATGATTTTGAACAGCGCGATGTCGCCGGTACGGTTGGCGTGAATGCCGCCGCACAGCTCCACCGAGAAATCACCGCCCATGCTCAGTACGCGAACGCTGTCGCCGTACTTCTCGCCGAACAGCGCCATGGCGCCTTTCTTCTTGGCGGTTTCGATGTCGGTTTCTTCGGTCTCAACCGCGGTGTTCTTGCGCACTTCGGCGTTGACGATGTCTTCCAGCGCCTTGATCTGCTCAGGCTTGATGGCTTCGAAGTGGCTGAAGTCGAAGCGCAGGCGCTGACTGTCGACCAACGAGCCTTTCTGCTGAACGTGATCGCCCAGCACCTGACGCAAGGCCGCGTGCAGCAAGTGGGTGGCCGAGTGGTTCAACGACGTGGCCTGACGCACCTCGGCGGCAACCTGAGTGCTGACGGTCGCGCCGACCTTCAGGCTGCCGGACACTTGAATGCCATGGTGCAGGAAAGCACCGCCGGTCTTGGTCGTGTCGCTGACGTCGAAACGCACGTCACCTGCGGTGAGATAACCGCTGTCGCCAATCTGGCCGCCGGACTCGGCATAGAACGGGGTGCGATCAAGAATGACCACGCCGTCTTCGCCTTCGCTCAACTGCTCGACGGCCACGCCTTCTTTATAAAGCGCGACGACTTTGGCTTCGCCAGCCGTGGCGCTGTAGCCGGTAAATTCGGTGGCCACATCGACCTTGACCAGGCTGTTGTAGTCCATGCCGAAGGCGCTGGCGGAACGCGCGCGCTCACGCTGAGCGTCCATCTCGCGCTCGAAACCGGCCTCATCCAGGGTCAGGTTACGTTCACGGGCGATGTCGCCAGTCAGGTCCATCGGGAAACCGTAGGTGTCGTACAGCTTGAACACCACATCGCCCGGCACCACGGTGCCTTTGAGCTCAGCCAGATCCTGCTCGAGAATCTTCAGGCCCTGCTCCAGGGTCTTGGCGAACTGCTCTTCTTCCGCTTTCAGCACGCGCTCGATGTGTGCTTGCTGGGATTTGAGTTCAGGGAACGCCTCGCCCATCTCGGCCACCAGCGCAGCGACGATCTGATAGAAGAAACTGCCCTTGGCGCCCAGCTTGTTGCCGTGACGGCATGCGCGACGAATGATGCGACGCAGCACGTAGCCGCGGCCCTCGTTGGACGGCAACACGCCGTCGGCGATCAGGAAACCGCACGAACGAATGTGGTCGGCCACGACTTTCAGGGAAGCCTGATTGTCGTTGCTGCAACCGATGGCCTTGGCAGCGGCAGACAGCAGGCTCTGGAACAGGTCGATCTCGTAGTTGGAGTTCACGTGCTGCAGCACGGCGCTGACACGCTCCAGACCCATGCCGGTGTCGACCGACGGTGCTGGCAGCGGGTGCAGTACGCCGTCGGCGGTGCGGTTGAACTGCATGAAAACGTTGTTCCAGATCTCGATGTAACGGTCGCCGTCCTCTTCTGGCGAACCCGGTGGGCCGCCCCAGATGTCGGCGCCGTGATCGTAGAAAATCTCGGTGCAAGGACCGCACGGGCCGGTGTCGCCCATGGTCCAGAAGTTGTCGGAGGCGTAAGGCGCGCCTTTGTTGTCGCCGATGCGGACCATGCGCTCGGCCGGAACGCCGATTTCCTTGGTCCAGATGTCATAGGCTTCGTCGTCCGAGGCATAAACCGTGACCCAGAGTTTTTCCTTGGGCAGGTTCAGCCATTTGTCGGAGGTCAGGAAAGTCCAGGCGTAGGTGATCGCATCGCGCTTGAAGTAGTCGCTGAAGCTGAAGTTACCCAGCATTTCGAAAAAGGTGTGGTGACGAGCGGTGTAGCCGACGTTTTCCAGGTCGTTGTGCTTGCCACCGGCGCGCACGCACTTCTGGCTGCTGACGGCACGGGTATAGGCCCGTTTTTCCTGGCCCAGGAAGCAGTCCTTGAACTGGTTCATGCCTGCGTTGGTGAACAGCAGGGTTGGGTCATTGCCCGGAATCAAGGAGCTGGAGGCTACTCGGGTGTGGCCTTGCTCTTCGAAGAAGCGAAGGAAGGCTTCACGGATTTCTGCGCTTTTCATAGGTTCTTCCACGGGAACTGCGGCCAGAGGCAAGTGCATAACGTCATTCGACGTAGCGACGGCAAAGGGCCGCATTATATAGGCGTTGCTTCCACGGTACAGTGACTTTGTACGATAGAAGCAGCCAATTGGATTATCGGTCGATTATCGGCTTGCGAATTCGGCAAATGCCGCGACCACCTGCTCCATTTGCGCGGCGGACACGTCAAGGTGCGTGACCATGCGCAAACGGGACGCCGCGCTCAGGACAATCCCTCGCTCGGCGCAAAAAGCCTTGAGCGCCTCGGCGCGATCACCGATCTGCACATAGACCATGTTGGTCTGCACCGGCTCCACGTCGTAGCCCAACTCCGTCAGGCCCTTGGCAAGAAACACTGCGTTGGCGTGGTCGTCTGCCAGACGCTCGACGTGATGCTCCAGTGCATACAACCCCGCCGCTGCCAGCAAACCGGCCTGACGCATGCCGCCGCCGACCATTTTGCGCAGGCGACGCGCCTTGGCAATCAGTTCGTTCGAGCCACACAGCACCGAACCGATCGGCGCGCCCAGGCCCTTGGACAGGCAGACCGACACCGAATCGAAGTGCTGAGTGATTTCACGCGCATCCACACCCAGCTTGACCGCTGCGTTGTAAAGACGAGCACCGTCCAGATGCAGCGCCAGGCCCTTTTCTCGGGTCAGTTTGCGCGCGGCAGCGAGGTAGTCCAGCGACAGGACCTTGCCCTGCATGGTGTTTTCAAGCGCCAGCAGGCGTGTCCGCGCGAAGTGGAAATCGTCCGCCTTGATCGCGGCAACCACCTGATTCAGATCCAGAGAACCATCCGCCTGGTTGTCCAGCGGCTGAGGCTGAATGGACCCCAGCACCGCTGCGCCGCCGCCTTCGTACTTGTAGGTATGCGCTTGCTGGCCAACGATGTATTCGTCGCCACGCTCGCAATGCGCCATCAGGCCCAGCAGGTTGCTCATGGTGCCGGTCGGAACGAACAGCGCTGCGGCAAAACCCAGGCGCTCCGCCAGCCACGACTCCAGCGTATTGACCGTCGGGTCCTCGCCATACACGTCGTCGCCCAATGGCGCACGGGCCATGGCGTCGCGCATGCCGGCAGTGGGCTGGGTCACTGTGTCGCTGCGCAGATCGATAACCGTCACGATGAAGCTCCCTGAGAAATGGTTCTGGCCTCAGTTTTGAGGCCGGGACGAACGATAATCAAGGCTTCGGTCCGCGATGCCAAGTCGTGCTTATAAGAAAAGCTGATGAAAACCATCAAAATGGCTCCAAGCACATTCTGAAAATCTGTGTTACAAACTGCACGCCGACGACAAAACCCGTTGGCAACGTTCTCAGGGCGGGGTGCGATTCCCCACCGGCGGTAATGACGCGCAATGCGTTTAGCCCGCGAGCGCTCGCGAAAGCGAGGTCAGCAGACCTGGTGTGATTCCAGGGCCGACGGTCATAGTCCGGATGAAGAGAGAACGGGATTGGCACCACAGGATCGTCTCGCAGCCTCGTCATGTGCGCTCGCCGCCCGGACAGCTGTCGACCGTACCCTGGCATCCCATTCGATCCAACACGCCCTGTTTTTTAATTAAACAGGAGTCAGAACAGATGCAACCCACCGCAATTCACGCCCACGACCGCATCGCTTTCATTCAAGCTTGCTGGCACAAAGATATCGTCGATCAGGCGCGCAAAGGCTTTGTCGCCGAAATGGCTAACCACGGATACGCCGAGACCGATATCGACTTCTTCGAAGTGGGCGGCGCCTTTGAAATCCCTCTGCACGCCAAGCTGCTGGCCAAGACAGGCCGTTATGGCGGCGTTGTGGCAGCGGGCCTGGTCGTGGACGGCGGCATTTACCGTCACGAGTTCGTCGCGCAGTCGGTGATCAGCGCACTGATGCAGGTCCAGCTGGAAACCGAAGTGCCGGTGTTCTCGGTGGTCCTGACCCCGCACCACTTCCACGCCGGCGAAGAGCACCAGAAGTTCTTCTTCGACCACTTCGTGCACAAAGGTCAGGAAGCGGCCAAGACCTGCGCCGACACCCTGACCAAATTGCGCGCCGTGCGTCGCAGCAGCGAGTCGCAGAAAGCGGTGGGTTGATGGAGTGGCGGCGTCCCTCAGGACGCCGCCATGACTGTGTAGGAGCGCGCTTGCCCGCGAATGCGGTGGGTCAGTTACAAATAGTTGGCTGACACACTGCAATCGCGGGCAAGCGCGCTCCTACAATGAACGGCGTCAACCCGAGACGTGACTCACACCAACCCATCCGCAGTCGTCGGCACAATCAGAATCCCTGCACGCAACCCATTCTTGACCTTCGGATTCGGGAAGATAATGCGTGCGCCCTCCTCCTCTACCACCCAGCGTGAATCGGCCAGGTCCTCGGCCAGAACGAAGCCTTTATCCAGCACCGTGAAGTTCTCGATGTCGGCTGGCAGGTTCAGACGGAATGCGTCGCTGTGCTTGATGATCTCACGGGCCACGCTGAACAGCTTGAGGCCATCGAGCTGATCCCCGACAAGCGCCTCTTTGCCTTCGATCAATTGCTCCAGGGTCGCTTTCAGCGGCGCGAGGTTGACCTGCTGGTTTTGCCCAAACGGTCGGGCCTTGCCCAGCTCCAGCGTGAAAGCCTCGGCATCGAGTTTGTCGTAGGTGTAGGCGCTGAACACAATGGACGACTTGTTCTGCAACAGCACCGCTTCCATCCCCGCTTTGTGCAAGCGAACCAGCTCGCGGCGCGAATGCTGACGCCCTTCCTTCCACGGGTACAAGGCAAACTGCTCGATCTTCGAGCCGCGGATCGCCGTGTGCAGGTCGTAGTGCAGGCGGTAGCGATCCGGCAGGCTGAAGAAACTGGCCGCCAGTCGCTCAAGCTCACAGGCGCGCAAGGCTTCACTGCCGCCGCTTTGTTCATGACGGCCGTTGAACAGCCGATTGACGTCCTGTTCGACGTACCGCTCGCCACGACGCATCGCTTCGGGGTTGCCGAACAGGAAAAGAATACGCGCGCGAGGCTTGAGCTCGCCTCGCGCGATGGCGTGAATCAGCTCGTCGAGCAGCTCGATCGGCGCCGTTTCATTGCCATGGATGCCGGCGGACAGCAGCAAGTCGGTGCCGTTGTCCCGCGCTTCGGGTGGCCGGACTTCCAGCGCACCTTCGGCCAGCCAGCGCATGCGCACGCCTTCGACGGTCAGTTGAGTCTTTTCCGCGGGTTCACGACCCGCCAGGGTCAGTTCAAGCAGTTTGCCGAGGGCGAGCATGTGTCGATTTCCGCTTAGTGATTGCAGTCTGGACCGTGGACGTGACCGTCTTCGTCGTCGCCACTCATATCCGCCGGTTCCATTTCCAGTTGCAGGCTGACCAGGTTGGTGGCCAACGGACGCAGCAACAGGTTGGCGTATTCGGCATCGTCTTCTTCGACGTCGACACCGATCAGCAGTTGGCCGCGGCCGTCTTGCTGAATCCAGACCTCTTTACCCTGCCAGATAACGGCAAAACGGGTGCAGGACGTTTCCAGCTGAGTGCCGTCGGTGTCTTCAAGGATCAAACGCAGGGCGTCGGTCATGTCAAAAATTCTCTCTGTAAAAGCAAAAACATCGTCGGCCCGACGCCGCAGGACAACGGGCGCGATGTGTGAGGTGCATCAATTGATCTGGAAAGGATAGACCGCGCCCAGCTTCAGGTGCTGCGTCAGTTCATCCAGTGCCGTGCGGCATTCGGTCAACAGCTGGGGATCGGCCAGATCGCTTTCCGTCATGCGGTCGCGATAGTGCTTGTCCACCCACTGCGTCAGCGTGTCGTACAACGGCGCCGTCATGATAACCCCTGGATTGACGGCTGCCAGTTCGGTTTCATTCAGCGCGACGCGCAAGCGCAGGCAGGCGGGGCCTCCGCCGTTCTGCATGCTTTGCTTGAGGTCGAACACCTTGACCTCGCGAATCGGGCTTTCGTCGGCGATCAGGCGCTGCAGATAATTCCAGACGCGCTCGTTGCTGCGGCACTCTTCCGGGACGATCAACAGCATCGAGCCGCCGGCACGGGACAGCAACTGGCTGTTGAACAGGTAGGAGCGCACGGCGTCTTCCACGCCAACCTCGGTGCGCGGCACGCAAATGGCCTGGAAACGACCACCGCGACGGCCCAGCTTGTCATGCAGCTCGCTGAGCATGTGTTCGGTATTGAGGAAAGCGTCCTCGTGATAGAACAAGACTTCGCCGTTACCGACCGCGATGACGTCGTTATGGAACACGCCCTGGTCGATCACCGCAGGGTTCTGTTGCGCATAGACCACGCCGTCGTCGCTCAGGCCGTGCAGACGCGCGACGGCTTGCGAGGCTTCCAGAGTCTGACGCGCCGGGTACTTCTGCGGCGCCGGGAAGCGGGTGTCGAACGCCGCACGCCCGAACACGAAGAACTCGACGCCAGCTTCGCCATAGCTGCGGCAGAAACGCGTGTGGTTGGCCGCGCCCTCATCACCGAACTGGGCGACGGCAGGCAAGGCGGCATGGTGCGCAAAGTGCTGTTGATCGGCGAACATGGCGCCCAGCACGCGGCTGGTGGTCGGGTGTTCGATGCTGCGGTGGTACTTGCAGTTGAGGTTGGCGGCGGTGAAATGCACACGACCGTCGGCCGTGTCGGCACTCGGGCTGACCGTGGCGGCGTTGGCGACCCACATGCTTGACGCGGAGCAGCTGGCCACCAGCAACGGCATGGACTCTTTGGCCGCCCGCTCGATGACCTGAGCATCGGTGCCGCTGAAACCCAGTTTGCGCAGCCCGGCGACATCCGGGCGCTCCTGTGGTGCCAGCACACCCTGGGTGAACCCCATGTCCATCAGCGCTTTCATTTTCGACAGGCCCTGCAACGCCGCCTCGCGCGGGTTGGACGACTGCTGGCAGTTGCTCTGGGACGCGACGTTGCCGTAGGACAACCCGCCGTAGTTATGGGTCGGCCCCACTAGACCGTCAAAGTTGACTTCACAGGATTTCATCGGTGAGGCTCCGTGGATCTGTTTTTATAAACATCAATGTTCGTGTGCGCAGTGACCTGTAGGAGCGCGCTTGCCCGCGATTATGGTGTGTCAGGCAAAGCATGCATTACAGGCGTACCGCAATCGCGGGCAAGCGCGCTCCTACTCCAGGTCACCCAAGGCTTATGCCCGGCGTCAGGCTCGCGGGCAACGCCAACGTCCCGCTTTCCAGCGACGCCACCGGATACGCGCAATAGTCCGCGGCGTAATAAGCACTGGCGCGATGGTTCCCCGATGCACCGACCCCACCGAACGGCGCGGTACTCGCCGCGCCCGTCAGTTGCTTGTTCCAGTTGACGATGCCGGCCCGGCTTTGCAGCCAGAACTGCTGATAGCGTTCCTGGGAATCCGACAGCAAACCCGCCGCCAGGCCGTACTGCGTGGCGTTGGCCTCAACGATGGCCGCGTCGAAATCAGCGTAGCGAATCACCTGCAGCAACGGGCCGAACAGCTCTTCATCAGGACGATCGCTCACGTCACTGACGTCCAGAATGCCCGGCGTCAGCAACGCCGATTGCGCGTGTGGCTGGGTCATTTCCAGCAACGCCACGGCGCCATTGGCGAGCAGTTGCTCCTGAGCATCGAGCAACGCTTGAGCGGCGCGCAGGGAAATCACCGACCCCATGAAGGGCGCAGGCTGTTGATCGAAGGCTCCGACTTGAATCGTCGCGGTGACCTCGACCAGACGCGCCATGAACGCATCGCCCCACGCGCCTTCCGGCACCAGCAGACGGCGGGCACAGGTGCAGCGCTGACCGGCAGAAATGAAAGCCGACTGGATCACGGTGTACACCGCGGCGTCCACGTCAGCGACCTGATCGACGACGAGCGGGTTATTGCCACCCATTTCCAGGGCAAGAATCTTGTCCGGGCGACCGGCGAATTGCTGATGCAAGGAATTGCCGGTGCGGCTGGACCCGGTGAAGAACAGACCATCGATGCCTGAGTGGGCCGCCAGGGCGATGCCGGTTTCCCGCGCGCCCTGAACGAGGTTCAACACCCCGGCTGGCAGGCCCGCGTCGATCCAGCACTGCACGGTCAGCTCGGCGACTTTCGGCGTCAGCTCACTCGGTTTGAACACCACGGCATTACCCGCGAGCAGCGCCGGCACGATATGACCATTGGGCAAGTGGCCCGGAAAGTTGTAAGGCCCGAACACGGCAACCACGCCATGTGGCTTGTGTCGCAAGACGGCGGTGGCGTCGCCCAGCGGCCCGCTCTTCTCGCCGGTACGCTCGCGGTAGCTCTGAATCGAGATCGCGACCTTGTTGACCATGCTGGTCACTTCCGTCGCGGATTCCCACAGCGGCTTGCCGGTTTCCTCACCGATGCAACGGGCGATCTCGTCCGTGCGGCCTTTCAGTGTGACGGCGAAGCGTTCCAGCACCGCGATGCGCTCGTCCAGTGTCAGCGAAGCCCATGCCGGAAAGGCCTGACGCGCAGCGTTGACCGCCGCATCGACTTGCTCGGCGGTTGCGGCCTGACCGGACCAGATCACCTGTTGCGTCACCGGGTTCAGCGATTCGAACGCCTCGCCCTGCCCGGCTTGCCAGCCGCCTGCGATATACAAGGTAGTCATCAAATGCCCTCCCGAGCAGGAGACAGAGGCACCGCACGCACCTGATCGCCGGCGTTCAGGCGCAGGCGTTTGGCGGTTTTCGGATCGACCACCAGCGTGCCAGCGGCAAACCGGGCCGGAGCGGCTGTCACGCGGCAGTCCTCGCGTTTACGGTTGTGGATAAGAAACGGCGTGGCGTCGTCGCCCGGCGTGCCGACCGCCAGCACCAGTGCCTGGCTGTCACGCACCGCGCGGATCTTGCCGGTTTCGCACTCGATGGCAGGGCCCGCGTCGAAGATGTCGACGTATCCCTGATAGCTGAAGCCTTCGGCCTTGAGCATGGTCAGCGCCGGTTCGGTGCTGGTGTGTACACGACCGATGACATTGCGCGCGGCCTCCGAGAGGAAGCAGCTGTACAACGGGAATTTCGGCATCAATTCGGCAATGAACGCGCGATTGCCGACGCCGGTCAGGTAATCCGCCTGGCTGAACTCCATCTTGAAGAAGTGACGGCCCAGGCTTTCCCAGAACGGCGAGTGCCCTTCTTCATCGGACATGCCGCGCATCTCCGCGATAATTTTCGACCCGAACAGCTCAGGGAATTCGGCGATGAACAGCATCCGCGCCTTGGACAGCAAGCGACCGTTAAGACCGTTTCGGTAATCGGCGTGCAGGAACAGCGAGCACAATTCCGAGTTGCCGGTCAGGTCGTTGGCCAGGAACAGCGTCGGGATTTCGCGGTAGATGTTCAGCTCTTGCGACGCGCTGACCGTCAGGCCCACGCGGTAGTTGTACCAAGGCTCCCGCAGACCGACCGCGCCCGCGATGGCGGAAATACCCACCACACGACCGTCATCGTCTTCGAGGACGAACAGGTAGTCGGTGTCCCCCCGCTCGGCCTCGCCGCGGAAGGTCTTTTCGGCCCAGCCGACCCGGTGCGCCAGACGCTCTTCATTGGCCGGCAGCGTGGTCAGGCCTGCGCCTGTGCTGTGCGCCAGCTCGATCAGCGCCGGAAGGTCACTGCTGCGTACGGGACGAACGATCATGCTTTCTCCTCAACCCGATTCTCTGTTTGAAGAACCGGCGAACTCAAACCCGCGATACGGCGTCAGGCTGTGACTCACGCACTGACCGCCGACGACTCAACTGTCAAACCGCGACGATGCGCACACTGGCGCCTTCGCCGACACCCAATGCCTCGGCCGCCGCCAGGCTCAGGGTCACCGGTTTACCCGGTACCCAATCGAGCTCCAGCATCACCGCGCGGTAGTCCTGCAACTGGCCGTTGGCGACCAGATAAGGACGTCCGCCCTTGACCGCGTCGCCGCTGCTGACAGGGTCAACCTTGACCGGCACGACGCGGCTCTGGGCAATCGAACGAATGCCGGAAACACGGGCGTGCAAGGTCGGACCGCCGTCGAAGATGTCGATGTAATGATCGGTCTCGAAGCCTTCACGCATCAGGATGTCGAAGGTGATCTGCGCACGCGGATGCACCTGGCCCATGGCTTCCTGCGCCTCGTCGGGCAGCAGCGGTACGTAGATCGGGTAATGCGGCATCAGTTCGGCGAGGAAGGTCCGGCTCTTCAAACCGCACAAACGCTCAGCCTCGGCGTAATTCAGGTCGAAGAAGTTGCGACCGATGGCGTCCCAGAACGGTGAGTCGCCGTTCTCGTCGCTGTAACCGACGATCTCGGTCACCACCGAATCGGCGAACCGCTCCGGATGCGCTGCGACGAACAACAGACGCGCACGGGAGTTGAGCTCCGACCACAGGGTCCCGACCAGCTCAGGCAACACGTAGAAGCTGGTCAGCAGGCTGTTCCCGGTCAGGTCATGGCACTGCGAGAGCACATGGATCTTGTTGTGGATCTTCAGCTCGCGGGAGGCGTGAACGAAGGTCTCGTTGCGGAAACTGTAGAACGGCTCGGAATATCCCGCCGAGGCGACAATCCCGGAACACCCCACCAGACGCCCGGTGTCGGTGTCTTCCAGCACAAAGAAATAGGTTTCTTCACCGTTGAAACTGACCTCGGCGGCGAACGACGCTTCGGAAGCGGCAATCTTGTCACTCAAACGTCCAGCGTCATCCGGAAGGGACGTGACACCAATCGGGCTGTCCGCGGCGAGTCGTTGAACCTCGCTCAGATCAGCCATTTGCGCGGGGCGCATCACCAGCATGGTGTCACTCCTTGAGAAAAAATCGGGCCGATTGAACGGCAAAAGAAAAAAAGAGGATCACGACAGAGATCCCTGTAGGAGCGCACTTGCCCGCGATCGCAGTGTGTCATTCAGCACATGCGTAACAGGCAGACTGAATCGCGGGCAAGCGCGCTCCTACAGGATTGCGTCTGTCAGGCTCCGGTCAACTTGGCAACGGCACGCTCGAAACGGTCCAGGCCTTCGGTGATGTCCGCATCGTCGATCACCAGGCTCGGCGCAAAACGCACGACATCAGGGCCGGCTTGCAGAATCATCACGCCTTCGTGCTCGGCGGCGTTGAAGAACTCCTTGGCCTTGCCTTTCCAGGCGTCGGTCAGCACGCAGCCGATCAACAGACCCAGGCCACGCACCTCGCTGAACACGCCGTATTGCTGGCCGATTTTCTCCAGGCGCGACTTGAACAGCTCGTGCTTGGCCTTAACGCCCGCCAATACTTCTGGTGTGTTGACGACGTCGATCACCGCCTCGCCCACCGAGCACGCCAGCGGGTTGCCGCCGTATGTGGTGCCGTGAACGCCGACCGCCAAGTGCTTGGCGAGCTTTTCGGTGGTCAGCATGGCCGCCATCGGGAAACCACCGCCAATGCTCTTGGCGCTGGAAAGAATGTCCGGGGTCACGCCGTAATGCATGTACGCAAACAGGTGGCCGCTGCGACCCATGCCGCTCTGCACTTCGTCGAAGACCAGCAGCGCGTTGTGCTCGTCACACAGCGTGCGCGCGCCTTGCAGGTATTCAAGCTCGGCGGGCAGTACGCCGCCCTCGCCCTGAATCGGCTCCAGCACGACTGCGCAGGTCTTGTCGCTGACGGCGGCTTTCAGTGCCGCGAGGTCGTTGTACGGCACATGGGTGATGCCGGTGATCTTCGGGCCGAAACCGTCGGAATACTTAGGCTGACCGCCCACGCTGACGGTAAACAGGGTGCGACCGTGGAAGCTGTTCAGCGCGGCGACGATTTCGTACTTCTCGGTGCCATATAGGTCATGAGCCACGCGACGGGCCAGCTTGAAGGCCGCTTCGTTGGCTTCGGCACCGGAGTTACAGAAGAACACGCGCTCGGCGAACGTGGCGTCGACCAGTTTTTTGGCCAGGCGCAGCGCAGGTTCATTGGTGAAGACGTTGGAGACGTGCCACAGCTTGTTGGCTTGCTCGGTCAGTGCGCCGACCAGCGCCGGATGCGCGTGGCCCAGCACGTTGACTGCGATGCCGCCGGAGAAATCAACCAGCTCACGACCCGATTGATCCCAGACACGGGAACCCTGGCCGCGCACCGGAATGAACGCTGCTGGGGCGTAGTTGGGGACCATCACCTGGTCAAAATCGGCACGTTGCACCGGTACTTGCTCAACGGACATCGGAGTCTCCTGAAGAGGAACGCCTGCCTGGGACTGGCGAGCGATGGAAGGATTGTAAGGACTGATTTCGGTCTGGCCTTGCCGCCAAGCGACAACTTCTTATAGCGCCAAACCGGCTTTTTCCGCGGCTTTCGGCAATGCGACAAATAGCGTCGGAAAGGCGCAGTTTAAACGTTGGGCGACGGTTGTAGCAGCGTCGTGTCGATTTGATTTACTGAAGGACCAAAGCAGAAATAGTAGAGCTCGATTTGAGGCTGGGCCTGGATTGGGCGCACAGGAACAAGGATTTCAGCGGCGCCTTAGCATCCTGTGGGAGCGAATTCATTCGCGAGACGGCCTTACATCCAGCCGACCTCTGTCACCTGAAACATTTTTCGCGAATAAATTCGCGCCTACAGGAATTCGAATCCGCTTAGAGTCTTGTTTATCCGCGCTCAGCAGGCACCGAGGACAATTCGAACGGACTGCTGCTGCGGCGCTGGTTGCGGTCTTCGCGAGGGGTGGCGCCGAAGAAATTGCGGTAGGCGCTGGAGAAGTGCGGGCCGGAGGAGAAACCGCAGGAGAGGCCGATCTGGATGATCGATTTGCTGGTCTGCATCAGCATCTGCCGCGCCTTGTTCAGACGCAGCTCAAGGTAATACTGACTGGGCACGCGATTGAGGTACTGCTTGAAAATCCGCTCCAGCTGTCGTCGCGACACGCAGACGTGCTGGGCGATTTCATCGGTGGTCAGCGGCTCTTCGATGTTGGCTTCCATCAACAACACGGCCTGGGTCAGCTTCGGATGGCTGGACCCCAGACGGTTCTGCAGCGGAATGCGCTGACGCTCGCCACCTTCGCGAATGCGCTCGACCACCAGTTCTTCAGACACCGCGCCGGCCAGTTCTGCGCCATGATCCCGCGCCAGCACCGCCAGCAGCAGGTCCAGCACCGACATGCCACCGCAGGCTGTCAGGCGATCACGGTCCCAGTCGAACAGGTGGCTGGTGGCGATGACCTTGGGGAAACGCTCGGCGAAATCATCCTGCCAGCGCCAGTGCACCGCTGCCCGATAACCGTCCAGCAGGCCCAACTGCGCCAGCGGATACACACCCGCCGACAGACCGCCGATCACACAGCCCGCACGCACCAGTTGCTTCAGCGCTCCGGCCAGCGCTGACGCCATGGGCGCTGGCGGTTCATCGGCGAGCAGGAACACTTTCTGACACCCTTCGAGTCGACCGCCCCACGGCTCACCCGGCAATTGCCAGTTGGCACCGTCAACCGCGGTGGCCGGTTCGGCCTGCATGAACGTCAGTTCGTAAACCACGTCGGGATGAACGCGCTGAGCAACACGCAGGGCTTCCTCCGCCAGTGCCAGCGTCAGGGCTTTGGTACCGGGCCAGATAAGAAATCCAATTCGATGGGCAGTCATGGCGTGCAATCCGAAACGTGTCGCTGTTATGGGCCGCACGGCAAACATGCGGTAAATCTCTGGCGCTCAGTTCGTGGCAGCGGTTTGGGTGAAGCGCAGCATGAACTGTTCTGACACAAAACGCACCGTTCGAGACGGTGCCGATCACTACTTCAAACTGCCGGACAGAAACTGCTGCAGCCGCTCCGACTTCGGATTGACCAGCACTTCGCGCGGGTCACCGCTCTCTTCGACCAGGCCCTTGTGCAGGAAGATCAACTGGTTCGACACCCCACGGGCAAAGCCCATTTCGTGCGTGACCACGACCATGGTGCGGCCTTCCTGCGCCAGCGCCTGCATGACTTTCAGTACGTCACCGACCAACTCCGGGTCCAGCGCCGAGGTCGGTTCGTCGAACAGCATGACTTCAGGCTCCATCGCCAGCGCCCGCGCGATAGCAACCCGTTGCTGCTCGCCACCGGACATGTGCCCTGGATACGCCTCTTTGCGATGGGCGACGCCCACTTTGTTCAAGTAATGCTCGGCCTTTTCCAGCGCTTCTTTCTTCGACACGCCGAGCACATGGATCGGGGCCTCGATGATGTTTTCCAGGGCCGTCATGTGCGACCACAGGTTGAAATGCTGAAACACCATCGACAGACGCGAACGCATGCGCTGCAGCTGTTTCGGATCGGCGGCCTTCAGTCCGCCGTCCTTGTTGGCGACCAGTTTCAGCTCTTCGTTGTTGAGCAGAATGCGGCCGGACTTGGGCTGCTCCAGCAAATTGATGCAGCGCAGGAAAGTACTTTTGCCCGAGCCGCTGGAGCCGATGATGCTGATCACATCGCCCGCCTTCGCGGTGAGCGAAACGCCTTTGAGCACTTCGTGACTGCCGTAGCACTTGTGCAGGTCCTGGACTTCCAGTTTGTTCATGATGTCGGTTCTCACAAGTAATCAGTCACTGAGCAGGCGGCCGGTGCGCAGCGGAGTACGACCCGCCACTTTGGCCATCCAGTAGCCCGGTTGGGCATAACGCAGTTTTTCGATGGCGAACAACACGCCTGCCGTCCCCGCGCACACGGTGGTCGCGCGGTCGGTCAAGGGATCGATAACTTCGAACAGAGGCTCGCCAGGCTCGACCCATGCCCCGGCCGGGCGCAAGAATGTCAGGACGCCCGCGTGCGGCGCATAGATCATTTCGGTGCCTTCGAACGGCATGCCTTCGCAGGCTTCGAACGCCGGCTGCGGCCATTCACCGCTGATCAGGCCGTGCTCGGCGAGGAACGCCAGGATGCCTTCCGCATAAGCCTCGGCGTCGGCCTTGCCGGTGTTGTTCTGGCCGCCCAGTTCCAGGGTGGTGGACATGCAGGCCAGCGGAATCTGTGCTTCCTTAAACTGCTTGGCCAGCCGCAGCCACGGCAACGAGCAGGCTTCATCGAACGAGCTGCCGCCGGAGTCTTCAGCCAGCAGACCGACACTCACGCCGAGGTGCGCCGACAGCGACCGCCACTGTGGCCAGTGCTGCGGCAAGGCGTACATGTGCAGCGAGGCATCGGTGTCGCAGTGCAGATCCAGCACGATGTCGGCCGTGCAGGCATGGCTCAGCAACACGCGCTGCATGCCGGCCAGTTCGCTGCCTGCAGGCGGCAACTGTTCCAGCACATCGACCATGGCCTGACGGATCAGCTTCACGTTCGCGTGCGCATCGTCGCCCAGCTTGCCCGCCAGCTGCTCGGCGACCGGTTCACTCAACTCCGTGAAGTCGCGGTTGAAGTTCTTGCCGCTGCCGTATTCGAAACGCCCCTGGTGATTGCCTTGCAGCAACTGACCCAGCCCGATCGGGTTGGCGACGGGCACCAGCTCGATGACACCATTGAGCAGGCCCTGCTCTTCCAGCTGTGTGAGACGCTTTTTCAGCTCCCACGCCGTGCGCATGCCTGGCAATTCGTCGGCGTGCAGGCTGGCCTGAATGTAAGCCTTGCGCCCGCCCTCGCCGAAGCGAAAGACACTCAACGTGCGTTCGGTGCCCAGGGTGCTCCAGGGCAGGCGGTGATCGATGCGTTGCATATCAGTGCTTCCTCGGTGCGAGGTAACTGAGCCAGCGGCGCTCGGCCAGCTTGAACAGCTTCACCAGAATGAAAGTCAGGCACAGGTAGAACACACCAGCGGTGATGTAGGCCTCGAAGGGCAGATAGAACTGCGCATTGACGGTGCGCGCCGCGCCGGTGATGTCGATCAGCGTCACGATGGAGGCCAGACTCGTGGTCTGCAGCATCATGATCACTTCGTTGCTGTATTGCGGCAGCGCCCGGCGCAGGGCCGACGGCAGCAGAATGCGGCGGTACATCTTGGCCTTTGACATGCCCATCGCCCGAGCGGCTTCGATCTCGCCCGGCGGTGTGGACTTGAGGCTGCCGGCGATGATCTCGGCGGTGTAGGCGCTGGTGTTGATGGCGAACGCCAGGCACGCACAGAACGTCGCGCTCGACAGCCACGGCCAGAGGAAGCTCTCGCGCACGGCTTCGAATTGCGCCAGACCGTAGTAGATCAGGAACAACTGCACCAGCATCGGCGTGCCACGAATCACGTAGGTGTAGCTCCAGGCCAGCAGGTTGACCCACGCCACCTTGGACACGCGCATCAAGCCCAGCGGCAAGGCCGCCAACAGGCCGAAGAACAGCGACAGCGCGAGCAGTTTGAGGGTGATCAACAGACCGCCGAAGTACAGCGGCAGGTTTTCCCAGACGACGTTGTAATCGAAGATCATAGGTCTGCCACCCTTACGCCGGCCGAGTAGCGTTTTTCGATGTAGCGCAGTACCAGCAGCGAGACACTGGTGATCACCAGGTACATGGCCGCGACTGCGAGGAAGAAAGTGAAAGGTTCGCGGGTGGCATCCGCCGCCTGCTTGGCCTTGAACATCATGTCTTGCAGACCGACCACGGAAATCAGCGCGGTGGCCTTGGTCAGCACCAACCAGTTGTTGGTGAATCCCGGAATCGCCAGACGAATCATCTGCGGCACCATGATGCGGAAGAACACCCGAGAGCTGCTCATGCCGTAGGCCATGCCGGCTTCGGCCTGCCCTTTAGGTATCGCCATGAAAGCGCCACGGAAGGTTTCCGACAGGTACGCTCCGAAAATGAAACCCAGCGTGCCAATACCGGCCATCAGCGGGTTCAGATCGATGTAATCGTCGTGACCCAACAAGGGCGCGACGCGGTTGAGCAGGTCCTGACCGCCGTAGAAAATCAGCAGGATCAGCACCAGGTCGGGAATGCCACGAATGACCGTGGAGTAAAGATCGCCCAGCCAGGCCAGCCAGCGCACCGGCGACAAACGCAGCGACACGCCGATCAGACCCAACACGATCGCCAGCGCCATGGAGCACAGAGCGAGTTGCAGGGTCAGCCATGCACCGTCGAGGATGACGGCTCCGTAGCCTTTCAACATGTTGTGTGGCCCTCGAGCGCGGGATAGAAAAATGGCGCAATCAGAAGGATCGAATACCCACTGCTTGCGCCATCAGGTGCTGGCTTCGACTTACTGGCCGTAAATGTCGAAGTTGAAGTACTTGTCTTGAATGGCTTTGTATTTGCCGTTGGCGCGGATGGCCGCGATGGCTGCGTTGATCTTGTCCAGATCAGCCTTGTCGCCTTTACGCACTGCGATGCCTACGCCGTCGCCGAAGTAGTTGACGTCGGTGAACGCCGGGCCGACAAACGCGTAACCCTTGCCCGAATCAGTGTTCAGGAAACCGTCCTGCAGCAGGGTGGCGTCAGCCACGGTACCGTCGAGACGACCGGCGCCGATGTCCAGGTAGATCTCGTTCTGCGAGCTGTACGGCTTGATTTCAGCGCCCAGTGGAGCCAGGACTTCCTTGGCGAAACGCTCGTGGATCGAACCACGCTGCACACCGATGTTCTTGCCCTTGAGTTCGGTCAGGCCGTCGCTGACGACGGTGCCTTGCTTCATGACCAGACGGGCCGGGGTGTTGTAGTACTTGTTGGTGAAGTCGACGGACTTCTTGCGGTCTTCGGTGATGGACATCGAGGACAGGATGGCGTCGATCTTGCGCACTTTCAGCGCAGGGATCAGGCCGTCGAACTCTTGCTCGACCCAGACGCACTTGACCTTCATCTCTTCGCACAGGGCGTTGCCGATGTCGTAGTCGAAGCCGACGATGCTGCCATCGGGCGCTTTCGAGGCGAATGGAGGGTACGCCGCTTCGATGCCGATTTTCAGTGGCTTTTCATCGGCGAACACAGGCTGTGCCAATACGGACAGCGCCAGCGCGCCCAGCAGCATGAGCTTTTTCATTCTTGGAACTCCATCGGTATAACGCGACAAATGGCAGTGAGCGAAACGCTCAATGTGCAGAAGGAATAACTGAAATTGCGACGCGAGGTGCCATCGAGTCTCAGGGCTCGACAAGCCTTCGGCGAGTGATCGGCATTTTAGCGACAGGTTGAAAGTCGATATTTCTTCAATGCGACAACTAGTTACAGAAGCACTGGAAATGCCGATCAGCCTGATTGACAGCCTTAAGCGTTTATGCAAGAGGCTTTTATGGCAAACCTATCAACGAAGCAAATAACGCGCCCATTATTGGCAAAGCCTTCTAATCCGGCAAGTCTGGCGTAGATGCACGCTCGTTTGAGGCGATGAAGTGCATGGGTTTCGGGGTGAAATGCCCCACCCAGGTGCGCAAGGTGACAGCCTGAGGAAGACGGTAACAAATCGATATATATCCCGGTTTCGAATTCGCCCGCTATTCCTGTAGGGGCTGCTGGAGGCTACGACAGTGGCGACTGCGACCTGCCTGACACTCCGCGTTCGCCACTGTCGTAACCTCCAGCAGCGCCCACAATTTCTCGGAGGCTCCACCCGATGTGAGCAGATCTGGAGGCGTACACACAAAAACGCCCCGCCCGGCTTTCACCGAACGGGGCGTTTTCAACCGCTGAGCGTCAGGCGACGTTCATGGTCTTGTGGGTTTCGACCAGGTGCGCAACCACACCCGGGTCGGCCAGCGTGGAGATGTCGCCCAGTGCGTCGTACTCGCCCGTCGCAATCTTGCGCAGGATGCGGCGCATGATCTTGCCGGAACGGGTCTTCGGCAGGCCCGGGGCCCACTGAATCACGTCAGGTGAGGCAATCGGGCCGATTTCCTTACGCACCCAGTTACGCAGTTCGATGCGCAGCGCTTCATCCGGGACTTCACCACCGTTGAGGGTGACGTAGACATAAATGCCCTGCCCTTTCAGATCATGGGGCACACCGACCACGGCCGCTTCGGCGACTTTCGGATGCGCCACCATCGCGCTCTCGATTTCCGCGGTGCCCATGCGGTGGCCGGACACGTTGAGCACGTCGTCCACACGACCGGTGATCCAGTAGTAGCCGTCTTCGTCGCGACGCGCACCGTCACCGGTGAAGTACATGCCACGGAAGGTCTTGAAGTAGGTGTCGACGAAACGGTCGTGGTCGCCGTACAGCGTGCGCGACTGGCCCGGCCAGGAATCGAGAATCACCAGATTGCCTTCAGCCGCACCCTCGATCAGGTTGCCCAGGTTATCCACAAGCGCCGGAATCACACCGAAGAACGGACGGGTCGCCGAGCCTGGCTTGAGCGCAGTTGCGCCTGGCAGCGGGCTGATCAGGATGCCGCCGGTTTCGGTCTGCCACCAGGTGTCGACGATCGGGCAGTTTTTCTTGCCAACGGTGTTGTAGTACCAGTTCCAGGCTTCCGGATTGATCGGCTCGCCCACCGAACCCAACAGACGCAGGCTCGAACCGTCAGCGCCTTCAACGGCCTTGGTGCCTTCGGCCATCATGGCGCGAATCGCGGTTGGCGCGGTGTAGAGGATGTTGACCTTGTGCTTGTCGATGACTTTCGACATGCGGGTGATGTCCGGGTAATTCGGAATGCCTTCAAACAGCAGCGTGGTCGCGCCGTTGGCCAGCGGGCCGTAGACGATGTAGCTGTGGCCGGTGACCCAGCCTACGTCGGCGGTGCACCAGTAGACTTCACCCGGCTTGTAGTCGAACACGCGTTCGTGGGTCAGCGCGGCGTACAGCAGATAGCCTGCGGTGGTGTGCAGCACGCCTTTCGGTTTGCCGGTAGACCCCGAGGTGTAAAGGATGAACAGGGATTCTTCGGCGCCCATTTCTTTCGGTGCGCAAGTGGCCGATGCCACTTCCAGCAGCGTGTGGTACCAGATGTCGCGATGACGGTTCCACTCGATGTCGCCACCGGTGCGCTTGCACACGATGACTTTCTGGACACTGCTGGTTTCCGGGTTGGTCAGTGCACGGTCGACGTTGGACTTGAGCGCAGTGCGCTTGCCGCCACGCAGACCTTCGTCAGCGGTGATCACCACTTTCGATTTGCAGTCGATGATGCGACCGGCCAGGGCCTCAGGGGAGAAGCCGCCGAACACGACCGAGTGAATCGCACCGATGCGGGCACACGCCAGCATGGCGACCACGGCTTCGGGGATCATCGGCATATAGATAGTGACGACGTCGCCACGGTGTACATCCTGACCGCGCAAGGCGTTGGCGAACTTGCACACCTCTTCATGCAGTTCGCGGTAGGTGATGTTGCGGCTTTCGGAAGGGTCGTCACCTTCCCAGATGATTGCGACCTGATCGCCTCGTTCGGCCAGATGGCGGTCCAGGCAATTGTAGGAAACGTTCAGGGTGCCATCGGCGAACCACTTGATGTCGACGCGGTGATCGTCGAAGGAGGTCTGTTTGACGGTGGTGAAAGGCTTGATCCAATCCAGGCGCTTGGCCTGCTCACGCCAGAAGCCATCGGGGTTGACCACCGACTGCTGGTACATGGCCTTGTAGGTCGCCTCGTCAGTCAGCGTGTTTGCTGCCACTTCAGGGCGAACGGGGTACAGGGAAGCCGCACTCATCTTTCTTACCTCGGTGGAAATGTTGTTTTTGTATGGACCCGTTGTATCCGCCGATGGCCGCGAAAGCCATTCGACGATGGTCTTACCGGACCTCAGCATAACGCCGAAAAGCGCTCAAGTGCCCCGTTTGTGGCAAATCTTCATGTATGAACTACGACCAAAGCACTATAAAACTGAAGGCTGGCAAGCCCCTTCCCGCGATTGTTGCGTATTTGCTCAATAGTCTTTATCAGAATGGTTTCTATATGAATCCAGAACAGGCGCATAGAATTCATCTCGCCAACACGGCAAATGATTGACAACTAACAGCCCCCCACACCGGCCTGTCAATCAACAAACCTTCAAGTAATTAACTGGCTTCACTCAGAGCCCCACAAGGGTTCTGTGCACCCTGCCGAATGGAATTCCTGTTTGGCCGCGTTGATGAAGCAACCAAGAGGAAACATGTAATGAAAGCTGCACTGGTTGTAATGGCTCTTTGTGGTTTAAGCACCATGGCTATGGCGGAAGAATCAAACGCCAAAGTCGCCGTTCAACAGCAACGCGTCGAGCAATACACCTACTCGACGCATCTGGACATTGCCAAAGTCATCTCCGTGGACGAAGTGCCCAACGTCTGCAGCGTCGTGCCACAGCACATGACGTACGAAGATTCCCAAGGCAAGCGCCATGTACTGGAATACCAGGTCATGGGCAACGGGTGCAGCAACGGATAATTAAAACGTTTTTATATGAACGCCCTGACGATTGTCATCGCCGGGGCGTACTTATATTAAATAACTCCGCTCCGCACGGACTTAACTTTTATCCACGCCATACTGCTTTAACTTGTTGGCGATCGTGGTATGAGAAACGCCCAGTCGTTTACCCAACAATCGACTGCTCGGATGCGCCGCATAGAGTTGTTCAAGTACGGCTCTCTCGAAGCGGCCAATAATATCTTCCAGCCCGCCCTCCAGCGAAAAGTCCCCGAGCGGTTGTGGCGCGCCATAATCCGGCAGACGAATGTGCTCGGGCTTCACCACCCCGCCCTCGCACAACGAGACCGCCTGAAACAGCACGTTTTCCAGCTGCCGCACATTACCGGGCCAATGGTACTGACCGAGGCGGGTCATCGCGGCCGGGGCGATCTTCGGCAGCAAGCATCCGATCTGCCGACTCGCCTGATCGAGGAAGTGCTGCACCAGAGGCTCCAGACCGTCGAGGCATTCACGCAGGGGCGGGATGTGCAATGACAGCACATTAAGCCGGTGATAAAGGTCCTGGCGAAACTCGCCGCGCGCGCACAACTCCGAAAGATCCACCTGAGTCGCGCAGATCACCCGCACGTCCAGGTACACCTCTTCATCGCTGCCAACCCGGCGAAAGCAGCCCTCTTGCAGATAACGCAACAGTTTCGCCTGCAAGCGCGCGCTCATTTCCGCGACACCGTCCAGGAACAGTGTTCCACCCGCCGTGAGTTCCAGCAGGCCGAGTTTGCCCTCGGCCCGCGCGCCCTCGAAGGCACCCGGCCCGTAACCGAACAGCTCGGTTTCTGCCATCGACTCGGACAGGCCCGCGCAATTGAGCGCCATCATGGGCGACTGCCCGCGCGGGCTGGCCAGATGACAGGCACGCGCCAGCAACTCTTTGCCTGTCCCGGTTTCGCCCTCTATTAACAGGGGGGCGTCCAGCGGCGCCATGCGGCGTGCCTCGCGCACCACCGCCGCCATGACTTTCGAGCTCTGGAAGATGCTGTCGAAACCCCGCAACTCCTGCTTGCGCACGTTATAGATGTGCTCACCCACGCGGTCCGCGCGATGCAGGGTGAGCACCGCGCCGGCCATGGCCTCGCTGTCTTCGTGCTCGGATTGCAATGGTGCGATGTCGGCAAGGAAAACGTCGCCCTTCACCTTCACCCGCAGGCCATTGATGCGCGAACGGTTGGCGCGCACCAATTGGGGCAGATCGAAATCTTCGGCGTAGCGGGAAAGCGGAATACCGGGCACTTCATCCACACGCACACCGAGCAGTTGTGCTGCCGCGCGATTCGCCGCGACGATCGAGCCGCTCATGTCGATGGACAGCACCGGAAATTCCAACGCGCCGAGCAGCGCGTTCAGCTCCATATGCCGGCGCTCGCTTGGCATCAGTCCCACACGCTTCACGCCAAATACACCCGGAATGATTTCGAACTTCGGCACCAAGGCCTGGAACTGAAGATTGACCAGATTCGGGCAGCGCAGATAAATCGCATCGCCGTGTTCACCGCCGACTTCGCCGCCAGACACGTTGACGCCATAGGAAACCAGCAATTCGAGAATATCGCGCAGTATTCCGACACGATTTTGGCAGTGCACTTTGATGCGCATGGGCAATCGACTCTTTTAAGCAGGGAAGCTTTTTGTCATGAGGCGAAGTTTATCGTCAAGAATACGTTACAGCGCAAGCCGCTTGGCGGATGAGAGATTGCAGATTTGGGGCTTAATTCACACAGCTGTCAGGATTTCTTTACGAAATGGATGCTTTTCCTGAGGCCCTTACGGCGTTATCACTGCTGCAAACGGCATGAAAAACGTTATCTATAGCGGTAGGCACCCCGCCTCGCTCCAGATAACAACAAGCCATTCAGGAGAGCAGCATGAGCACGCAGTACGTCGCCCGTGAACCGGATGCCGTCGGGTTTATCGACTACCCCGACGCCGAACATGCGGTGTGGAATACGCTGATCACCCGCCAATTGAAGGTGATCGAAGGCCGCGCCTGTCAGGAATACCTCGACGGCATCGAGCAATTGAACCTGCCTCACGACCGAATTCCTCAACTGGGCGAAATCAATCGGGTGCTGGACAGCACCACCGGCTGGCAAGTCGCCCGCGTGCCCGCGCTGATTCCCTTCCAGACCTTCTTCGAACTGCTGGCCAGCAAGCGATTTCCCGTGGCCACGTTCATTCGCACCGAAGAAGAACTGGATTACCTGCAAGAACCCGACATCTTTCATGAAGTCTTCGGACACTGCCCGCTGCTGACCAACCCCTGGTTTGCGGAATTTACCCACACGTACGGCAAGCTCGGGCTGGCAGCCAGCAAAGAGCAACGCGTGTACCTTGCCCGCCTTTACTGGATGACCATCGAATTCGGGTTGGTTGAGACCGCCCAAGGGCGCAAGATATACGGCGGAGGAATTCTTTCCTCGCCGAAGGAGACCGTGTACAGCTTGTCCGAGACGCCTGAACATCAGGCCTTCGACCCGATCGAAGCCATGCGCACGCCGTACCGTATCGACATCCTGCAGCCGCTCTATTTTGTGCTGCCGGAGCTCAAGCGTCTGTTCGACCTCGCCCACGAAGACATCATGGGCATGGTCCAGACTGCCACGCAGCTGGGGCTGCATGCCCCTCGCTTCCCCCCTAAAACAAAAGCCGCCTGAACAGGACACCCTTTATGACCTCCCTCAACCAAGCCCACTGCGAAGCCTGCCGCGCCGATGCGCCTCAAGTCAGCGAAGCCGAGCTGCCAGAGCTGCTCCGCCAGATTCCCGACTGGAACATCGAAGTCCGTGACGGCGTGATGCAGCTGGAGAAAGTCTTTCTGTTCAAGAATTTCAAATTTGCGCTGGCGTTTACCAACGCGGTCGGCGAAATTGCCGAAGCCGAAGGTCATCACCCCGGTCTTCTGACCGAGTGGGGCAAAGTGACCGTGACCTGGTGGAGCCATTCCATCAAAGGGCTGCACCGCAACGACTTCATCATGGCCGCCCGCACCGACGAGGGGGCCAAAGGCGCCGAGGGCCGTAAGTAAATGCATTTTTCACAGATTCAGCGTGTACCGGATGATCCGATCCTGGGCTTGATCCAAGCCTATGCCAACGACCCGAACCCGAACAAGTTCGACCTGGGCGTGGGCGTGTACAAGGACGCGCAAGGCCTGACCACCATTCCGCGCGCGGTCAAGCTGGCCGAACAGCGTCTGGTGGATTCGCAACCGACCAAGACCTACATCGGTGGCCACGGCGAACCGCGATTCGGCACGTTGATCTGTGAACTGGTGATGGGCGCCGATTCGCCGCTGATCAAAGACAAGCGCGTCGGCGCCACTCAGACGCCGGGCGGCACCGGCGCACTGCGCCTGTCGGCCGACTTCATCGCCAACTGCCTTCCGGGCAAGGGCATCTGGCTTAGCGACCCGACCTGGCCGATTCATGAAACGATCTACGCCGCGGCCGGTTTGAAGGTCAATCACTACCCGTACGTGGGCAGCGACAACAAGCTCAATGTTCCGGCCATGCTGGAAACACTGGACACCGTTCCGGAAGGCGACGTCGTGCTGCTGCACGCGTGCTGCCACAACCCGACCGGTTTCGACCTCGGGCACGATGACTGGCGCGAAGTGTTGAAGATCGTCAAGCGCCGCAACTTGCTGCCGCTGATCGATTTCGCCTACCAGGGTTTCGGTGATGGCTTGCAGGAAGACGCCTGGGCGGTCCGCTTGTTCGCCGCCGAACTGCCGGAACTGCTGATCACCAGCTCCTGCTCCAAGAACTTCGGCCTGTACCGCGAACGCACCGGCGCTCTGCTGGTGTGTGCCGACAGCACCGACAAATTGATGGATGTGCGCAGCCAACTGTCGGCCACCGCGCGCAACCTGTGGTCCAACCCACCGGATCACGGCGCCGCCGTCGTCGCCGAGATTCTGGGAGATCCGGAATTGAAAGCGCTGTGGGCCGATGAAGTCGAAGAAATGCGCAGTCGTATTGCGCAGCTTCGCCAAGGCCTGGTTGAAGCCCTGACCCCATTGGGCCTGGGCGAACGCTTCGCCCACATCGGCGTACAACGCGGCATGTTCTCCTACACCGGCATGAGCGACGACCAGGTCGCCCGCCTGCGCAAAGAACACAGCGTCTACATGGTCGCTGCTGGCCGTGCGAACGTTGCAGGGATTGACGCTACGCGGCTGGATGCATTGGCGGCGGCGTTTGCGGCGGTGTGCAAGGACTGACCTTCGACTCCTACAGGAACACCACTGATCTGCGCTTCAACGTGGTTCCTGTAGGAGACGTCCGAGGTTACGAGGGTATGGGCCGCAGTTCGGACGAATGCGGTGGGACATTCAGCGCAAATGCCGCTGACCCACTGCAATCGTTGGAGCACTGTCGGGGCAAGCACGCTCCCACAGGACTTTGGTTGTAGCAACCAATCGCCACTACATGACCAACGGCCAGCATTAAAAATCTGTTTGTCATCTCGTGTGCTGTATCCTCCCTGAGCGTTTTTTGGACGCGCTGTTCAAACCAGCAGCAACAAAACTTGTGAGGAGCGACGCTATGCATGAAATCCCAAACTTCCCCTTCCCAAGCCAAAACCAGCAAAGCGCAGCAGCCCGCCAGGAACTCGGTCAGCCGATCGAGATGAAAACCAGCGGGAAAAGTGGTGACAGCAAGAAAGCCCCAAGCCAACGCTAAAGGCTGATTTCAGCCCCTATGCAAGAGCGTCTTTCAGGCGTACTTCCATAAGGGCTGATTGCTTTGAGATGACTCGATGACCGAATTCACTGAAACACAGGCACAAGCCTTGATCGGCACTGCCGAGAAGATGATTGAAATCTGGGCACGTCTGAGCCCGGAAAAACAGAACGCGTTGCTGGCCCGCTTCGGCACTCAGGAAAACGCGCTCGCTGCTCTGGTCACGACGCAACTCGTGGCACCCGCCGCCGAATAATCATAAAAGCCGGTATCGGCAACCCCGCGTTCAGTTCAACCTTCTGCTGCCGTGAACGAAGCCTTCAGCTGCCACAACACAGCGAGCCTCGTTATCATGTGTGGCATCGCTTGGCTTTCAAGCGTCTACGCTTCAATCTGTTTCTGCCCTCGTTGTACCTCCCCTGTCGTAATCGTGGATTGATGCCCATGCCAGACGCTTCAAGCGCCGCTACACCCCGTCCTATCGCCGTCACGCTTCAGGTCGTTTCCATTGTTCTGTTCACGTTCATCGGTTACCTGAACATCGGCATTCCCCTAGCGGTGCTGCCAGGTTACGTCCACACGGACCTCGGGTTCGGTGCCGTGGCTGCCGGTCTCGTGATCAGCGTTCAGTACCTGGCGACGTTGCTCAGTCGCCCGTATGCCGGGCGCATCATCGACACCAAGGGGCCGAAGAAAGCCGTGATCATCGGCCTGTTCGGGTGCGGGCTGAGCGGCGTGTTCATGCTGCTGGCCGGATGGCTCGATGCCTGGCCGATGGCGAGCCTGATCAGCCTGTTCATCGGTCGTCTGGTGCTGGGTAGCGCCGAGAGCCTGGTGGGTTCGGGTTCGATCGGTTGGGGAATTGGCCGAGTGGGCGCCGCGAACACCGCCAAGGTGATTTCCTGGAACGGCATCGCCAGCTACGGCGCATTGGCCATCGGCGCGCCACTGGGCGTCTTGCTGGTGAATGCCATGGGGCTGTGGAGCATGGGCGTGAGCATCATGCTGCTGGCGGCGCTGGGGATTTCGCTGGCGTGGAAAAAGACGCCCGCGCCCATCGTGCACGGCGAACGCATGCCGTTCCTGCACGTGCTCGGTCTGGTGCTCCCGCACGGGACGGGCCTGGCACTGGGGTCCATCGGCTTCGGCACCATCGCGACCTTCATCACCCTGTATTACGCGAGCCACACGTGGCCGAATGCAGTGCTGTGCCTGAGCCTGTTCGGCGCCTGCTTCATCGGCGCGA
Source organism: Pseudomonas abietaniphila (assembly GCF_039697315.1). Taxonomy (NCBI): domain Bacteria; kingdom Pseudomonadati; phylum Pseudomonadota; class Gammaproteobacteria; order Pseudomonadales; family Pseudomonadaceae; genus Pseudomonas; species Pseudomonas abietaniphila. The sequence goes on along the minus strand of NZ_CP155619.1, from coordinate 4,766,418 downwards.
GACTGCTGTTCGGCAACATGATCAACCGCATTGGCGGTTTCCGCGTGGCGATTGCCTGCCTGTCGGTCGAGGCGTTGGGCTTGCTGCTGTTGTGGCTGGCGCCCAATCCCAATCTGGCGCTGGCAGGCGCCGCGCTGACCGGTTTCGGCTTCTCGCTGGTGTTCCCGGCGCTGGGTGTCGAGGCCGTGAATCTGGTGCCCGCGGCCAGTCGAGGTGCGGCGGTGGGCGCGTATTCGCTGTTCATCGACTTGTCGCTGGGGATTACCGGTCCGGTGGCGGGCGCTGTGGCCGCAGGCTTCGGCTTCTCCTCGATCTTTCTGTTCGCGGCACTGGCCTCGCTCGGCGGGCTGGGGCTGAGCATCTACCTGTACAAACAGGGGAAAGTGATGCGGGACAAAGCGGCGCCAGTCTGACGGATACAGGGCTGCCACATCTTCTGCTATGACAGCCCTGTCGCGACCTCAAAAATCCACTTTCCCCCGCCCCGCCTTGATCGATCCGCGCTTGGATTTGGACTCCAGCCTGCGCGTCTTTGACCCCAGCGTCGGCTTGGTTGGCCGGCGCTTTTTCTCGACCTTCGCCGCGCTGACGATCAATTCGCTCAGCCGCTCCAACGCGTCCGCGCGATTCTGTTCCTGGGTGCGGTATTGCTGGGCCTTGATGATGATCACGCCGTCACTGGTGATTCGACTGTCGCTCAGTGCCAGCAGCCGCCCCTTGTAAAACGGCGGCAAGGACGACGCATTGATGTCGAACCGCAGGTGCACCGCACTGGACACCTTGTTGACGTTCTGACCGCCCGCGCCTTGCGCACGAATGGCCGTCAGCTCGACCTCGTTGTCCGGGAGATGCACGTTGTTGGAGATGATCAGCATGGGACGTGCCTGAACCTGTGAGGGCGAACATCAAACCTGTGGGAGCGAACTTGCTCGCGAATGCGTCCAGTCAAATGATATTGATGGCCTGACCTTACGCCTTCGCGAGCAAGCTCGCTCCCACAAGCGTTGCCGTTTGATGAGAAATCGCGGCGCGCCATGCGCCGCCTGTCCCTATTTAATGATCGATGTCCGCTGCGCCATCGACTCGCCGTCAGCGTGGCGCTTGTTCTTGATCACGTAGAACACCCACATGACCACCAGCCACACCGGAATCGCGTAAACCGACACCTGAATGCCCGGAATCATCAGCATGATGCCCAGGATCAGCACCACAAACGCCAGGCACAGGTAGTTGCCAAACGGATACCAAAGCGCCTTGAACAGCGGCTGCCGGTCCTTACGGGTCATGTACTGGCGGAATTTCAGGTGCGAGTAGCTGATCATCGCCCAGTTGATCACCAGCGTCGCAACCACCAGTGACATCAACAGTTCCAGCGCATTCTGCGGGATCAGGTAGTTGAGCAACACCGCGATCAACGTCACCGCCGCCGACACCAGAATCGCCCGGACCGGCACCCCACGACCATCGACCCGCGCCAGCGATTGCGGCGCATCGCCCTGCTCGGCCATGCCAAACAGCATCCGCGCGTTGCAATAGGTGCCGCTGTTGTACACCGACAACGCGGCCGTCAGCACCACAAAGTTGAGAATGTGTGCAGCTGTCGTGCTGCCGAGCATCGAGAACACATGCACGAACGGGCTGCCGCTGTAGGCATCGCCCGATGCGTTCAGATCAACCAGCAACGCATCCCATGGGGTCAACGACAGCAGGACCACCAAAGAACCGATGTAAAAAATAAGGATGCGGTAGATCACCTGATTGATCGCTTTGGGAATGATGGTTCGCGGTTGATCGGCTTCGGCCGCGGTGAACCCCAGCATTTCCAGACCGCCGAACGAAAACATGATGAAGGCCAGGGCCATCACCAGACCGCTCACACCATTGGGGAAGAACCCACCGTGGTCCCACAGGTTACTGACGGAGGCCTGCGGACCGCCGCTGCCACTGACCAGCATGTAACTGCCCAGCGCGATCATCCCCAAAATGGCCACGACCTTGATGATCGCGAACCAGAACTCCGCCTCGCCGAAGACTTTGACGTTGGCCAGGTTGATGACGTTGATCATCAGGAAGAACACAGCCGCCGACGCCCAGGCCGGGATTTCCGGCCACCAGTACTGAATGTATTTTCCGACCGCGGTCAGCTCGGACATGCCGACCAGGATGTACAGCACCCAGCAGTTCCAGCCGGACAGAAAGCCGGCGAAACCACCCCAATACTTGTGAGCAAAATGGCTGAACGACCCGGCAACCGGCTCCTCGACGATCATTTCGCCCAGCTGGCGCATGATCATGAAGGCGATGAAGCCGCACAGGGCATAGCCAAGAATCATCGACGGACCCGCCGATTTCAGAACGCCCGCCGACCCCAGGAACAATCCTGTGCCGATGGCGCCACCCAGGGCGATCAGCTGGATGTGACGGTTTTTAAGACCACGCTTCAAGTCACCCGAATGGGACATGTGTTCACTCATGGGATAGTCACCTTCTTGTTCTTGTCTGTGACGGAATCGAACCCGACGCGCTCATGACGCGGCGGAATGAAAGACGGAGTGGGTAAACCCCGAGTCTGGGTGGCGTTCATACGCCGATGATTCACAGAAAAAACGCGGCGCATTGTACACCGGCAAACTTGCGGCTGGCCGAGAAAAGCTGTGCGATCGGTCAAAGGTCTGCCCCGGCAAATACGAGGGTTTTGGCTAAACGTCAGACTATTTAGCGTTTGAATGACACGGAAAATTTGGGAAAACCGACACAATTCCGTCGTAAATAAAATTCAGCAGAAACGCTTCAGCTCTGGCGTTGTTTTTCCAGCAAGTTTTTGTTTTTTAGGCAAATTGCCAGCATTTCGCGTCTGAAATTTCTTTTGCAACAGTCGGACTATTGAACTAGTTTTTTCATCGCTGCTGGCCACGAAGGTCAGTGTGCTTCCCTGATGAGGCCGCCACAGGCACTGTCTGCACTGGCCTCGTCGCATTCGGCAAGTACGTCATTCTCAGGAGATTCACCTATGCAATCTGTGGAACAAACTCTGGAAGAAGAACTGCAACTGGACGATTGGTTTGAAGCACCGACTCATGATGCTGCCGTGGAGATGATGCAAGCCGACGCAGTGGTGGCGTTCGGCACCGCGATGTGGCCGTTCTAAAGCAGACAGAGGGCGAGCGCGTCTGACGCGTTCGCCCTTTTTGTTTTCAGCCTTTACAACGGAGCGCCCCCATGACGGAACAGAGCAGCGCAATCGAGCACTTTCTTTATTACCTGCAACACCACCCTGCTATCGACGGCATGGCCTCACCCAAGGTATTGCTGGCCCACACCGAAGATTACACAGCGATCGTCGGCAACATCGTCGAAAGCTCCACCGCCCGCGATGCCTTTCGCTTCAGTACGATGGCACTTGATACGTCCCCCATTGAGGAGTTGGCTCAAGCCATTACTCAAGCCGACCTCTACGTGCTGTTCTACGATGCCTCGACCCTGCCCAATCCGAGCGCCGAAGGCCCGGCCTTCATTCGCTCGTTGCAGACGGTGATGTCGGATCAATGGAAGAAGTCCCTCCTGTTCAAGGACTATGGCCGCTATTTCTACGATACCTTCAGCGTCAAACCCGAACGTATCGCACACCTGAACGCTGCCCTGATCGACCATATGAATCAAGGCGAGACGCTGAGCTTCAGCGATGAACGTGGTTCTTACTTCGAAGCGCCGCTACGAGAGTTGAAGAAATGGACCAACATCAATGGGGTCGGCAATTACGACCTGGCGCCAGGTGAGATCGCCACCCACAGCGACTCGATCAATGGCCACGTGAAATTCGTCGGCACCTTTCTCAGCACGATCCCGTTCGCGCGCAAATACGGGGTCATCGAATCACCGCTGGAACTGTGGATCGAAAATTCCACCATCACCCGCGTCGCGACCGACGTGCCGGGGCTGGAAAATGATTTCAACAAATACCTCGATGCCAACCCGTCCAACCGGCGAGTCGAGGAACTGGGCATCGGCACCAACGAGGGCGTGACCCGGCTGTATGCCCGCAACGCCGGGTTCGAAGAACGCCATTGCGGTCTGCATCTGGGGCTCGGCGGCGGCGCAAAAGGCAGCCATCACCTGGACTTGATCTTCAACAGTGGAAGGCTGGCTGTGGATAAACGCGTGGTGTTTGACGGGGCGTTCCATCTAAGCGTTTAGGCGTGGATTTAATGGCCGCGCCCAGCTCACTTCCACACGGGCCTTTGCGACAGAAACAAAAACGCCAGTCTCTCGACTGGCGTTTTTTATTTCACACCGCAATCACTCAGGCTTGCGACGACCAAAGCCCGGGCGCTGACCGGAGCCCGCCGGGGCGCCGCGGCGCTTGCCGGACGGGGTTTTGCCGTCGTCGACCAGCTTGATGCCGGGACGCGAGGTCTTCGGCTTGGCCGGGCGCTTGTTCATGTCGCTCGGACGTTCGGCCACTGGCGTGCCGCGGCTGCTGTCGCCACGGTTTTCACCACGGCTGTCGCTACGACCGCCGGCGGCCGGACGTGGGGTACGGGCCGGACGACCTCCTTCGGCCGGCTTGCGCGCAGGGCGCTCGCCGTCGGCCATGCGCGGCTCGCGAGGTGCACGCTCGGCAGGCACCGCATCCTTGGCCGGACGCAGCTGACGCACGCGTTCGCCTTTGCCCAATGGACGCGAAGACTGGCGCTGAAGACGCTCCAGCTTGTCCTTGGTCTTGGCATTCATTTGCGGCATGGCAACCGGCTTCAGGCCCACTTCGGCGCTGAGGATGTCGACTTCCTGCTGACTCATTTCGCGCCAGCGACCCATCGGCAGGTCGGAATTGAGGAACACCGGACCGAAACGCACGCGCTTAAGACGGCTGACCACCAGCCCCTGGGATTCCCACAGGCGGCGGACTTCGCGGTTACGGCCTTCCATCACCACGCAGTGGTACCAGTGGTTGAAACCTTCACCGCCCGGCGCTTGCTGGATGTCGGTGAAACGCGCTGGACCGTCTTCCAGGATCACGCCGTTCTTCAGGCGCAGCAGCATGTCGTCGTCGACTTCGCCACGCACACGCACGGCGTACTCGCGGTCCATTTCGAACGAGGGGTGCATCAGGCGGTTGGCCAGCTCGCCGTCGGTGGTGAACATCAGCAAACCGGTGGTGTTGATGTCCAGACGACCGATGTTGATCCAGCGGCCTTCTTTCGGGCGCGGCAGACGATCAAACACGGTCGGACGGCCTTCAGGGTCGTCACGGGTGCAGATTTCGCCGTCTGGCTTGTTGTACATGATGACGCGGCGGACGGTTTCGGCCGCTTCTTCGCGACGGATAACGCGACCGTCAACGGTGATGGCGTCATGCAGATCGACGCGCTGCCCCAGGCTTGCCTGAACGCCGTTGACCTTGATGCGGCCTTCGCCGATCCAGGCTTCGACGTCACGGCGCGAGCCGACGCCAATGCGTGCGAGGACCTTTTGCAGTTTTTCGCCTGCTGGGCCGATCTCTTTGTCCTGCTTGTCTTGTTCACTCATCTGGGCACCTCCCGGTGTGTCGAATCAGGGCGTGCGCGAGTGGGCACGACCTGTTGCCCTGCGCCTGGCCAGGAGAGACTCTCCGGTCCAGAAGGGCTGAAAACTGAATCCTGTGGCGAGTGTGGATCGCCAAAAGGTCGCGAATCATACGCTCATGGCGCGCGTTGCGCATCAGAGACTAGACGAAAACGCCGATAACGCTGGCTGGCTCACTTCTTTTTCCGCCGACCGGACGCCTTGAGCTTGATCAGCCTCATGGCCGACTCGGCCAGCACCGAGCGTTTTTCGTCCTTGTCCATCTTCTTCCACGACTTGATCTCGCGCTTGCTGCGCCCGCAACCGAGGCAGATGTCGTCGTCGAATTTGCAGACGCTGATGCAGGGGTCTTTGGTGCTCATGGTTTCTTTAGCCACCGCGATAACACTGTGGGAGCGAATTCATTCGCGAAAAAATGTTCAGGCAAAAAAGGATGTGTAGGCCTTATGGGCCTCTCGCGAATGAATTCGCTCCCACGGGATCTCGCCTCACGCAATGTTGTGGCGACCGCAACTCATTGCCTACCGCGGATCTTCGTCGTCCGCCGGCTCGTCTTCCAATTCAGACTCTTTATCGCCCTCATCGAGCAATAAATCGTCGAAATCGGTTTTCAGGCCCTGTTCCATGGTGTCGAGTTCAGCCAGCAGGCTGCGGAAACTGGTTTCATCGCGCGGGGGTTCGGGCTCGGCGTCGGGGTCCGCTTCCAGACTGGCATCGGCCAGCGCCTGCAAATGCGCGGGCACCGGGGCGTCGTCGAAGTCCAGGATCGGCTCGGCTTCCATTTCGCGAAGGTCGGCCAGCGGCGGCAGCTCGTCGAGATTTTTCAGGTTGAAGTGATCGAGAAACGCCTTGGTGGTGGCAAACATCGCGGGCTTGCCCGGCACATCGCGGTAACCGACGATCCTGATCCATTCACGCTCAAGCAAGGTCTTGACGATGTTGCTGTTGACCGCCACACCGCGCACATCTTCGATTTCGCCCCGCGTAATCGGCTGCCGGTAGGCGATCAAGGCCATGGTTTCAAGCAGCGCGCGGGAATACCGCTGCGGGCGTTCCTCCCACAGGCGACCGACCCACGGGGCGAACTTTTCGCGAATCTGCAGGCGATACCCCGTCGCCACTTCCTTCAATTCAAACGCGCGGTTGTCGCAGGATTTGCTCAGCAACGTCAGGGCTTTCTTGAAGACGGCGGGCTCGGGACGCTCGCCCTCCTCGAACAGCTCGTACAGCCGCTCGAGCGATTGGGGTTTACCCGAGGCCAGCAGGAAGGCTTCGAGCAGCGGCGCGAGTTCGCGGGGTTCGTTCAGGTTCATCGGTCAGCTCTTGCTCTTTATTCGGCTCGTGCGCGCACATGAATGACAGCGAAAGGTTCGTTCTGCACCAGCTCGACCAGTTGCTCCTTGACCAACTCCAGGACGGCCATAAACGTCACGACCACACCCAGACGCCCTTCCTCGGCCGTGAACAGCTCGGCAAAGGGCACGAATCCGGCACCTTTGAGGCGCTCCAGGACATCGCTCATCCGCTCGCGGGTCGAGAGCGCTTCGCGGCTGACCTGATGGCTTTCGAACATGTCGCCACGGCGCAGCACCTCGGCCATGGAGATCAACAATTCTTCCAGCGCGACATCGGGTAACAACTTGCGCGCCCGCGCTTCCGGCGCGTCGAGCTTCGGCACCACCACATCGCGCCCGACGCGGGACAATCCGTCGATGCCTTCGGCGGCGGCCTTGAAGCGCTCGTATTCCTGCAAGCGACGAATCAGTTCAGCGCGCGGATCGTCCTCTTCCTCTTCCACCGATTCCGAGCGTGGTAACAGCATGCGCGATTTGATCTCGGCGAGCATCGCGGCCATCACCAGGTATTCGGCGGCCAGCTCCAGGCGCACGGTCTTCATCAGCTCGACGTAACCCATGTACTGGCGAGTGATTTCCGCTACCGGGATGTCAAGGATGTTGATGTTCTGTTTGCGAATCAGGTACAGCAGAAGGTCGAGCGGGCCTTCGAAGGCCTCGAGAAAGACTTCCAGCGCATCCGGTGGAATGTACAGGTCAAGCGGCATCTGCGTGACGGCCTGACCGTAGACCATCGCAAAGGGCAGCTCCTGCTGGGCATCGGCTTGCGGATCGAGCACTGCAGCGCCAGGCGTTTCGAGGTCGGTCACTCGACTTCGACCCCGAACGGCGTCGGGTCGCCACAGCCCACACGGACCACCTGCGGGTCGCCTTCGGCGAGATTGATCACGGTGGAGGCCGATATCCCGCCCTCGCCGCCGTCAATGATCAGGTCCACCTGATGCTCGAGCACCTCACGCATTTCATGGGGATCGCTCATCGGCAGGGTTTCGCCCGGCATGATCAGGCTGACACTCATCAGCGGTTCGCCAAGCTCGCGCAGCAGCGCCTGAGCGATGGGATGCTCCGGTACCCGCAAGCCGATGGTACGGCGCTTGGGATGCAGCACCAGTCGCGGCACATCGCGGGTCGCCCCGAGAATGAACGTGTACGGGCCCGGCGTGTGCGCCTTGAGCAAGCGGAAAGCCGCGGTGTCGACTTTGGCAAAGGTGCCCAGTTGCGACAGGTCGCAGCACATCAGGGTGAAGTTGTGCTTGTCGTCCAGCTGACGCAGGCGGCGAATACGGTCGACCGCCGTCTTGTCCTCCATTCGACAACCCAGGGCGTAGGACGAATCGGTCGGGTAAACCACCAGACCGCCGGCCCTGATAATCTCGACCGCCTGCTTGATCAGACGCGACTGCGGGTTCTCCGGGTGGACCTGGAAAAATTGACTCACGGTATCTTCCTGTTCAGACGGCAGTAGGCTGGTCATGTTTGAATCGCCCCCAGAGTGGCGGCAGATCCTCAGGCAACGGGCGATAAACACCAATTTCGGACCAGGCGCCAGGCGCATGGAAATCACTGCCGGCGCTGACCAGCAGACCGAATTCACGGGCCAGAATGGCAAGGCTGCCGACCTGATCGGCGGGCTGCAGGCCGTTGACCACTTCTATTGCATGGCCACCCGCCTCGATGAAGTCGGCGACTAGCCTGCGACGCTTGCTGCGAGTGAAATCGTAATGCGATGGATGCGCCAGACTGACCCAGGCACCCGCGGCCCGCAGCGTTGCGACGGTGTCTTCAAGCGTTGGCCAGTGCTGCTTGACGTCGCCCAGCTTGCCTGCACCGAGCCATTTTCGGAATGCTTCGGCGCGGTCTTTCACGAAACCTTCATTGATCAGGAAATCCGCGAAATGCGGCCGGGCCGGCGCATTACCACTGTCGCCGAGCGCCTGCTGGACCGCGCGAGCACCTTCCAGCGCGCCGGGCATACCTTTCATCGCCAATTTGCGGCTGATTTCTTCAGCGCGCAACCAGCGTCCGGTGTGCAATTGCTCAATGGCGTCGAGCAAAGGCCGGGCATCGACATTAAAGCCATACCCCAGAATATGAATGGTGGCACCGCCCCACGTGCAGGACAGTTCGATGCCGTTGATCAGTTGCATGTCCAGCGCAACCGCCGCCGCGCGGGCTTCTTCAAGGCCTTCGATGGTGTCGTGGTCGGTCAGCGCCAGCACCCGAACGCCGTTCTCGTGAGCACGGGCGACGAGTGCCGCGGGCGCAAGCGCGCCATCGGAAGCGGTACTGTGGCAGTGCAGATCGACATTCATAGGGGCGCTTTCGCAGTCATTGATGTTTGTTATTATGCCGTCACATCCAGCTTCTGGCTCTTACTGTGAAACAATTCATCGACTTCATCCCGCTTATCCTGTTTTTCATCGTCTACAAAATCAGTCCTCAGGCCGTCGACATCCTCGGTCACACCTTCATGGTAGGCGGGATTTTCAGCGCCACCGCGATGTTGATCGCCAGCTCCATCGTGGTCTACGGCATCCTGTTCATCCGTCAGGGCAAACTGGAAAAAAGCCAATGGCTGACGCTGATCGCTTGTCTGGTATTCGGTAGCCTGACGCTGGCGTTTCACAGCGAAACCTTCCTCAAATGGAAAGCCCCGGTGGTCAACTGGGTGTTCGCGTTGATCTTTGCCGGCAGCCATTTCATCGGCGACCGCCTGCTGATCCAGCGCATCATGGGCCACGCACTGACGCTGCCTCAGGCGATCTGGGTCAAGCTGAACATCGCCTGGATCGTGTTCTTCCTGTTCTGCGGCGCTGCCAACCTGTACGTGGCCTTCACGTATCAGGACTTCTGGGTTGACTTCAAAGTCTTCGGCAGCCTGGGCATGACCCTGATTTTCCTGATCGGCCAAGGCATCTTCCTGGCCCGTCACATCCACGATGCCGACGCATCGACCCAGCCTTCCACAAAAAAGACAGAGGACTGAAATGCTCTACGCAATCGTAGCAACGGACGTCGCCAACTCGCTGGAAAAACGCCTTGAAGCGCGCCCTGCGCACCTTGAGCGCCTGAACGCAATGAAAGCCGAAGGCCGCATCGTGCTCGCCGGCCCCAACCCGGCGGTCGACAGCAATGACCCAGGCACTGCGGGATTCACCGGCAGCCTGATCGTTGCCGAGTTCGAATCCCTGGCCGCCGCGCAAGCCTGGGCCGACGCTGATCCGTACGTCAAGGCGGGTGTCTACGACCACGTCGTGGTCAAACCTTTCAAGCAAGTCCTGCCCTGACGGTCAGCCCGACCTCGCCACGAGGTCGGGTTCGCAACACGCCCATTCTGACTGCTCATTATTCGCATTCTGCTGCCGATACCCTGCCAAATGCCCAATAAAGCCGGCGCGCTTTCAGGTGCCGCAAGAAAAGTCAGGAGTTCAGATGCGTCCACGTCCGTGGTGTCTGCTAGCGGCCGCGCTGGCCGTTTCGGCGATGAGTTTCGATGTCCAGGCCGAAGAAACAACCGATTCCGTCAGCCACGCGTTGCCGTTGCCCAGCACCGCCAGCCAGCTGACCGACCTTCGCCAGCGTCTGGCCGACAGCGAGAAGCAGCGCGAAGAGTTGACCCGGCAATTGCAAAATGCCGACACTGAACGCGAAAGTATTCAGCTCGGACGCCTGCGTCAGGAGAACCAAAGGCTTAAACTGCAGCTCAAAGAAGCACAGTCGGTCATGCCTGCGCGCGTACTGACCGAGCAACAACAATGGTTCGTTACGGGGGGCGGCGTTGCAATGGTCGCCCTGCTGTGCGGTATCTTTGCCAGCGGCTGGCGTAGACAGCGTCGGCAATGGCTAAATTGAGTGAGTCATGAGCGAGCTGTTACTTATTGATGATGACCAGGAGCTGTGTGAGCTCCTGAGCAGTTGGTTGAGCCAGGAAGGCTTTCAGGTACGGGCTTGCCACGATGGCCAGAGTGCCCGCAAGGCGCTCGCCGAAAGTGCTCCCGCCGCCGTGGTGCTGGACGTGATGCTGCCCGACGGCAGCGGTCTGGAACTGCTCAAGCAATTACGCACCGATCACCCTGACCTTCCAGTGCTGATGCTGTCGGCACGCGGCGAGCCGCTGGACCGCATTCTGGGTCTGGAGCTGGGCGCTGACGATTACCTCGCCAAACCCTGCGACCCTCGCGAGCTGACGGCACGCCTGCGGGCGGTCCTGCGTCGCAGTCATCCTGCCGCCGTGTCCAGCCAGATCGAACTGGGCGACCTGTGCTTCAGTCCGGCCCGAGGTGTGGTGACCATCGATGACCAGGAATTCACCCTGACCGTCTCCGAAGCCCGCTTGCTCGAAGCGCTCCTCGGTCAACCCGGTGAACCGCTGGAGAAACAGGAACTGGCGCAACTGGCACTGGGTCGCAAGCTCACGCTCTACGACCGCAGCCTGGACATGCACGTCAGCAACCTGCGCAAGAAGATCGGCCCGCACGCCGACGGACGCCCGCGCATCGTGGCGCTGCGCAGTCGGGGTTATTACTACGCGGTGTAGTCATACGACATGAATATAGGAGCGCGCTTGCCCGCGATGGCGGAGTGTCAGGCACATCGCGATGTCTGACGGATCGCAATCGCGGGCAAGCGCGCTCCTACAGGTACCCGGTCTCAGATCGATCTGTCAGCCACGTAACAATCCCTCTTTACCCAAGCTTTACGCCCGCCTGACCTCGCTTGACCTTGATCTCCCTAAACTGGCCACAACCGGCACAGAGCCGGATTCGAGACAAGGAGATACACCATGCGTAAGACTCTGATGGCTTTGATGTTCGCTGCTGCTCTGCCGACCGTTGCGATGGCAATGCCTCCGGAAGGCGGTCCTATGGCTGGCCCAGGCTTTGATGGCCCTGGCATGCATCACCGCAAAGGCCCGTTCGACAAGCTGAACCTGACCCCGGAACAACGTCAGCAAGTCGGTAAACTGATGGGCGAGCAATGGCACGGCCGCTCCGAGATCACCCAGAAGTACCTGGCCAAGCTGTCGCCAGCCGATCAGAAGGCAATGCAGGATGAACTGGCGGCCAAGCACGCGAAAACCCAGGCTGACATTCGCGCCGTGCTGACACCTGATCAGCAGAAGACTTTCGATCAGATCCAGAAGGACCAGGCACAACGTCGCGCAGACCGTGCCGAGTTCGAAGCCTGGAAAGCGCAAAAGGCGCAGAAGACCCAGTAATTACCCGGTAACACACTGCTGGCGCGGCAGTACACTTGCAACCCGACACGCTCTCCCCGGCGTGTCGGGCTTTTCCAGTTCAGGGGTTTGATCGAGGGATTCACGTGCGTTCATTGTTCTGGCGAATCCTGGCGAGCTTCTGGCTCGCGATCGCGTTGGTGGCGGGTCTGTCGATCCTGATGGGGCATATGCTCAATCAGGATGCCTGGATTCTCAGTCGCCACCCCGGCCTGCACAAATTGCCGGAAAAGTGGACGCAGCTGTATGAGGAACAGGGCGAAGGTCCGGCGCAGGAGTTTCTGCAGAATCTCAAGCGCAAGTACCACATCGACGTTCAGGTGTTGAACGACAGCGGCGAGGCCGTGATTCCCGGCACTTTCCCGCCTCGCGCAGCCGCGTTCGAAGCGCGCCAGCAAAAAGACGATGAACGTCCCCTGCCCTGGCGTCGTCTGACCGCGGAATACACCAGCCCCAAGACCAGCGAAACCTATCTGCTGATTTACCGGATTCCGCACCCGGAACTGGACGCCTGGCACCGCGAAAGCCTGCTCTGGCCACTCAGTGCGCTGGGCATCGCGCTCGTCGTGCTGACGCTGTTCAGCCTGTTCGTCACCCTGTCGATCACCCGGCCGCTGAGCCGTCTGCGGGGCGCCGTTCACGACCTGGGGCAAACCACGTATCAACAGAACAGCCTGGCCCAGCTCGCTAATCGTCGCGATGAGTTCGGCGTGCTGGCCAATGACTTCAACCGCATGGGCGCCCGCCTGCAAAGCCTGATCGGCAGTCAGCGTCAGTTGCTGCGGGACGTGTCCCACGAACTGCGCTCACCCTTGGCGCGGCTGCGGATTGCCTTGGCCCTGGCTGAACGAGGGGGACCTGCCGAGCGGGAAAAACTCTGGCCGCGCCTGACGCGTGAATGCGATCGCCTGGAAGAGTTGATCAGTGAGATTCTCGCCCTCGCCCGCCTGGACGCTGACATGGGCGATGCCACGCCCGTTGACCTGCCTGGGTTGCTGCATCACTTGAAGGCTGAAACCGAATTAAGCAGCAATGACCAGACCGTCAATGTCGACGCGCAGTCAGGCGTTCAGTTGCAAGGCTGGCCGAACGTGCTTGAACGCGCCCTGGACAACCTGCTGCGCAACGCCCTGCGCTTCAACCCGTCAGGGCAGCCCATCGAACTGAGCGCGCGCAATGAGGATGCCATGCTGTTCATCAGCGTACGTGACCATGGTCCCGGCGTGAGCGAAGAGCATCTGGCGCAGCTGGGCGAACCCTTCTATCGCGCGCCGAACCAGACCGCGCCGGGCTACGGTCTGGGTCTGGCCATCGCCAAGCGTGCAGCGGAAAAACACGGCGGCAGCCTGGTGCTGGAGAATCATCCGCAGGGCGGCTTCATTGCCAGCATCGTCGTGCCGCGCGACACGGGCACGGCCGTTGGCTAAGCCTTAACAGCGGGTTACGGTCAACATGGCTTCTTGGGTGAGCCCATCCCTGTAGAAGACGTCCGAGGTTACGAGGGCAGCGAACGGGCTCCCACAACGTCCGCGCTGCTTGTTATCCCTGCCACGCGCTGACGAATTCCGCGACGTCGAGCTTCGGTGCTTCGCGCGGCGGATTCAATGGCGTGCCCAGATACAGGAACGCAACGACCTCTTCATCCGCGGCCAGGCCCAACCCTTTTGCGACGTGTGGGGAATACGACAATTCACCGGTGCGCCAGACCGCACCCACGCCCAATGCGTACGCCGCCAGCAGCACGCCATGGGCGGCGCACCCTGCGGTGATCGCTTGTTCCTTCTTCGGCACCTTGAAGTGGTCCTGCAACCGGGCGATCACCACGACCACCAGCGGGGCGCGAAGCGGGCCTGAACGAGCTTTCTCCAGGGCCTTCTCGTCGGCACCGTTGCCGCTCTCGATCAGCGCCTGTGCCAACAAATCGCCCATGCGGTTGCGGGCGTCGCCTTCCACGGTGAGGAAGCGGTAAGGCCGCAGTTGTCCATGATCGGGGGCACGCAGGGCCGCGCTGAACAGGATTTCGCGCTGGGCAGCGTCCGGGGCTGGCTCGACCAGCCGGGGAACGGACACGCGGTTGAGTAATACGTCGAGCGCTTCCATTGAGTCGTCTCCTTAAATGATGGGGCATTGTAGTGCCGACAATGCGTTCTTGAACTTCAATAACGAATGAAAGAAGCATTTACTTACATGACACCCGACGCCGGACTCGGTTTACTTGCCTTGACCCACGGGTAGAATGTGCGCCCTTCCATTTCCTGATCAGAGCGACTGCATGGCGTTGCCGACTCTTCGCATCATCGGTTTCATTATCGGCATCTTCCTCATCACCCTGGCCATCGCCATGGTCGTGCCCATGGCCACGCTGTTGATCTTCGAACGAACCGGCGACATGCCGTCGTTCCTGTGGTCGAGCATGATCACGCTGATCGCCGGGCTGGCGCTGGTTGGGCAAGGGCGTCCCGAGCACGTTCACCTGCGCCCTCGCGACATGTACCTGTTGACCGTCTCCAGTTGGGTGGTGGTGTGCGTCTTCGCCGCGCTGCCGTTTCTGCTGACCCAGCACATCAGCTACACGGACTCCTTTTTCGAGAGTATGTCCGGCATTACGGCCACGGGTTCTACCGTGCTCAGCGGGCTGGACAGCATGTCGCCGGGCATTCTGATCTGGCGCTCGCTGCTGCACTGGCTGGGAGGGATCGGTTTTATCGGGATGGCGGTGGCGATCCTGCCGCTGCTGCGCATCGGCGGCATGCGCTTGTTCCAGACCGAGTCCTCTGACCGTTCGGAGAAGGTCATGCCGCGCTCGCACATGGTCGCCAAATTTATCGTACTGGTGTACGTCGGCATTACCGTACTGGGGAGTCTGGCGTTCTGGTGGGCCGGCATGAGCCTGTTCGACGCGATCAACCACGCAATGTCAGCGATCTCCACAGGCGGTTTCTCCACCTCCGATCAATCCCTCGCCAAGTGGCCGCAACCGGCCGTGCACTGGGTGGCGATCGTGGTGATGATTCTTGGCGCGCTGCCGTTCACCCTGTACGTCGCGACCCTGAGGGGGCATCGCAAAGCATTGTTCAAGGATGAGCAGGTTCAGGGGTTCATCGGTCTGCTGTTGGTGACCTGGCTGGTGATGACCGCCTGGTACTGGGCCACCACCGACCTGCCGTGGTACGACGCACTTCGGCACGTCGCGCTGAACGTCACCTCGGTGGTGACCACCACAGGCTTTGCGCTCGGGGACTACAGCCTGTGGGGCAACTTCGCGCTGATGTTCTTCTTTTATCTGGGCTTCATTGGTGGATGTTCCGGCTCCACGGCGGGCGGCGTGAAGGTATTCCGCTTTCAGGTCGCCTACATTCTGCTCAAGGCCAACCTGCATCAGCTCATTCATCCGCGCGCGGTCATCAAGCAGAAGTACAACGGCCATCGGCTGGACGATGAAATCGTGCGGTCGATTCTGACGTTCTCGTTCTTCTTCTCGATCACCATCTGCCTGATCGCCTTGCTGCTGTCGCTGCTGGGTCTGGACTGGATGACCGCACTGACCGGCGCCGCCAGTACCGTGTCCGGCGTCGGCCCGGGACTGGGTGAAACCATCGGACCGGCCGGCAACTTTTCGACGTTGCCGGATGCAGCCAAGTGGATTCTGTCGTTGGGCATGCTGCTGGGTCGTCTGGAAATCATCACCGTGCTGGTGCTGTGCATTCC
Organism: Pseudomonas abietaniphila; assembly: GCF_039697315.1. Taxonomy (NCBI): domain Bacteria; kingdom Pseudomonadati; phylum Pseudomonadota; class Gammaproteobacteria; order Pseudomonadales; family Pseudomonadaceae; genus Pseudomonas; species Pseudomonas abietaniphila. The sequence goes on along the minus strand of NZ_CP155619.1, from coordinate 4,750,557 downwards.
GGCGTTCTGGCGGCATTGATTCAACGCAGGCCGACAGAACACATCTGATCCCTGCAGGAGCGCGCTTGCCCACGATGGCGCTGTGTCAGATACACACAGAGGCTGGCTGACTAACCGCTATCGCGGGCAAGCGCGCTCCTACAGGAATCGGTGGTGGCTACTCGATCGCCTTCCTCACCCGATACTCCCCCGGCGTCTCATCGAACCAGCGGCGGAACGCGCGGAAGAAGTTACTCGGGTCGGCGAAGCCCAGGAGATAGGCGATCTCCAGCAGCGTCATCTGCGGCTGCGCCAGGTATTGCTCGGCGAGTTCGCGGCGCGTGTCGTCGAGCAGGGTCTGGAAGCTGGTGCCCTCTTCCTGCAAACGTCGCTGCAACGTGCGCTGCGACAGGTGCAGGCTCTGGGCGACGGCTTCGCGCTTGGGTTCGCCCTGTGGAAGCAGACGGCAGAGCACCTGACGCGCCTGGTGCGTCACGCGGTTGCTGGCGAAGCGGGCCAGAAACTCCCCGGCGAAGCGATCATGCAGCTTGGCCATCGCCTCATCGGCGGTCGGCAGCGGTGCTTCCATGTCTGCGCGGTCAAACACCAGCGCGTCGTAAGGCGCGTTGAACGTCAGTGGCGCGTGGAAGAACTTTTTATAGGGCTCGACGTTCTTGGGTTGATCGCCCTGAATCAACACCTGACGCGGGTGCAATGGACGACCGGTGAGCCAGCCACAGAACGCCAGCGCAAACGCCAGAGAGGCCTCCGCGCTTTGTCGCGTGGGGGGCAAAAGATCCCCGTGCACCGTCAGTATCAGCGCGTAGCCTTCAGGGAGAAGGCGAAAACTCAGGTCGGCACTGTCGGCGATGATTCGCTGATAACGCACCAACCGCTCGAACCCTTCTTTAAGGGTCCGGCTGGACATCAAGGCATAACCGGCAACGCTGAACGAAGCCGGTCGAACGACCCGGGCCATGTTCAGGCCAACCGCCGGGTTGCCGGACAGCTCGACGGCACGTTGCCAGAGTCGGGTCATGGAGTCCTGCGGAAAACGGGCGTCGGGATTTTCCAGATCGGCATACACCAACCCCAGTTCCTTGAACAACGCCTGGCAGTCCAGCCCATCCATTTCCAGGGACTTGACGATCCCCATCGCCCAACTTGAAGAAGTCGTTTTTTCCATGCTCACGTCTTCTTGTTCAGAATCGGTCGCCCCCTGCGACTGATAGCCGAAGGATACTACGTTGGCACCCATTGTCACTGGCCGCCGGGCGTGCTCGGCTAAACTGATGGACATGACAGGCATCAGAGAAAACCGCTGTGGATGACGCAAGAAGCTTTGATCGTTTCGCCGACTTCTATCCGTATTACCTGCAGGAGCATCGCGACAGCACCTGCCGCCGCCTGCATTTTATCGGCACGAGTCTGGTGATCCTGATACTGACGACCGCTCTGCTCAGCGCCAGTTGGGTATTGCTGTGGGTTTTGCCGTTGGCGGGTTACACCTTCGCCTGGGTGGGGCACTTCTTTTTCGAGAAGAATCGGCCCGCCACGTTCAAGCATCCGTTCTACAGTTTGCTCGGCGATTTTGTGATGTACCGGGACATGCTGACCGGCAAGGTGCCTTTTTAAGTCAGCAACGCAGGCTGATGACGGCTTATCAACGTCGCTTATAGCGCCGAGGGCAAGGCCCGCTGAGCCATCAAGCCGTCCCGCTCAGTCACACTGTGGTGATCGACCCGGCCTACACTCGTTGCGTCATTGACAAGAAGAGCCGAAGCCGCCGATGAGCCAGACCGACCAAGCACGCTTCACCCACATGAAGGACGGCACGCAGGAAGACTGGGCGATCATCGCCAAGGACTTCAGCGCCTACGCGCGACAACTGCCTTCGCGCATTCTCAATCATCTTCGTTTGCTGGACGGTGATTTCGGCGGGTTCCCGGTGGATCGTCTGACCCACTCTCTGCAGACCGCGACCCGGGCGCATCGCGACGGCCGGGATGAAGAGTACGTGGTCTGCGCCCTGCTCCACGACATCGGCGACACGTTGGCGAGTTACAACCACCCGGACATTGCCGCCGCGATCCTCAAGCCTTTCGTCAGCGACGAAAACCTGTGGATGGTCGAAAAGCACGGGATCTTTCAGGGCTATTACTTCTTCCATCACCTGGGGATGGACCGGCACCTGCGCGAAACCTTCGCCGACCATCCGCAATACCGCCAGACCATCGAGTTCTGCGCCAAATACGATGCGGCAGCGTTCGATCCCGATTACGAGAACCTGCCGCTGAGTTTTTTCGAGCCGATGCTGGAACGGGTTTTCGCCCAACCCAGAAACTCGATCTATAAGGCTGCGATCGAGCAGAACTCAGCAGGGGTCCAGGCCTGACTAACGACCTTATGTAGGCGGTGCGGCGTATCAAACCGCCTCGCCAACCGCCTCGGTCGCCAGGCTCTTGGCCTTGATGTGCGCATCGGCCAGCCGGAATAGCTCGATGGTGCCGTCCCAATGTTCGATCAGCGCGGTGCAGGACTCGACCCAGTCGCCGCAGTTGAGGTATTCCACCCCGCCCACCTGACGAATCTCGGCATGGTGGATATGCCCGCAGACCACACCGTCCAGCCCACGCTTCACGCACTCGTGAGCGATGGCCTCTTCGAAGTCGCTGATGAAGTTCACGGCGGTCTTGACCTTGTGTTTCAGGTACGCCGACAACGACCAGTAGCCGTAGCCATACTTGGCGCGCCAGTGGTTGAGCCAGCGATTGAGGGTCAGGGTGAATTCGTAGGCCGAATCGCCCAGGAACGCCAGCCAGCGGTGGTAACGGGTAATCACGTCGAACTGATCGCCGTGGATCACCAGCAGGCGTCGGCCGTCGGCGGTGACATGCTCCGCCTCGTCGACCAGCTGGATGTTGCCCAGAATCAGCTTGGAATAACGACGCAGGAATTCGTCGTGGTTACCGGTGACGTAGATCACTTCGGTGCCGCGCTTGCTCATGGTCAACAGGCGGCGGATGACGTTGGTGTGCGCTTGCGGCCAGTACATCCCGCCACGCAGTTTCCAGCCGTCGATGATATCGCCGACCAGATAAACCCTGTCGGCATGATACTGCTTGAGAAAACCGGACAGGTGCTCGGCCTGACAATCCCGGGTTCCCAGATGTACATCGGAGATCCATAAGGTCCGGACACGTTGCTTACGACTCGGTTTCACGTTCTCGGCAATGCTCATGGATGACCTCCACTTTGGTTTCCACAAGAGTGGACCGGGTCAGTGAAGTGAACATGACGGCATTGTTGAGGTTTGATGACATGACAAACGAAGCAACACCTTGGCAGGGTTCCAGCGCCGCGGAGGCCGAACGGCAGAACAGCGATTACTGTGGGAGATTCTATGGCTCTCAACCAGTGGTCTCAGTTCGTTTCTTGAGGGTCGCAAAGCCCGACAGCCTGCGCCATATCCCGGATGACGCAGAGCGTCGTTGAATGTGTTACCACGCGGAGCGTGGGAACCATCAGCTTGCTCGCGCTGGGAGTGAGCCAGTTTCATCAAGGGTGAATGACACTCCGCATCGTCAGCAAGCTAACTCCCACATTTTTTATGTTTATTCAACGATTGAGGTGTTGTTCTAAACAGCGCAAAGCGCGCTCTGGCTTTTGATCTTCATGCCGCAGCAGTCCAGACACCACAAAACGCGACTTGGGTGCAGGCTGAACGCAGGCGGCGTGGAGTGGGCCGAGCGGCATGGATGCCGCGAGAGCGCTGCCAGGACATGGATGTCCGTTCAGCGCGGGCCCACGGAGCGTCGCCGGAGTGAGGGTACGACGACGAAGGAGTCGCCAAACCAGGAGCTGGACACTTGGTTACTTGGTGTCTTTTCAAGTAACCCGCCGAAGGCGGAACAGTTTGGACGTTAGGACAAACCCAACCATCAGCGTCACCCCCAGCAGTGGAAATGCACACCATACAAGCAGCTTGCTCGCGAACGCAGCTGGGTGTCCGACACATCTGTCAGTTCAGCACGACCGCATTCGCCGAAATGCCGCCCAGACCAAGCTCGCTCACACAGAATCCCGCACAAACGGATCAAACGTGATCCGGGGTCAGGCTTCAGGTCAACACGAAATCCACAGGCTCAAGCAGCGGTGGCAAGGGCGTTTCACCGAGGGCGTCGAGGATGTCGCGTTCAATCACGCGCACCAGCGCATCCAGCGGCAGGTCGTTTTCATCGAAGCCAAACGGGTCTTCCAGTTCGTTGCCAATCGCATCCAGCCCGAAGAAGGTGTAGCTGACGATCGCCATGAACAAGGGTGTGACCCAGCCCAGCGGCTCGGCCATCACGAAGGGCAAGAGGATGCAGAACAGGTAAATCGTCCGGTGCAGCAGCAAGGTGTACGGGAACGGCAGCGGCGTGCCCTTGATGCGCTCACACGCGGTCACCGCCCGGCTGATCACGCTCAGATGATTGGCCAGCAGCGTATAGCGCCACTCGTTGATGTGCCCGCTGTCACTGGCGTTGGAACACTGCAGACCAATCTCGCGCAGCACCCTGTCGCAAAAATTTGCGCCCTCTTCGGACGGCACTCGACTCAACCACGGCTGCGCGACTTTGCGCACGTCCTCTCGGCGTAGCGTTGCATTCAGGGCATGGGCAAAACCGCACAGGTCTCGCAGGATCAGGCTGCGCACGCTGACGTCCTTGATCACCTGGGTTTCACGGATGATCGAGCGGATCTCGGTGATCACGTCGCCCCACGCCTTGCGCGCTTCGTACCAGCGGTCGTAACAGGCGTTGTTGCGAAAGCTCATGAAGATCGACAGCGAGAGGCCCAGCAGCGTGAACGGCACGGCGCTGACCTTGGAGAAATACTCCGGGTGCAGGTTTTCAATCAGTACGATGAGCGCTGCCAGCAGTGTCACGGCCAGACTGCGGGTGGCAATGCGTCGGGCAATCGACCCTTTGAGGGCAAGCAACACGTTCAGCAGGTTGGGATGAGGTCGGACGATCATGGGGTCGGTCTATGCTCGGCGAAGGTGTCAGGACGCCGGTTCAGCATAGGTCCGTGGCGTCAGCAGCGTCCAATCACTGTTAATGAAGACCCAATCGAGGGTTTCGATCAGTGATCGAGCGTCAACTGTCGAGCGGGGTTTTGCGATCGTTATGACCGAGGTCACGCTCGGGATCGATCTGATCGCGCACGCGCTGTTTCAGGACCTTGGCTTCGGGAAAGCCGCCATCGGCCTTGCGCTCCCAGATCTGCACCGCGTTGCAGGTGATGTGGAACACGCCTCCGGTGCCCGGCACCAACGACACCTTGCCCAGATCGTCACCAAAGGTGCTGAGCAACTCCTGAGCGAGCCAAGCCGCACGCAACAGCCACTGGCATTGCGTGCAATACGTGATGACGATCTCAGGTTTCGCGGTCATGACTCAGCCCAGCCCGGCCAGTAAATCACGGGCCGTTTGTTGAGGACCGTCGTCGGACTCATCGATGACCTGCTGCAACAGACGTCGCGCCTCCTCGACATTGCCTTCATCGATCAACACTTGCGCTTCGTTGATCTTGCTCAGTGGCGCTTCATCGAGGTCCATCAGGTCGAATTCGGTGTCATCAGTCATGAAGCTGTCGAGAAACGCGTCGTCCATCAGGTCACTGTTGCTCTGCACGATCAACGCAGGCTCAGGCTCTTCCTCGAACTGCACGTCCATGTCCATCGTCCCGTCTTCTTCGGCGAAATCGCTGAGGAACTGTTCCTCGGGCATTTCGAAGACTTCCGGCAACTCCGTGAGATTGGAGGCGAACGCCGGATCCAACGCAGGCTCGGCATCGGGTGCAGGCTTGCGTGGTGCGGGTGTGCTATCGAACGGGTCGACCAGGTCCCAGTCGGCGTCCATCGACAGGTCGTCCAGGTTGAGCTGGAAATCGTCCGCCGGATCGGGGTTCAGTGCGGCGGCTGCGGTTTCGTCCAGTTGGCCTGCCGGCGTGTCGCTGGCTGCCGCATCCGCAGCAACGGCAGCAGCGCCTGCCAGGAGGGCCGGGGTTACTGACGGCTCCGTCGCCGCCGCAGCGGGGGCCGCCGGGGCAACCGCCGCGTTGAGTTTCGGATAACGAGCGCGGATCTCTTTGAGCTTTTGCGCCTCGATCCCCTGACTCAGCAAGACCTTTTCCTCGGCGTCGAAGCCCGCGCCATCGCCCTGCTCTCCCAGCAACTCGAGAATGCGCATCCGCACATCGGTGCGCTGCGGCTGCTTGTCCAGCGCCTCTCGCAGGATCGCCAAGGCTTCAGCAAAACGGCCGTAAGCAATGTAGATGCTCGCCCCGTCCAGCGCGTCAGTCGCTGCACCGGCGAGCCGTTGACCTGCCGGCGCGGTGGTGCTGGCAGCAGGCGAAGCCGTCGCGGCCGGACGCGGCGTCACGGAGGGCACTTCGAACACCGGCGTGACCGTCGCCTGGGCCGGTTTGATGATCGGCTCCACTGGCTCCGGCTGTAGCGCCAACTGGTTTTTGATCCGGTTGCGCCGCACCGACCATGCCAGCGCGAGCAGTAACAGCAGGACCAGCAATGCCGCCAGGATCGTCGTCCAGGGCAGCTCGTCGTCATCCACCGGCTGCACCGGCGTGGGTGCGGCCACCGGCGCAGGCGCTGTGGCAACCGGCTGGGTTTTCTGTACGACAGGGGTTGCAGGAACAGGAACAGGAGCAGGCGCCGGTCGCGACGCCAGCGCTTTCATTTCCGCCAGTTGCGTCTGCAACTCGATGATCTGTTTGTCTTTGCCCGCTTCTTCCTCGTTCGCCTGTTGGACCTGACCTTTGAGATCGTCCACGGTCTTGGCCAACTGCTGGTTTTCCAGTGCGGTGGCGGTCAGTTGCTGACCCGCATCCGGGGTCGGCGCAGGGGCGCCTGGCACGGCGGGCGCGGTGGCAGGGGCGGTGACCGGAGGCTGGGCGCCCGCAGCGGCGGCGGTTGCTGACGGCTCGGGCTCGATGGCGCTGTCCGGGAGCAGCAGACTTTGGCCCACTTTCAACTGGCTGCGATCCCCGTTCGGGAACGCCTGTGGGTTGAGCGCCTGAATACCGCTGATCAGCTCGTTTCCAGAGCTCTTGCTGCCCGGCGCCTGCACGCGGCGCGCGATGCTCGCCAGCGTGTCGCCGGAGGCCACCGTATAACGCTTGCCCTGCACAGCTTTCGGCGGCGCGACAGGGAGTCGGGACTCATCGCTCTTTGCACCAACGGCAGGCGATTGAGTACGGCTGCGCGTCGCGGCGAGCCCCGTCGGCGAGTTCGGCGGGTCCAGCAGCACCGTGTATTCGCGCAACTGATCGCCGTTAGGTCGCACCAGACGCACGACAAAATCCATGTACGGCTCAGTGACGGCCTTGCGCGACTCGACATGCACGACGGCACGGCTGCCACGAATCACGGGGGTGAAGCGCAGGTCGTTGAGGAAAAACACGCGCTCAACGCCCGCCTTGGTGAAGGCTTCGGCCGGTGCCAGCGCAACAACGATTTCTTCAGGAGTCAGCCCGCCCGCCTCGATCAGTTCGATGTCAGCGTTGAAAGGCTGGCCGAGCGCCGAGTGCAGGGTGATCTCGCCCAAGCCCAGCGCGGCCGCCATGGAGCTGTGGAGCATCGATGCCGAAGCGACCGCCACGGCGAACAACCCTGTGCGAAGACCCGACTGAACGCGAAGTGATACCTGACTCCCGCGCCGACGACCGGCCTGAAAACTCTTCAGCATGCGAACCCTTATGAGGCAGGCTTCCCTGCAATTTCGTAATGCGGACACCGTGTCCGGAAAAAACCAGTATGGGTGCAAATAGAACAGGATGTTTCGACACGATCAACGTATTTGTCGCTGGCTCATCGCCATGAACTCACGATTTTTCCAGATTCGCCAGAATTGTCGAGTGAACGCGCAGGCAGACGCGCAGATCTTCCTCATCGATGCCTTCGAACAGCTCATGACGCAACGCAGTGGCAATGGTTTCGATTTTCTCGATCAGAGGCCGTGCGGTGTCGCACAGCAGGATCTTTTTCGCACGTCGGTCTTCGACCACGGCCTGACGACGGACCAGCCCCTGATTCTCAAGGCTGTCGAGCAGGCGGGCCAGAGTCGGACCCTCCACGCCGACACTTTGCGCCAGTTCGCGCTGAGTCGGCGCTTCCTTGAAACGCGCCAGATGCAAGAGGACCAGCCAACGGGCCTGGGACAACCCAAGATCGGCCAGACGACGGTCAAGCTCGGCACGCCAGCCACGGGATAAGCTGGCCAGTTGCATGCCAAAGCGGTGTTCTTCTGTTAACGGCATAGGTAACTCGATGGTTAAAGACGATTCCTAATTAATAGGCAGCTAACCATGGAGCTTGAGGCGAGGCAAGTGGCCGGACGTGGTGTTTCGTCGCAGAGGCAGGGGGAGTGCGGGTTTGGCATGGATATATAGCGCTGTGCGGAGTTGGCGGGGTGGCTTGAAAGGTGTGCATATCCGGGATTTAGAATGGCGCTTTGATCGTTCCCACGCTCCGCGTGGTAACGCAGCGACTGACGCTCTGCGTCAACGTGGACGCGGAGCGTCCTGGCAGGCATTCCCACGCAGAGCGTTGGAACGATCCTGAAACGAAGCGCTTTTCGCTTTCCCTGGTGGGACGCATCAACTGCTGGATGAGCACTGACTCCCACAGGTCTTCTGTCAGCCGAAAATCCGTGGAACACCGCGATACCTGTTGGAGCTGTCGGAGGTTCTGCGAACCCTTGGTCGAGAACCAAAGAATCTCCCGTTATCGGTGGGCGGCGGCCTGACTTAAACCTCAAACTCCGACTGCAACGCCGCACGCACGCAATACAGCACGCCTTCGGGCACGCGTCCCGTGAACAGTTCGGCGATCGCGGCGACGGGAGGCAACTCGCCCTCACCGTCGAGGAAGGCATCCTGAATTTCGCTGAGCAGGTCTTCAGGCAGGTCCAGCGCCTGTTCGAGCGACAGCTGCTGTTTGCCGATCGCCTCGGCGAGCATCGTGTAGACGTTCTTTTCCGAGCACTGGAGTTGACCGGCAATCTGCATCGGGGTCATCCCGGCACGGGCCAGGCTGATCAGTTCATGCCGCAGATCGGTCACAACGCGCGGAGCAGGCGCTGAACCGCCGAGCACCTCCAGGAACGCCTCGCCATAACGCTCCAGCTTGCGCGCGCCAACACCGCTGACCCGTCCCATCTCGGCCATGGTGCCCGGCTGGCTGCGCAGCATTTCCAGCAAGGTTGAGTCGGGGAAAATAACGTACGGCGGCACGCGGTGCTCTTCTGCCAGCTTGCGGCGCAGGGCGCGCAAGGCTTCCCACTGTTCGCGCTCTTCGCCACGGACCAGCTGACTGGCCGGGCTGCCCGACGCTTTCGGCGTGGTTTGTGGTTTGAGGTCACGGCGCAGTTGCAGCGTCACTTCGCCACGCAGCAATGGGCGGCAGGTGTCGCTCAGACGCAGGCCGCCGTAGCCTTCCAGATCAATATCAGCCAGGCCGCGCGCCACCAGTTGACGGAACAAGGAGCGCCATTCGCCTTCGCTGCGGGCCTTGCCGACCCCGAACACCGCCAGCTTCTGATGGCCGAAGCTCTGGACCTTGTCGTTTTCCTTGCCCAACAGCACGTCCACCAGGTGACCGACGCCATAGCGCTGGCCGGTGCGGTAGATCGCCGAGAGTGCCTGACGCGCGGGCTCGGTGGCGTCCCAGGTCTGCACGCCGTCGACACAGTTGTCGCAATGGCCGCAAGGGTTGGGCATGTCTTCGTCGAAGTAGGCCAACAGCGCCTGACGCCGGCAGCGTGTTTCTTCACACAGCGCCAGCATCGCATCCAGCTTGTGGTGCTCGACACGCTTGTGGCGCTCGTCGCCTTCGGAGTTCTGCAGCATCTGCTTGAGCATCAGCACGTCTTGCAGGCCGTAGGCCATCCAGGCATCGGCCGGCAGACCATCACGCCCTGCCCGCCCGGTTTCCTGGTAGTAAGCCTCCAGCGACTTGGGCAGGTCCATGTGCGCAACGAAGCGCACGTTGGGTTTGTCGATGCCCATGCCAAAGGCGATGGTGGCGACCATGATCAGGCCTTCCTCATTCAGGAAGCGGCGCTGGTTTTCCGAACGCGTTTCGATGGGCAGGCCGGCGTGATACGGCAGCGCGGGATAACCATTGTCGCTGAGGAAGGCGGCGGTTTCTTCAACCTTCTTGCGCGACAGGCAATAGACGATGCCCGCATCGCTGCGACGCTCGGAGAGAAACGCCAACAACTGCTTGCGCGGCTGTTCCTTGGGCACGATGCGATAAAAGATGTTGGGGCGGTCGAAACTGGACAGGAAACGCTCGGCGTCCTGCAAATGCAGGCGTGTGACGATTTCCTCACGGGTGCGCTTGTCGGCGGTCGCGGTCAGCGCAATGCGCGGCACGTCCGGGAACAGCTCGGCCAGTTGACCCAGTTGCAGGTATTCGGGGCGGAAGTCATGGCCCCATTGCGAAACACAGTGGGCTTCGTCGATGGCGAACAGGGCGATTTTCAGGTTCTGCAGAAACGACAGCATGCGTGGCTGGACCAGACGCTCGGGCGCCAGATACAGCATTTTTATCTCGCCGAGACGAATCCGGTTGGCCAGGTCCCGTTGCTGCTCGGGGCTGAGGGTCGAGTTCAGCGCTGCTGCCGAAACACCCAGCTCTTCCAGCGTGGCCACCTGATCGTCCATCAGGGCGATCAACGGAGACACCACGACCGCCAGACCGTCACGCAACAGGCCGGGCACCTGGAAACACAGGGATTTGCCACCGCCGGTCGGCATCAGTACCAGCGCATCTCCACCACTGGCCACACGCTCGATAATGGCACCCTGGAAGCCACGAAAACTGTCGTAGCCGAAGATGTCTTTAAGTACGCGTTGAGCCTGGTCGAGCATAAATACCCCGGATGGTGCCACTGCAGCGGGTGAAGATTCGCTGTGGAAATCGCAAAGCGCCGCAGTATACCGGAGCGCCCGGACAGATAGGACAGCGGTGACACGAGCGGTCGAAATTAGCAGCAATGCTGATTCCAAGGGCCTCGTGACTGGCATCTGCAGCGCTCAGGGCCTAGAATTCAGCATCGTTTATTTCCAAGGTAGTCCTTCAATGTCCTTCGCTGAGCAATTACACCGCCTGCAAGCCTTCCTCGACGCCGATGAGCTGCATGACGAAGCGCTGGACTACGTAGCCGCCCACGGCTACCTGACTGCGCTGTCGATCTGTGCCGAAACCGTGCCGGACCGCGAGTGGATCGACGCGCTGTTCGCCGAGCCACCGCACTACGCGGACAAGGCTCAGCACGAAGAGATCGAATCCACCCTGATCCAGCTCAAGGCGCACATCGCCCGTCAGCTGGCGTCGGACGAAGAGTTCGAACTGCCTTGCGACCTGGACCTGGGCGATGACCCGGACGACTCCGAACTGCGCGGCTGGTGCATCGGTTTCATGGAAGGTGTTTTCCTGCGTGAATCGGCCTGGTTCGAGAACGATGAAGAGGAAGTCAGCGAGATGCTGCTACCGATCATGGTCGGTTCGGGTCTGTTCGACGAGCAACCTGAGTTCGCCGACATCGCGGCAGATGCCAATCTGATGGACGACATGATCGTGCAGATCCCTGAGGCGCTGACCGCGCTGTATCTGCTGCTGCACGCCCCGGATGAAAAACCGGCGATCCTCAAACCTCGCCACCACTGAGTCGGCGCCTATGGCGCACGGCAGTTCCGGTGATTCCACACCCCGTACGAGCCGATCCCGGTTCGTGCGGTATCTGTTGCAAGGCATTGGCTGGCTGAGCGTGGCGTTGGGTGTGATCGGGATTTTCCTTCCGGTGCTGCCGACCACGCCCTTCCTTCTGCTGGCCGCTGCGTGTTTCGCGCGCAGTTCTCCCCGCTTTTATCACTGGCTGGTCGATCACCCTCGGCTCGGTCCGTGGATTCGTGGGTATCTGAACGGGGAAGGTATTCCGCTCAAGGGCAAGGTGTATGCGATCGGTCTGATGTGGATCAGTATCGGGGTTTCTTGCTGGCTGGTGCCGATGGTCTGGGCGCGGGTGTTTATGGGGGTGAGTGCTGTTTTGGTGACGGTTTATATCTTGCGGCAGAAGACGCTGCGGCGGTGAGGGCGTTTTCTGCTTACACACGCTTGGCGCTCACAACGTTTATCTATCCCATCACTTCGGTTGGCGGTTAAATCTTGGTTTGGCCTGCACCCAAGTCGCGTTTTATGGTGTCTGAACTTTCGCGCATTAGAGCAACTCAGGCTGGAGCTAACGCTCATCGCATCTTGATTCGTGCATCCATTTCCCACACTCCACTTTTGATTGATCGTTCCCACGCTCCGCGTGATGACGCAACGACTGACGCTCTGCGTCAACGCGGGAAGCAGAGCGTGGGAACGATCATGCTGATATCGGGCTGATGCAGTACCAGTAGGAGCGTGGCTTGTCCCGCGATCTACCGCGCAGCGGTAGCAAAATCAAGCGACCCTGTTCTACCAGACACGCCACATGCACAGGTCTTGCTGCCGGTTCCCGGCAGATCGCGGGACAAGCCACGCTCCTACGCCTTCGGCAGAAGCAAAAGCGCAGCGGCCTCCTGCTCCTGCCGTTGATTTTGCTCTTGATTGATCGTTCCCACGCTCCGCGTGGTAATGCAGTGGCTGACGCTCAGCGTCAACCTGGACGCAGAGCGTCCTGATAGGCATTCCCACGCGGAGCGTGGGGACGATCAATACGTACATCTTGTTTTCGATTCTGCCGAAGGCGTAGGAGCAACCGGGGTGGCGTTCCACCTTGCCCGCGATCTGCCGGGGACCGGCAGCAAATCCGGTGAATGCGGTTTACCTGATACTGCCAAGTAGTCCGGTTTTACTGCTGCTTCGCACCAGATCGCGGGACAAGCCACGCTCCTACGCCTTCGGCAGAATCAACAGCGAAGCAGCGCACTGCTCCTGCTCTCGCTTTTGATCTTCATACCGAGAAAGTCCAGGCGCCACAAAACGCGACTTGGGTGCAGGCTGAACGCAGGCGGCGCGCAGTGGGTCGAGCGGCATGGATGCCGCGAGAGCGCCGTCAGGACATGGATGTCCGTTCGGCGCGGGCCCACGGAGCGTCGCCGGAGTGAGTACCCGACGCAGTCGGGCCCAACCGGGAGCCAACCCTTGGTTACTTGGAGTTATCAAGTCACCCGCCGAAGGCGGAACGCTTCTGCCGTTAGGCAGAACCCAAAGATCAGCGCCCCCGAACGATCGGATTAACACCCGACCGCAACGCCAATCCACCCTCTTCACACAACAACCCAATCCGCGCCGCACCAAGCGCCCCCAACCCAAGCGCACATCGCGACGCGAAACCATTGGTGCGGTGTTCCAGCACACCGCAAGCCTTTCAATCAAACCGTATCCACCTTCAGCGAGTGATCCCCCAGCATGCCGTTGATGATCGAAGCGGTATCGTGCCCGCTCGCCACCACACCGCCTGCCCCGGGGGAAACACCATAATGCTGAGCCAGGTTAACCCCGGCCAGGTCGATGGTTTGAGTGGTCGCCCCGCCCGCCACACTGCTCACGCCGATGCTCGACACCAACGACGCGCCATTGCCGCTGACGCTGAAATGCAGGAAGTTCTCCAGTGAATTGGCATCGGCATGCTCACCCTGCAACAGCTGCGACAGGTCGAGTTTGTCGAGACCGAAGTTGAAATCGGTGACCGTGTCGTGCCCGGTGTTGCCGGCTTGCCACTGGAAGGTGTCGTGCCCAGGACCACCGGTCAGTGTGTTGTTGCCAGACCCGCCGATCAGGAGGTCATCGCCCGCGCCGCCGTTGAGGACGTCGTTGCCCAGACCGCCATTGAGCACGTTATTGCCCTGATCGCCTGTGAGGTGATCGTTGAAGTTGGAGCCGATCAGGTTCTGGATATTGACCAGGGTATCGGTCCCGGCCCCGCCGGTGTGTTGCGCCCCCAGCTCGGCGGTGCTGACGGTCACGCCCGCCGTGGCCAGCGAGTAGTTGGCGGTGTTGTTCCCGGCGCCGCCATCAAGGAGGTCGTTGCCCGGCCCGCTGAAGAGCATGTCGTTCCCGTTGTCGCCGAACAGTTCGTTGGTGCCTGGCCCGGCCACCAGCACGTCGTTGCCGTCGCCACCGTGGAGGTGACTGTCGGCCGCGCCGACCAGCACATCATCGCCGGTGGTGCCCAAGACCGTATGCCCGTCCTGATGCGCAATGTTCACGGCGGCGGTGCTGCTGCCGCCGTGCGGGTCGGTGACGGTGTAGGTGCTGTGGACATCCGGCGTGGTGTTGACCGCTGCGTAATCGATGGTCAAGTTCAGGTTGTAGTGTTCTTTCACGCCAGGGTCGGACTGATTGACCACGATCAGACGATAAGTGCCCTCTTCAGTGGCCGTAAACGTGCCGCCATCCGAGAGGCCGTGATACGCGCCGTCTTCGAACTTCCACGCCATGCCCAGCACGTCGTTGGTCAGGCTGTGGTCGACCGTGACGGTTTCACCCGCCCTCAGGTGCACGCTGTACAGGTCCTGTGCGTTGGACGGCGCGGCATTGACTGCGCCCAGGTAACCGCTGATCACCAGCAAAGCGGTGGTCGCCGTGTTGTTGAAGAAATCGCTGCGGTCCAGGTTTTTCAGGTGATTGCTGTCTTTGTTCTGGGTCCCTGCGAACTGGATGGTTTTCAGCGAGCCCGCAGAGAAATCTGCACCTTTGGCGGTCCAGCCGGTGTTGAAGGTCGTCGGCGAAGCAGTCAGCGCGCCGCCATTGCCCGGTACATCGTTCGCCGCCAGCGCGGCGCCCGGAATGACGATGCTCGAACCGCCCAGGTTGGTGATGACATTGTCGGCCACCGCAATCGGGGCTTCGTAGACAGGCGGCGGAACGACGTGAACGTTGAGGTTGGCCGAGGCCAGATCGCCGTCGTTGTCGCTGAGCACGTAGTGAATGTTTTCGGTCACCGGTTGAGTAACACCCACTGACGGTGTGTAGCTGTATTCGCCAGTGCCCATGTTGACAACCAGCGTGCCGTGCTCACCGGTGACCGTCAGGGTGTGGGTCTGGGCATCGAAGACACCATGGTTTTCACCACCACTGGTGATGACGCCTCCCTGATGGCTGTAAGCCTTGGGATCGAAGGTGTACGTCGTGCCATCGACGCTCACGGATTTGATGAAACCCTGATCGGCGCCGAAGGTGCCGCCTTCCAGCAGGCTGCCATGCACCCCGCCCTGAACGGTGCCGCTGAGCACCACGTTCAATTGACCGAGGTCTGTGACCACCACCGCATTGGTATTGGTGCCCGTCGCGCCGTTGTACGCGACCGGGTTGAGGTAAGTGCTGCTCACGTCAGTACCGACGCCAATGGCGAAGGCGTTGATGTGATGGCTGTCGAGGAACGTGGTCCAGGCGTGCTCTTCAGTCGCGTCGATACCGTCACCGCGTGCAGGGTTCGGCACGTGATCCGGATCAGCATGCTGCGGTGAAGTCGTCGGGTTGCCATCCGAGAAGAAGTACGCAAGGTTTTGCGCACCTGCGATGGCGCCTTTCTCGACGAACGCTTGTTGTGCAGCGGCCAGCGCGGCGTCGTAGTTGGTGCCGTTGCCAGCAGTCAGCGCATTGACCATGGCCTTGGCCGTGGCGACATCCACCCATTCGTTGCTGCCGATGTTCGCCTGGCTGTTGAAGGTCACCAGTTGCACTTTCACGTCGCCGAGGGCTTCGTACTTGTTCAGCAGCTCGATGATCGCCTGTTTTTCCAGGCCCAGACGAGACAGCCCGTTCACACCCGACGCCTCGTTCATGCTCGCCGAATTATCGACGATCAGCATCAGGTTGGTGTCGACGCCATCGCTGGTCACCGTCTTGTCGATGCAGGCGGCTTTAGGTTGATCGTCGACGATGTTGACCACGATCTGCGCGGTGGATGAATGCCCCAGCGAATCGGTGACTGTGTAATTGAACGTGTCGTGGGTGATGTTCGGCCCATCGTTGGCGGCAGGCGTGGTTTTCGGTGCCGATGTCAGCGTGTAGGTGTAGCTGCCGTCCGCGTTCAGGTGCAGCACGCCAAACTGACCTTGAACGGTGCCGTTGTGGGCGCCATCAAGGCTGAAGGTCAGCGCGCCATAACCGCCGTGGGCCGAGTCGGCAACCGTGCCGGTGCCGGTTTCAGCGGTTGATCCCGGGTGGCTGCCGGTGACTTTTCCGGGCGCCAGGTCCTGGCCGTCCTTGTGGGTATCCAGCGCGCTTTCCTGCACGGTGACGTCATGATCGTTGCAGGCAACCGGTGGGCATGGCGGCGCAACGTTGACCGTGACCGTGGTGGTGCTGGTGTCGCCATCGGCGTCGCGGATGGTGTACGTGAACACGTCCTGCTCGCCATGCGGGCCGACCAGTGCAGGGTTGCTGTGATAGGTCGCATTGCCTTGGGCGTCGACGATCAACGTGCCGTACAGCCCGGTGATCACGCTGCCCAGACCGCCCGATGCCGGGGTTGAAGTGTCACCACCTGCACGTACGCCGACGATCAGGCCGTTAGGGCCTGCGCCGTCTGCGCCCGCCGAATCATTGAGCAGCAGATTCCCGCTGACATCGCCGCCCGCCGCCACGTTGCCGATGTCGCAGTGAGCCTGGGGTGTGTCGTCGAGAATCTTGACCACGACATTGCCGTCGCTGACGTCACCGTCGTTGTCCACTGCATGCACGGGGATCTGATCGTTGAGTGACGTGCCGTCGCCCTGATTGTGGTCTTCCGAATGGTTGAGCGTGTAGGTGTACGTCACCTCGCCTGTGGTCGGATTGTAGGTGAGGATGGTCAGCGTGCTGCCCGAGGGTAACGTCGTCGATTGTGGGGACGAGAGTGGCACGCCGTGATCGATCACGTTGATACCGCCCACGGTCAGAGTTTGCAGACCGTCCGGTGCGGTGATCTTGATGGTGCCGGTCTGCGTCAGCGCATCGTGATCCGGATGAGAGCCGCCCGGCAGATTCGCTTCATCGACCGTGCAGTCGCCACCGCCGATGGTCACACCATCGTTGTGGTAGACATTGACGGTCACCGTCGTGGTGCTGGTGTCACCGTCGGCGTCGCGGATGGTGTAGGTGAAGACATCCTGCTCGCCACCATGACTCACCGAGTTCGGGTTGGCGTGGTATGAGGCATTACCGTTGGCATCGACGATCAGGTTGCCGTACAGGCCCTGAATCACCGTGCCTACGCCGCCGGAAACCGGAGTCGAGGTGTCGCTGCCGGCGCGCACACCGACGATCAAACCGCCCGCTCCAGGACCATCGGCACCCGCCTGGTCGTTAGCGAGAATATTGCCGCTGGTTTCGCCGCCTTCTTTGACATAGCCAATATCAGGGTTGGCCTGCGGCACATCGTCCGTCACGTGAACGTTGATGTTGCCGTCAGCCACGTCGCCGTCGCTGTCCACGGCATGCACGGCGATCTGTTCGTTGTTGACCGTGCCGTTGCCTTGATTGTGAGTTTCCGCACCGTTGAGCGTATAGCTATAGGTCACTTCGCCTGTGGTCGGGTTGTACGTGAGGATGGTGAACGTGCTGCCCGACGGCAGTGTGGTCGACTGCGGTGAGGTGATCGCCACGCCATTCTCGATCACGTTGACACCACCGATGGTCAGGGTTTGCAGACCGTCGGGCGCCGTGATTTTGATGCTGCCATTTTGCGTGAGTGCCGCTGCGTCAGGGTCGCTGCCATAGGGCAGATGCGACTCGCTGACCGTGCAATCGCTGCCACCGATGATCACGCCATCGTTGTGATAGACATTGACGGTCACCGTCGTGGTGCTGGTGTCGCCGTCGGCATCGCGGATGGTGTAGGTAAACACGTCCTGCGCGTCGCCATGCCCCCCATTATTCGGGTTCGCCGCATAAGAGGCGTTGCCGTTGGCATCGACCGTCAACGTGCCGTACAGCCCTTGAATCACGGTGCCTACGCCGCCGGAAACCGGAGTCGAGGTGTCGCTGCCGGCGCGCACACCGACGATCAAACCACCGGCTGCCGGACCGTCGGCACCCGCGGTGTCGTTGCCCAAGATATTGCCGCTGGTTTCGCCGCCTTCTTTGACATAGCCAATATCAGGGTTGGCCTGCGGCACATCGTCCGTCACGTGAACGTTGATATTGCCGTCAGCCACGTCGCCGTCGCTGTCCACGGCATGCACAGCGATCTGTTCGTTGTTGACCGTGCCGTTGCCTTGATTGTGGGTCTCGGCACCGTTGAGCGTGTAGCTGTAGGTCACTTCCCCGGTGACCGGGTTATAGGAAATAACAGTAAAGGTGCTGCCCGATGGCAATGTGGTCGATTGCGGCGAAGTGATCGCCACGCCATTCTCGATCACGTTGATGCCGCCAATGGTCAGTGTTTGCAGACCGTCCGGCGCCGTGACCTTCACGGTGCCGGTCTGGGTCAGCGCCGCGGCGTCCGGGCTGCTGCCGTCGGCCAGGTTGGCTTCGCTGACCGTGCAATCGCTGCCACCAATGATCACGCCATCGTTGTGGAAAACATTGACGGTCACCGTCGTGGTGCTGGTGTCGCCGTCGGCGTCGCGGATGGTGTAGGTGAAGACATCTTGCGCATCGCCCTGACCACCATTATTCGGGTTGGCCACATAAGAAGCGTTGCCGTTGGCATCCACCGTCAAGGTGCCGTAGAGCCCTTGAATCACCGTGCCCACGCCACTGGTAACCGGCGTCGACGTATCGCTGCCGGCTCTCACGCCAATGATCAAACCACCGGCTGCCGGACCGTCAGCGCCGGCGGTGTCGTTGCCGAGGATGTTGCCGCTGGTCTCCCCGCCTTCTTTGACATAGCCAATATCGGGGTTGGCCTGCGGCACGTCGTCAGTCACGTGGACGTTGATATTGCCGTCCGCTACGTCGCCATCGCTGTCCACGGCATGCACGGCAATCTGTTCGTTGTTGACCGTGCCGTCACCCTGGTTGTGGGTTTCCGCGCCGGTGAGCGTATAGGTGTAAGTCACTTCGCCGGTGGTCGGGTTGTAACCCAGGATGGTCAGCGTATTGCCTGATGGCAGGGTGATCGACTGGGGTGAGGTGATTGCCACGCCGTTGACCACGACGTCGATGCCACCAATGTTCAGGGTCTGCAGACCGTCAGGCGCGGTGACTTTGATCACCCCGTTCTGGGTCAGCGCATCCGGGTTCGGGTTACTGCCATCGGCCAGGTTGGCTTCGTTGAGCGTCACCTCGCTGGAACCGAGGCTCACGCCGTTGTCCACCGGTGGTGGTGGCTGGTCCGGTGGTGGCTGGTCCGGTGGCGGTTGATCAGGCGGCGGATTGTCGGGTGGCGTCACCACCGGCGGCGGCACGACGATCGGTGGAAGGCTGAAGTCCGGAGAGCCGTTTACAAACGTGCCAACCTCCAGCTCCGGCAGGATGAACGTGGAACCCAGACCGGCCGTCGGAAAGCCGATGACCGGCGTCACGACGCCTGCCGTTTCGGTCAGCAATACGAATGAATGCCCGCCCCCCAATGCCGTGGGCGAACCTCCGGGATTGGCGTTGCCAGCGGCGGGCGGATCGGTGATCTGGCTCGGGTCAGCACCGGCGGCAATCGCCTGCTGCACCTGCTGCACATCGGACAGCTGGGCCTGACTGGGCGCCGCATCCGGGGTGTCTACGTGGGTCGCGTGGTTGGCCAGGATCTCCGGCGTCAGCGGCATGCTGCTGTCACGTCCCAGCGTCAGTTCGCCTCCCTTGGCCAGATGTATCGCCACCGCGCCCGTGGGTCCGGTTTGCAGTTGTTCACCGGCATAAACCTTGTCGCCTTCGATCACCAGACGCTTGGTGCCGTTGCCCGCCACCGCGAAAACGTCGCCCACCACCTGCCGCACAGTACCGATCAACCTGGCCATATCCACTCCCTTGCTGCAAATACCGGATCAGAAAATGTTACGAATCCAACAAAAACTGTTCATTCGGCGCACAGAAATGGCTAGGAGCCAGCTTCATACGACAATTTTATGTCGCTGAATCTTTTCAAGTTTTTTGCTCGAAAAACCGCTTGATCGAACGCCGTCAAATTTCCGTTGAAACTTCCTTAGCAACCGTAAGATGCTTGTAAAACCTTGAATACAAGCGTTTCCTGAATTCAACCTTCGCTTGAAAACCAGAAATGGCATAAGTTTTTTTTGGAATAAGGCTTATGAAAAAAACGTCTGAGCTTTTCCCAAAGTTGTTCTTAGCTCTGATGTTACAAACCTGATACGGTTTTAACAGCCAGATTCGTCGGTTTTTTGGCGTTAGCAGCACGACAACAATCCAGGGAGAAGCTCCATGCGCGATTTGACCCCGCTTTACAGTGCAGTTGTGTTGGCGGTCGCCTGCGCCCAAGCGCAAGCCATGTCACTGAGTCAGGCGATTCAGAACACTGTCGACAACCACCCGGAAATTCACTCCAACGTGAACAACCGACTGTCCGCAGATGAAGATGTGAAAATTGCCAAAGGAGGCTATCTCCCCACCGTCGATCTGATCGCCGCCTATGGCCGTGAGCACACCGACAGCCCCACTACACGGGCCTTCGGTAACCACAACGAGGAAACGCTCAACTACACCCAGTCGGAATTGCGTCTGCGCCAGATGCTGTTCGACGGTTTCAACACCAAGAACGAGGTCGGCCGTACGCAGGCCGTGGTGAATTCCCGTGCGTACTACTTGCGCGGCACCGCTGAGGATCTGGCGCTCAGGGCCATCGAGGTGTACCTCGAAGTGCTCAAACGCCGTGAATTGCTCGACCTTGCGAAGAACAACCTGCAGGCCCACCTGCGCATCAATGACCAGATCGGCTTGCGTACCAACCGTGGCATCGGCAGCAATGCCGACAGCGATCAGTCCAAAGCTCGCCGTGCGTTGGCCGAGAACAATTTCTACACCGCACAAGTCGACCTTGCCGACGCTGAAGCCAATTTCTTCAGCGCCGTCGGCAAGATGCCCGATGAGCTTGAGGCGCCCCCGTCGATCAAAGGCGAAGTGCCGAAAAGCCTGAGCGACGCCCGGCAGAGCATGTTGGTCAATAACTCCTATCTGAAATCCGCCCAGGCCGATGTAAACGCCGCCGAGAAACAATACGAAGTCGCCAAGTCGCCGTTTTATCCACGGTTCGACGGTGAACTGGCAGTCGGCGCGAACAACAACCTGCAAGGCGAAGAAGGCCACGACAACGAATGGCGCGCCGCCGTGGTGATGAATTACAACCTGTTCAATGGCAACCGTGACAAGGCCCGCCTGAACTCAGACTCCTACAAGACCGGCCAGGCGATGGACATCCGAAACAACGCGTTGCGCATGATCAACGAGAACCTGTCGCTGGCCTGGAACGCCATGAACAACGCCCGTGTGCAGACCCCGATCGCCCGTGAATACACCGAAACCACGACCAAGGTTCGCGCCGCGTATCAGGACCAGTTCGGCCTGGGTCAACGCACGCTCCTTGACCTGCTGGACAGTGAAAACGAGCTGTACAACGCAGCCCGTCGCTACACCGAACTGCGCTACACCGAGGAGTACTCGATGTACCGAGTGCTGGCCACTGAAGGCGAGCTGCTGAGCAAAGCGCGTGTGGTATTGCCAACGGCCGCCGTCGCGCTGACAGAAGTCAAAAGCGAAGCCCGGCTTCCCGAACTGAAGTAAGCGAACTGAAGTAAGCAGTAGCGCATTTAGCGCGGGAGAAGTCTGTGACCAGCATGCCGCCTGTATTTGAATCAGCACCTGCATTTGACCCACGTTCGAACTTCGACGACCCGCTGCTGGATGGCTTGCTCATCCTTTGCCGGCTCCACGATTGCAGCGCCAGCCGGACCAGCCTCAGCGCCGGCCTGCCGCTGGCGCAACAATCCTTAAGCGTCGACCTTCTGCCTCGCGCCGCCGCTCGCGCCGGGTTGCAGGCGCGCATTTTGCGC
Source organism: Pseudomonas abietaniphila (assembly GCF_039697315.1). Taxonomy (NCBI): domain Bacteria; kingdom Pseudomonadati; phylum Pseudomonadota; class Gammaproteobacteria; order Pseudomonadales; family Pseudomonadaceae; genus Pseudomonas; species Pseudomonas abietaniphila. The sequence continues at coordinate 4,728,591 of NZ_CP155619.1, read as the reverse complement.
CGCAACCTGGATGCCATCGACGGTCTGAACCTGCCCGTATTGCTGCTGCTCAAGGGCAATCGCTGCGCGGTCCTTCGACGATGGGAAGAAGACGGTCGGGCGCTGATTCTGCCGAGCGAAGCAGATGGCGGCGAACAGCACGTGACCCGTGAAGAACTGGCCACGCTGTACACCGGTCAAGCGCTGTTCGCCCGTCCCCGGCATGAGCTGGAAAACCTTCGCTCGCCGCTGGTGCCCAGGGTCAACGCGTGGTTCCGCGACACGCTCAAGCTGTCGCGCTGGCTGTACAGCGACGCGATTCTCGCCAGCCTGATGATCAACCTGCTGGGCCTGATGGTGCCGTTGTTCGTCATGCAGACTTACGACCGGGTGGTACCCAACCAGGCCACTTCAACGCTGTGGGTACTGGCGATTGGTCTGCTGATCGGCACCGGCTTCGAACTGACCCTGCGGCTGGTGCGTGCGCGCCTGCTGGATCAAGCCGGCAAGAAGACCGACGTGATTCTGTCCGCCACCTTGTTCGAGCGCATCACGGGCATGTCGATGAAGGCACGTCCCGCCACCATCGGCGGTTTCGCCCAGAGCATTCATGACTTCCAGGGCCTGCGCGAATTCCTCACCGCCGTGACCCTGACCAGCATCATCGATCTGCCTTTCGCCGTCTTGATGCTGGCGGTGATCGGGCTGCTCGGCGGCTGGCTGGTGGTGATTCCGCTGGTGGCGTTTCCGATCACCATCCTGTTTGCCTGGATCATCCAGATGCGCCTGCGCGACACCGTCGAACGTAGCCTCGCGCTGGGTGCAGAACGTCAGGCGCTGTTGGTGGAAACCCTGGGTGGCCTGGAAACCCTCAAAGCCTGCGGCGCCGAAAGCGAACGTCAGCACAAGTGGGAACACACCCACGGCGCCCTCACCCGCCTCGACAGCCACGCTCGGGACCTCTCGGCGCTGGCCAGCAACGGCACGCTGTTCATTCAGCAGTTCTCGGGCATGGCGACCATCGTTGCGGGCGTCTACAGCATCATCGCGGGCAACCTCAGCGTCGGCGCGCTGGTGGCCACTTATATGCTCGGCAGTCGTGTGCTGGCGCCGTTGGGGCAGATCGCCGGGCTGATCACGCGCTATCAACAAGCGCAGATCACCATGAAAAGCACCGACGCCTTGATGGCTCTGCCGCAAGAGCGCGACCCGACCAAACACCCCTTGCAGCACACCCAGCTCAAAGGGGCGATAGAGGTCGTCAAAGCCAGTTTCGCCTATGGCGGCCCGGGTACGTCAGCGGCTTTGAACGAGGTCAGCATCACCGTCAAACCGGGCGAGCGGATCGGCATCATTGGCCGCAGCGGCTCGGGTAAAAGCACCTTGGCACGGTTGATCATGGGTTTTTATACGCCGGATGAAGGGCAGCTGTTGCTCGACGGTCTGGACCTGCGCCAGGTGGACGTCGCCGACCTGCGTCAGCAAGTGGGTTATGTCGCCCATGACCTGCCGCTGCTGGCGGGCAGCTTGCGGGATAACCTCACCCTGGGCGCCCGTTATGTCACCGACGCCCGGATGCTGGAAGTGGCTGAACTGACCGGCGTGACCGAGCTGGCGCGCAACCATCCGCTTGGCTTCGACCGGCCGGTGGGTGAACGCGGGCAATTGCTGTCCGGCGGTCAGCGCCAGGCCGTGCTGCTGGCCCGCGCACTCTTGCTCGACCCGCCGATCATGTTGCTCGACGAGCCCACCAGCCACATGGACAACGGCAGCGAAGACGTGCTGCGTCAGAAGCTGTTCACCCTGATGCAAGGCAAGACACTGCTGCTGGTGACGCACCGCATGTCGATGCTGAGTCTGGTCGACCGGCTGGTGGTGCTGGACAACGGCAAGGTAGTCGCTGACGGTCCCAAAGAACTCGTCGTCGAAGCACTGCGCAAGGGCCGTGTCGGCCCGGCCACGGTTTAAGGAGCGTTCCCTATGTCATCCGCTCAAGGTTATTTTCACCCTGGTCGTCAGGTCGATACCGAGTTCATGCCGGAAGTTGCCGGCGTCGCGGCGCAGGACGCGTCTCGAGGGTCTCGCATCACCGTATGGATCGCCGCCGCGTTGATCATCACCGCGCTGGTCTGGGCCAAATTCGCGGTGTTGCAGGAAGTCACCATGGGCGAAGGCAAGGCGATCCCGTCGAGCAAAGTCCAGGTGATACAGAACCTGGAAGGCGGCATCGTCACCGAAATCTTCGTTCGTGAAGGCCAGATCGTGAACAAAGGTGACACGCTGCTGCGACTGGACGACACGCGGTTTCTGTCGAACAAAGGTGAGAGCGAGGTCGATAAATACACGCTGATGGCTCAGGTCGATCGCTTGTCGGCAGAGTCTGAAGGCCGTCCGTTCAAGCCGTCCGCCGTGGTGCTGGCCAAGGCGCCACAGGTCGCGGCCGACGAGCAATCGCTGTACGACTCACGGCAGCGCCGTCTGGCCAGTGAGCAACGCACGCTGCAAGAACAGCTGCGGCAAAAGACTCAGGAAGTCGCCGAGTTTCGTTCGAAACAGGATCAGTTCCGCAACCAGCTCGGCTTCATTCAGCAGGAGCTGAGCATGTCGGCGCCGCTGGTGAACAGTGGCGCGGTGTCGCCGGTCGAGATCATCCGGCTCAAAGGCAAGGCATCTGAAGCACGTGGCCAGATGGACGCCACCTCGCTGGCGATTCCTCGTGCAGAGGCCGCCATCAACGAGATCAAGAGCAAGATCCAGGAGTCGCAAGACAGCTTCCGCTCGGACGCCGCCAAGGACCTGAACGACAAGCGCGCCGACCTCGCCAAGGCCAGCGCCACCAGCATTGCCATCGACGACCGCGTCACCCGCACCACGGTGACCTCGCCCGTCAAAGGCATCGTCAAGACGCTGAAGGTCAACACCATCGGTGGCGTGGTTCAGCCGGGCAGCGACATGATCGAAATCGTTCCGCTGGAAGACAACCTGCTGATCGAAGCCAAGGTTCGTCCGCAGGACGTCGCGTTCCTGCATCCGGGCCAGAAAGCGATGGTGAAATTCAGCGCCTATGACTACACGATCTATGGCGGCTTGCCCGCCAAACTGGAGCTGATCGGCGCCGACACCACCACCGATGACAAGGGCAACACCTTTTACCTGATTCAGGTGCGCACCGACAAAAACCATCTGGGCAGCGACGCCAAACCGTTGCTGATCATCCCCGGCATGGTCGCCACCGTGGACATCATTACCGGCGAGAAAAGCGTGATGGACTACCTGTTGAAACCCGTGCTGAAGGCCCGGACCGAGGCGCTGCGGGAGCGGTAGTCAGCGCTCCCGACGCTGGGCCTTTGATTCTGGTCGCAGGCCGTAAGGAGCGCGCTTGCCCGCGATGACGTCGGTACAGTCGATGCATTTCCATCGTCAGATACAACGCATCGCGGGCAAGCGCGCTCCTACAGGTCTGGGGTCATTACTGGCTGTCAGGCCATACCATAGGCCTGGGGTCATTACTGGCTGTCAGGCCATACCTTAGGTCTGTGGGAGCGAATTCATTCGCGATTGGCCGGTGCATCCGAAAGATATTCATCGGATGCACCACCGCATTCGCGACCGTCGTAACCTCCTATTGCTCCTACAGGAATTGCGCTACGTCAGTCATTTTTTCTTCTTGTCGTCCTTCGCGAACGCTGCCTCAAGCGCTTCGTTGATCGTGCGCAGCACCTTCACCCGGGCCCAGCGCTTGTCGTTGGCCTCCACCAATGTCCACGGGGCGATCTCGGTGCTGGTGCGGTCGACCATGTCGCTGACGGCCTCGCGGTATTGCGGCCATTTCTTGCGATTTCGCCAGTCGTCCTCTGTGATCTTGTGGCGCTTGAACGGGATCTTTTCCCGCGCCTGAAAGCGCTCCAGCTGCGTCTTGTCGTCAATCGCCAGCCAGAACTTCACGACCACGATACCGGCGTCGGTGAGTTGTTCTTCGAAGTCGTTGATCTCGCTGTACGCCCTCAGCCAGTCGGCTTCGGAGCAGAAGCCTTCCACGCGCTCGACCAACACCCGGCCGTACCAGGAGCGGTCGAAAATGGTGAACTTGCCCCGTGCTGGAATCTGCCGCCAAAAGCGCCATAAATAAGGTTGCGCCAGCTCGTCCTGTGTCGGCGCAGCGATGGGGACGATGTGGTACTGCCGCGGATCCAGCGCACCGGCGACGCGCTTGATCGCGCCGCCCTTGCCAGCCGCATCGTTGCCTTCGAACACCGCCACCAACGCATGACGACGCATGCGTTTGTCACGCATCAAGCCGGACAGACGCGCTTGTTCGGTGATCAACTGCTCGTCGTAGTCGTCCTTCTCCAGCGACAGGGTCATGTCGAGATTGTCCAGCAGACTCAACTCGTCGGTGTTGCTGGGCAGCGGCCCGAGGTTGACGAGATTGGTGCTGCCTTCCGGCGTCTTCAGCGCATTCTGCAAACCTTCGAGCAACAGACGGCCAACGGTGAGGCTGCGGTAGTTGGGGTCGACGCCTTCGATCACATGCCACGGCGCATAGTCGCGGCTGGTGCGACGCAGCACGCGCTCGCCGAAGCGCACGAACTTGTCGTAAGTCCTGGACTGCTGCCAGTCCAGCGGGCTGATTCGCCAACTGTGCAGCGGGTCGTCCTTGAGGGTCTTGAGGCGCAATTTCATCTGCTGTTTTGACAGGTGAAACCAGAACTTGAAAATCACCGCGCCCTCATCGACGAGCATCTTTTCCAGGCGTTCGGCGCCGTTGATGGCTTGATCCAGCACCGGGTCCTTGTATTGCTTGTGCACACGGCCCTGGATCATCTGGCTGTACCAGTTGCCGAAAAACACGCCGATCCGCCCCTTGGGCGGCAGTTGACGCCAGTAGCGCCAGGCAGGCGGACGAGCGAGCTCTTCATCGGTCTGTTGATCGAAGGTGCGCACTTCGATGTAACGCGGGTCCATCCAGTCATTGAGCAGCTTGACGGTTTCGCCCTTGCCCGCGCCTTCGATGCCGTTGATCAAGATGATGATCTGGCGCTGGGCCTGTTCATGCAGTTCGTACTGGGCTTCAAGCAATGCTTCTCGCAAGGCCGGCACTTCGGCGTCGTAGGTTTCGTCGTCGATGGTGTGGCCGATTTCAGCGGATTCAAACATGTACGGCTCCTGTTCCTGATCGCTCAAGACTAGCGGATCGAATGGGTCAGTGACGGTTGTGACCGCAAATCCGGGTTATGGGTCAATCCGCCGGCTGCGATACCGCGCCCGCAGTGCGTTAAGATGCCGGCCTTGCACCTGCCAAAGCGCCTTTCACAGCTCAATGATGACGACTCTCCAGCACGCCCAGCTCGACTGGGACGAAAACGGCAACCCGATCTCTCGGGCGTTTGCCGATGTCTATTTCTCCAATGAATCGGGCCTCGCCGAGACACGTCATGTGTTTCTGACCCAGAACGAGCTGCACGAACGCTTCGCTGCACTGCCGGCGGATGGGCGACTGGTAATTGGTGAAACAGGCTTTGGCACCGGCCTCAATTTTCTCTGTGCGTGGCAGCTGTTCGACGCCTGCGCCACGCCCGGCGCGCGCCTGCACTTCGTCAGCGTTGAAAAATTCCCGTTGAGCCGCGCAGACCTTGTGCGAGCGCTGGCACTGTGGCCGGAACTGAAGGCCTTCGCCGATCAACTGCTGGAGCAGTACGTCGCCATCCACGAGGGGTTTCAACGCCTGGTGTTTGATAGCGGACGCGTTACGCTGACCCTGCTGATTGGCGATGCGCTGGACATGCTGCCGCAACTGGATGGGGAGATCGATGCCTGGTTTCTCGACGGTTTCGCGCCCTCGAAAAACCCGGAGATGTGGACGCCCGAACTGTTCGCCGAACTGGCCCGACTGGCCGCGCCCGGCTCGACCATCGGCACGTTCACCAGCACCGGTTGGGTCCGCCGTGCATTGAATGCGGCAGGTTTCAAGATGAAGCGCGTACCCGGCATCGGCCACAAATGGGAAGTGCTCAAGGGCCGTTTTCTTGGCTGGCCGGAAGACGTGCCTGCACCCGCGCAGCCTAAACCCTGGTTTGCGCGACCGCGATCGCCCGGCAAAGAACGCAAGGCGCTGGTCATTGGTGCCGGGCTCGCCGGCTGCGCAACCGCGTCCAGTCTGGCCGCCCGCGGTTGGCAGGTCAGTTTGCTGGAGCGGCATGCGGACCTTGCGCAAGAGGCATCCGGCAATCCGCAAGGCGTGCTCTACCTGAAGCTGTCCGCCCACGGCACAGCGCTTTCGCAACTGATCCTCAGTGGTTTTGGTCATACCCGTCGCCTGTTGGAACGACTGGAACGCGGCGTGGACTGGGACGATTGCGGCGTGCTGCAACTGGCGTTCGACGAAAAGGAACATCAACGTCAGGCGCAACTGGCCGAAGCGTTTTCAGCCGAGTTGCTGCATGTTCTGGACACGCCCGCCGCCGAAGCGAAGGCAGGTATCGCATTGAACTGCGGCGGCCTGTTTTACCCCGAAGGCGGCTGGGTACACCCGCCTGCGCTGTGTCATCGTCAGACGAGCGCGGCAAATATCCGTCTGATGCCACACCACGACGTCGTTGAATTAAGACGTGAAGGTGATCACTGGCAGGCATGGGACGGTGATCGGCTGCTGGACTCGGCACCGGTCGTGGTGCTTGCAGGCGCGGCGGAGGTCAAGCGCTTCCAGGCCAGCGCCGACCTGCCGCTCAAACGCATTCGTGGACAAATCACCCGACTGCCTGAAACCCGCGCCAGCGCTTCTTTGAGCACGGTCGTCTGTGCCGAGGGCTACATGGCACCCGCGCGTCTGGGCGAACACACGCTGGGGGCGAGCTTCGACTTCCACAGTGACGACCTGACACCGACTGCTGCTGAGCATCTGGGCAATCTTGAACTGCTGCGGGAAATCTCTGGCGACCTGACTGAGCGCCTTGCTGCCGATCGGTTGCCTGTCGAGCAACTGGAGGGCCGCGCCGCCTTTCGTTGCACCAGTCCTGATTACCTGCCTATCGTCGGACCGCTGGCGGACAAAGACGCCTTCCTTGAAGCGTACGCGGTGCTGCGCAAGGATGCACGGCAAACGCCCGACACCGCCTGCCCTTGGGTAGAAGGTTTGTACGTCAACAGCGGCCACGGCTCACGCGGCCTGATCACCGCGTCACTGTCCGGTGAACTGATCGCCGCCTGGCTCGACAACGAACCCCTGCCCCTACCCCGCGCGGTCGCCGAGGCCTGCCATCCGAATCGGTTTGTGTTGCGCGGGTTGATCAGAGGGAAATAGCACCCCGAACCGGAGGCATTTGGGAACATCCGCCCTCTTGGCAAAGCGGTGACTCAGTGTTCGCTGACACACTGGACTTACCCTGTGGGAGCGAATTCATTCGCGAAAAATATTCCTGACGATAGAGCTGTGTGGGTCTTGCTGGTCAATCGCGAATGAATTCGCTCCCACAGTGAGACCGCATTCAAGCGACCTTTGCCTCAACGTATCCACCCCGCTACAAATCTGCACGATCGTGCTGTTTACACCTCCCCCGGCCAACCCGGTATTCTCCATCCCACTCCTCTTCCAGGTGCAGGTCGATGCTGCAAGTCCAAGGCGTGTTCAAGAGTTATGCGACGGCCCAAGGCCCGTTGGCAGTATTACGCGGGGTGGATTTGCAATTGGGCCAGGGACAAAGCCTGGCGTTGATGGGCGAATCGGGCAGTGGCAAGAGCACCTTGCTGCATCTGGTGGCGGGCCTCGATCAGGTTGATCAAGGCAGCATCGAGATCGCCGGCCAGCGCCTTGATCAGATGGGCGAAGCCCAACTGGCCAACTGGCGGCGTACCGAAATCGGCCTGGTGTTCCAGCAGTTCAACCTGATCGGCAGCCTCAAGGTCGAAGACAACCTGGCCTTTCAGGCTCGCCTTGCGGGCCGTTACCAGCCCGAGTGGCAAGCCGAACTGACCGAGCGTCTGGGCTTGGGTCCGCTGCTCAAGCGTTACCCCGAGCAACTCTCCGGCGGCCAGCAGCAGCGTGTCGCCATTGGCCGCGCCCTTGCCTCACGCCCCGGCCTGTTGCTGGCGGATGAACCCACCGGCAACCTCGACGAAAACACCAGCGATGAAGTCTTGCAGTTGCTGCTCGACCTGCTCGCCGACAGCCCCACCAGCCTGCTGATGGTCACCCACAGCCCCAGAGTCGCGGCACGGCTGGACCGTCAGGAAGTGCTGCACCTGGGACGTCTGGCCACTGAAGGCGAACGCTGATGCCCGTCTTCTACTGGACGCTGAAAGCGCTGCTGAGCCATTGGCGGCGTCATCCCGTTCAATTCTTCAGCGTGCTGACCGGCCTGTGGCTGGCGACCAGCCTGTTGACCGGGGTGCAGGCGTTGAACAGCCAGGCGCGCGAGAGCTACGCCAAAGCCAGTCAGTTGATCGGCGGCGAGCCGCAGAAAATCCTGGTCACGCCCAACGGCGCGAACTTCCCGCAAGAGTTGTTCGTCAGCCTGCGTCGTGCCGGCTGGCCGGTCTCGCCTGCGCTGCGAGGTCGTCTCACGCTCAAGGACCTGCCCGACCAGCACCTGACCTTGCTCGGCATCGAGCCGGTGTCGTTGCCGGTCAACACCGCCCTGGCGGGGCAGTCACTGGACACCGCGCAGATCGTGTCGTTTTTCACCCCGCCGGGCAGCACCTGGATCTCCCCGCAAACCCTTCAGGCACTGGGCCTGCATGAAGGCGAACAGCCTCAGACCGATACGGGCCAGACGCTACCGCCGCTGCATGCCCAAGCTGACATGGCGCCCGGCCTTTTGCTGATGGACATCGGCTTCGCCCAGCAATTACTCAATCAGCCCGGACAGATCTCGCGTCTGATTTTGCCCAAAGACTTTGCCGAGAACGCCCCGGACCTGCCCGACGACATCAAGGGCGAACTGGTGATGCGCAAGAGCGGCGAGGACAACGATCTCGGGCGGCTCACCGAAAGCTTTCACCTGAACCTCGATGCGTTGGGTTTCCTGTCGTTCGTGGTCGGGCTGTTCATTGTCCACGCGGCGATTGGTCTGGCGCTGGAACAGCGTCGCGGTCTATTGAGAAACCTGCGCGCGTGCGGTGTCAGTGCGCGGGGGCTGATCTTCAGCCTGATCATCGAACTGGGCGTGCTGGCATTGCTGGGTGGCATCGCCGGGGTCATTAGCGGTTACTGGCTCGCCAGTGCGCTGTTACCTGATGTCGCCGCCAGCCTGCGGGGCCTGTATGGGGCTGAAGTCGCCGGGCACCTGAACCTGAGCATCGGGTGGTGGCTGAGTGGATTGGGCGTGAGCCTTTTCGGCGCCTTTCTCGCCGGGGCCAGCAGCGTGTTGCGCGCGGCGCGCCTTCCTTTGCTGGCTCTGGCCAACGCACAAGCCTGGCATGAAACCCACGCCCGCTGGTTGAAACGTCAAGGCTGGGTCGCCGGGGTTTCGGCCGGGATCGCGGTCCTCGCCGTGCTGTTCGGAAACAGCCTTGCGGTGGGCTTCGTGCTGATGGCGAGCCTGCTGCTCAGCGCGGCGCTGGGTCTGCCGGTGCTGCTCAACGCCCTGCTCAACCTGCTCTTGGGCAGGAGCCGTTCGGTACTGGGGCAATGGTTTCTCGCCGACTGCCGCCAACAGTTGCCGGCTTTGAGCCTGGCCTTGATGGCCCTGCTGCTGGCGATGGCGGCCAACATCGGCGCGGGCAGCATGACGTCGGGCTTTCGTCAGACCTTCACCCACTGGCTGGAACAACGCCTGAGCGCCGAGCTGTACATCAACCCACAAAACTCGGCCCAGGCAGCGCCCCTGCAAAAATGGCTGAGCGAGCAACCGCTGACCTCCGCCGTGCTGCCCAATTATCAGGTGTCGTTGCAACTCAAAGGCTGGCCGGCCGAGTTGTACGGCGTGATCGACCATGAACATTACCGTCAACACTGGCCCTTGCTGCAAACGGCCAGCGGCGATGCCTGGGCGCAACTGGCGTCTGACGACACGCTGATGCTCAGCGAACAACTGGCGCGACGTCTCAAGGTCGGTGTCGGCGATCAGGTCACTCTGCCCGCACCTGACGGCGACTGGCCGCTGCGGGTGGTCGGGATCTACGCAGACTACGGCAACCCGAAAGGCCACATCCTGGTGAACGCCGATCACCTCCTCGAACACTGGCCACAGCTGACGCCCAACCGCTTCAACCTGCGCATCGATCCTCAGGCCATCCCGCAGTTGCTGCGTGTGCTGCACAACAAGTTCACCATCGACGACAACCGCATCGTCGATCAGATTCAGCTCAAGGCGTGGTCCCGGCAAGTGTTCGAACGCACCTTCGCCGCGACCGCCGCCTTGAACAGCCTGACGTTGATGGTCGCCGGTGTGGCGCTGTTCATCAGCCTGCTCACCCAGAGCCAGAGCCGCTTGGGGCAACTGGCGCCGTTGTGGGCACTGGGTGTCACGCGCCGGCAGTTGATGTTGCTGAACCTTGCGCAGACCTGGCTGCTGGCGGTGCTGACGCTAGTGCTGGCGATCCCGCTGGGGCTGTTGCTGGCCTGGTGTCTGGATGCGGTCATCAACGTGCAAGCCTTCGGCTGGCGCCTGCCGTTGCAGGTGTTCCCGATGCAATTGCTGCGTTTGATGATGCTGGCGATGCTCGCGACTCTGCTGGCGTCGGCCTGGCCTTTGTATCGCCTGTACCGCACCCGGCCTGCCGATCTGTTGAGGACCTTCGCCAATGAACGTTAAGGCGATGGCCCTGCTGATGGTCGCGCTGTTACTGGCTGGCTGCGACGACAAACCCGAGGAAGAAAAAGGCTTCGCGGGGCTGGCGGACGATGCAGCCCATTACGCGCAGGTTACGCCGGGCAAGACGTTCCTGTTTCCGCTGGATCATGGCGCGCACAACGACTTCCGCATCGAATGGTGGTACATCACCGCCAACCTCAAGGACGCCGATGGCCAGTCGTTTGGCGTGCAATGGACCTTGTTCCGCAATGCCCTGCCCCGCTCGACCGCCGCGCCGCAGGACAATCACAGCTGGAGCAATCGCAACCTGTGGATGGGCCATGCGGCCGTCACCTCGGAGGACGAGCACTACGCGGCCGAGCGGTATGCCCGAGGGGGCGTGGGTCAGGCGGGCGTCACGCTGGCGCCCATGTCGGCGTGGATCGATGACTGGGCGTTGACCAGCCACGCCAGCGTCGAAGACCCGCTGGCCGACATGCAACTGGAGGCTCGCGGGGCGCAGTTCAGCTATCGCCTGCACCTGACGTCGAGCAAACCGCTGGTGCTGCAAGGCAATCAGGGATTCAGCCAGAAATCTGAGCAAGGTCAGGCGTCGTATTACTACAGTCAGCCGTTCTTTCAGGCCGAAGGCAGCCTTGAGATCGACGGCAGGACCTATCAGGTGACCGGCCCCGCCTGGCTGGACCGCGAATGGAGCAGCCAGCCGCTGACGGAAAACCAGACCGGCTGGGACTGGTTCTCGCTGCACCTGAGCGACGGTGCCGACGTGATGCTTTATCGCATGCGGCAGAAGGATGGGGAGCCGTACCTCACCGGAACCTGGATCAACGCCGACGGCAGCACTCAACGGCTTGAGGCGAAAGACATCGAGCTGGAGCCGCAAGACACCACCGACGTCGAAGGTAGGGACATGCCGACCCGCTGGTCGGTAAAAATCCCCAGCAAGGCTGTGGATCTGACCGTGGAAGCGCTCAATCCGCGCGCCTGGATGAACCTGCAGATTCCTTACTGGGAAGGGCCGGTTCAGATCAGTGGCAGTCAAAAAGGCGTGGGGTATCTGGAGATGACGGGGTATTGAGAGGCTGCGATTGACGCGCAATAAGTAGGAACAGGCCTGGTGCGGGTTGCGTTCGGACGAGGCGGTGGGTCAGGCGGTATCGTTGGTGACTGGACCGGCGCATTCGCTGCCCTCGTAACCTCGGACGTCTCCTACAGGGACCGCGGTGTTACTGACGAAGGCGTGGGTCAGGTGGCATTGTTGGCGACTGGACCGGCGCATTCGCTGCCCTCGTAACCTCGGACGTCTCCTACAGGGACCGCGGTGTTACTGACGAAGGCGTGGGTCAGGTGGCATTGTTGGCGACTGGACCGGCGCATTCGCTGCCCTCGTAACCTCGGACGTCTCCTACAGGGACGGCAGCGTTATGGGTACTTGAGGCAACCATCAACTCCCGTGTTACAGCACCACAGACGAGCATCGGCCGGTAAGTGCGACGTCAGACTCATGCCCCGCTTATAACTCATCGTTCTAAAACTCTCACAATCCCTGCCGGTCAGTCTTTGGGTAGCCGGACGTCCCGTCTACGTTCCCCAACGGAAAACCGGTAAGGATTTTATGTGCGGATTAGCTGGTGAATTACGTTTTGACAACCAACCTGCGGACCTCGCCGCGGTAGAACGCATCACCCATCATCTGGCCCCTCGCGGCCCGGATGCCTGGGGTTTTCATAGCCAGGGGCCGATTGCCCTTGGTCATCGTCGCCTGAAAATCATGGACCTGTCCGACGGTTCGGCGCAGCCGATGATCGACAGCCATCTGGGCCTGTCGCTGGCCTTCAACGGTGCGATTTACAACTTCCCGGAATTGCGTGCCGAGCTTGAAGCCCTCGGCTATCAGTTCCACTCCGGTGGCGACACCGAAGTGCTGCTCAAGGGTTATCACGCCTGGGGCGCCGACATGCTGCCCAAGCTCAACGGCATGTTTGCCTTCGCCATCTGGGAGCGCGACAACAACAGCCTGTTCATTGCGCGCGACCGTCTGGGCGTGAAACCGCTGTACCTGTCGCGGACCGACAAGCGCCTTCGTTTCGCCTCGGCACTGCCCGCCCTCCTCAAAGGCGGTGACATCAGCCCGATGCTTGATCCGGTGGCACTGAATCATTACTTGAACTTCCATGCCGTGGTGCCTGCACCGCGCACCCTGCTGGCCGGCGTCGAGAAAATTCCGCCGGCCACCTGGATGCGCGTGGGCGCCGATGGCAAGGTCGAGCAGAAAACCTGGTGGACCCTGCCCTACGGCCCTCATGCCGATGAAGCGAACCTGACCCTGGAAGACTGGCGAGACCGCCTACTCGACAGCACCCGCGAGGCCGTGGCCATTCGTCAACGTGCAGCGGTGGACGTCGGTGTGCTGCTGTCCGGCGGTGTCGACTCCAGCATGCTGGTCGGCCTGTTGCGTGAAGTCGGCGTGAAGGACCTCTCGACCTTTTCGATCGGTTTTCAGGATGCGGGCGGCGAGCGCGGCGACGAGTTCCAGTATTCGGATCTGATCGCCAAGCACTACGGCACGAATCACCATCAGTTGCGGATCAAGGAAAGCGAGATCATCGAGCAGCTGCCGGCGGCGTTCCGCGCCATGAGCGAGCCGATGGTCAGCCACGACTGCATCGCTTTTTACCTGCTGTCCCGGGAAGTGGCCAAGCACTGCAAAGTGGTGCAGAGCGGCCAGGGCGCCGACGAACTGTTCGCCGGTTACCACTGGTACCCGCAGGTCGATGGCGCGAGCGATCCGTATGCCGCGTACCGCGATGCCTTCTTTGATCGCAGCTACAAGGAATACGCCGATACCGTTGCGCCGCAATGGCTGACCGCTAACGACGCGGCTGGCGATTTCGTGCGCGAACACTTCGCCATGCCGGGCGCGGACGCGGCGGTGGACAAAGCGCTGCGTCTGGACAGCACCGTGATGCTGGTGGACGACCCAGTCAAGCGTGTCGACAACATGACCATGGCTTGGGGCCTGGAAGCGCGTACGCCGTTCCTCGACTACCGCCTGGTCGAGCTGTCAGCCCGCGTGCCGGCCCGCTTCAAGCTGCCGGACGGCGGCAAGCAAGTCCTTAAAGAAGCGGCGCGTCTGGTGATCCCGTCCGAGGTCATCGACCGCAAGAAAGGTTATTTCCCGGTGCCGGGTCTCAAGCACCTTGAGGGCGACACGCTGAACTGGGTGCGCGACCTGTTGCTCGACTCGAGCCAGGACCGCGGCCTGTTCAACCCGACCATGCTCGACAAGCTGTTGACCGATCCCGATGGTCAATTGACTCCGCTGCGCGGCTCGAAGCTGTGGCAGCTCGCGGCCCTGAACCTGTGGCTCAGCGAACAAGGACTCTGACCGATGAAAGCCAACGCTTCGATCTACAACCAGCGCCTGTTGCGCGGTCAGGCGCCGTCGTATGAACGCCTGCAGGCGCGCTTTGCCGAAGACGGCAGCACGCCGGACACAGAACCCTTGGCCCTGCATTGCGGCTGGGGGCGACTGCTGATCGGTCACACGTACCCCGATCCTGCGGCGCTGGCCCATGAGTTGCTGAACGAGAAGCCTGGCGAGCGCGACATCGCGCTGTATGTGGCGGCGCCGCAACAAGTGTTGGCGCAGTCACCACAGCAGTTGTTTCTCGACCCGTCGGACACCTTGCGGTTGTGGTTCAGTGATTACCGCCCATCGCAGCGCGTGTTTCGCGGGTTTCGCATCCGCCGTGCACAGAGTCAGGATGACTGGACGGCGATCAATAACCTGTACATTGCCCGAGGCATGTTGCCCATCGACCCGACCCTGTTGACCCCGCGTCATCAGGGCGGTCCGGTGTACTGGATCGCCGAAGACGAGACCACGAATGCGGTGATCGGCAGCGTCATGGGCCTGAACCATCAGAAAGCCTTCAATGATCCGGAGAATGGCAGCAGCCTGTGGTGCCTGGCGGTTGATCCGCAATGCACACGGCCGGGTGTTGGCGAAGTGCTGGTTCGGCATTTGATCGAGCATTTCCAGAGTCGCGGCCTCGCCTATCTGGACCTGTCGGTGCTGCATGACAACCAGCAGGCAAAAAACCTGTACGGCAAGCTCGGTTTTCGCAACCTGCCGACCTTCGCGATCAAGCGCAAGAACGGCATCAACGAGAAGCTGTTTCTCGGCCCCGGTCCGCAGGCGGATTTCAATCCGTACGCGCGGATCATCGTCGAAGAGGCGCACCGTCGCGGCATTGACGTGCAAGTGGATGACGCAGAGGCAGGTCTGTTTACACTGATTCATGGCGGACGCCGCATTCGCTGCCGTGAGTCGTTGAGCGACCTGACCACCGCGGTCAGCATGACCCTGTGCCAGGACAAACGCCTGACGAACGAGGTCTTGAAAGCGGCGGGTCTGGAATTGCCTGTGCAACAACTGGCAGGCAATGCCGATGACAACCTGGCGTTTCTCGACGAACATCAACGGGTGGTGGTCAAGCCGGTCGATGGCGAGCAAGGCCAGGGCGTTGCCGTCGATCTGCGGACCATCGATGACGTCCAGGCCGCCGTCGAGCGCGCCCGTCAGTTCGACAGCCGCGTGCTGCTGGAAAGCTTTCATGAAGGGCTGGACCTTCGCATCGTCGTCATCGGTTTCGATGTCGTGGCGGCAGCGATCCGGCGGCCGGCTGAAGTCATGGGCGACGGTCGTCACACCATCGCTCAGTTGATCGAAGCGCAAAGCCGTCGGCGCGCGGCGGCTACGGGCGGCGAAAGCAAGATTCCGGTGGACGAAGAAACCCGTCGTACCGTTGAGGATGCAGGCTTTACCTTCGACAGCGTGCTGCCTGCCGATCAGCGTCTGGCGGTACGCCGCACCGCCAATCTGCACACCGGCGGATGCCTGGAAGACGTGACGGCGATTCTTCATCCGGTACTGAAAGACGCGGCCATCCGCGCCGCCCGCGCCCTGGATATTCCGGTGGTGGGTCTGGACCTGATGGTTCCGGCCGCCGACCAGCCGGAATACGTGTTCATCGAAGCCAACGAACGCTGTGGCCTCGCCAACCACGAGCCACAGCCAACCGCCGAGCGCTTCGTCGACCTTTTGTTCCCCCACAGCCTGCCTGTGCACGGCTGAAAATCGGCGCGCTTCCCTGCTTTTGTAGGAGCGCGCTTGCCCGCGATTGCGTAGCGCCAGTCAGCATCTTCGTCGCTGACACACCGATATCGCGGGCAAGCGCGCTCCTACAAGGGATCCGCTCATACATTCAGGAGCCTCTCCATGACCACTGCACAAAAAATCCTCGAACCGGATCTGAATTACCTGCAGAAAGTCCTGCTGGAAATGCTCGCGATTCCAAGTCCCACGGGCTTTACCGATACCATCGTGCGCTATGTCGCCGAACGTCTGGAAGAGCTGGGCATTCCTTTTGAATTAACCCGGCGCGGGACCATTCGCGCCACCTTGAAAGGCAAGCAGAACAGCCCCGACCGGGCGGTTTCCGCTCACCTGGACACCATCGGCGCCAGCGTGCGTGAAGTGAAGGACAACGGCAGGTTGGGCCTGTCGGCGGTCGGTTGCTGGTCCAGCCGTTTTGCCGAAGGCAGCCGCGTCAGTGTGTTCACCGATACGGGCGTGATTCGCGGCAGCGTGCTGCCGTTGATGGCATCAGGGCATGCGTTCAACACCGCCGTCGATACGATGCCCATCAGTTGGGATCACATCGAACTGCGCCTGGACGCCTACTGCGCCACCCGCGCCGACTGTGAGTCGCTGGGCATCAACATCGGCGATTTCGTCGCTTTCGATCCGCTTCCCGAGTTCACTGAAAGTGGCCATATCAGCGCGCGGCATCTGGACGACAAGGCGGGCGTTGCGGCCCTGCTCGCCGCGCTCAAGGCCATTGTCGACAGCGGCGCCGAGCCTTTGATCGACTGCCACCCGCTGTTCACCATCACCGAGGAAACCGGCAGCGGCGCAGCGGGCAGCCTGCCGTGGGACGTCAGTGAGTTCGTCGGCATCGACATCGCCCCGGTCGCTCCGGGCCAACACTCCAGCGAACACGCGGTGAGCGTGGCGATGCAGGACTCCGGCGGTCCTTACGACTATCACCTGTCCCGGCATTTGTTGCGTCTGGGCCAGGAAAAGGAACTCTCGGTGCGTCGTGACCTGTTCCGTTACTACTACAGCGATGCGCACTCGGCGATCACTGCAGGCTATGACACGCGCACCGCGTTGCTGGCCTTCGGCTGTGATGCGACCCACGGCTACGAGCGCACGCACATCGACAGCCTGAGTACGCTCAGCCGCCTGCTCTCGGCGTACATCATGAGCCCGCCGGTGTTCGCCAGCGATGCGCATCCCTCGAACGCGTCGCTGGAGAATTTCAGCCACCAGCTGGAGCATGACGCGCAGATGGAAACCGACACCCGGGTGCCGTCTGTGGATACGTTGGTGGGGCAGCGTTAAGCATTTATCCGCCCCTCACTGATCATTCCTGCACCCTGGGTGGGAATGATCAAAGAAATCCTGTGGGAGCGAATTCATTCGCGATGCAAAGTTGCAGGCAATAGGGATGTTGAGCCTCTACCACCGTCTCGCGAATGAATTCGCTCCCACAGTTAAAGTGCCGACATCAGCAGCAGCGTAGGAAAAATTAACCACCGCTGTAGCCTCCCAACCTGGACCGCGCTAGCATCCCGCCACCTGCCCTTTCGCCCTGACCGAGAACCCCATGCTGATCCCCTACGACCAACTCGAAGCCGACACCCTGACGCGTTTGATCGAGGATTTCGTGACGCGGGATGGGACCGACAATGGCGACGAAACCCCGTTGGAAACCCGCGTGCTGCGGGTCCGGCATGCGCTGAGTAAAGGTCAGGCGGTGATTTTCTTTGATCTGGACAGTCAGCAATGTCAGCTGATGCTCAAGCATGACGTGCCCAAAGAATACTTCGACGAATGACAAAGGTTGCCGCAAGGCAAAGGATTGATCGGTGCGACGTCGGGTCTAGGTGCCCGATGAGTGCGCCGCCATCTGCTGCAGACGCGCAGCGATGCGCTTGTAGACTTCCGCACGGTGGATCTTCACGTGTTGCGGGGCGTCGATGCCCAGCCGTACCTGATTGCCGGTGATGCCCAGAATCTGCACGGTAATGTCATCGCCGATGGAGAAGGTTTCTCCGATTTCTCGCGTCAATACCAGCATTTTTCCTACTCCCTTGGTTGTAACCGAGAGAGAAGGTTGCCGCGCGGGCCAGAGCGCTACAATGCACCTGGAGAAAATCAGTCTTGCCCTTCAAGCTTGAACGGCGATTGCTGACAGACACGTCCTACGCCTCTTCCTAACCCGCAACGCCGATCGGAAAAAATCCCGGTACAACGTCGTCTTTTTCATGGACCTGTCAGGTCGCCGCCCAGCGCGGTCCCAGCAAGATAATGGTCGCACCGATGACGCAGAACGCCACGCCGATCCAGTCAGACGTCAACGGCCGCACGCGCTCGATAATGCTCAACCAGGCAACGGAAGTGATGATGTAGATCCCGCCATACGCGGCATACGCACGTCCCGCATACGCCGCCTCGACACGCGTCAACAACAGCGCGAACAGCGTCAGACTGACCACCGCTGGAATCACCCAGAGCGCGCTCTTGCCCTGGCGTAACCACATCCAGAAACCATAACAACCGGCGATCTCGAACACCGCAGCCAGGAAGAACCAAAAGTAATTGAGCACGGCGAAAACTCTTCAAAGGTGGCCGGAAAGATACGGCGCACCCTATCAGAAAAAGCCTCGGCTCACTCCTTCCCGGACTTCGCCTTGGCGCGCATCTTGTCCGCCATGTTGGCCATTTCGTCGTACAGCACCTGTGGGTTTTTCTGCTTGAGTTGCCAGGCCATGCGCCCTTGCTCGTGGGGCAGGATCATGAACTCGCCTTTGCCGACCTGATCGAAAATGTACTCGGCGATGTCGCTCGCCGTAATGGGCGAGCTCTCCAGCAGCTTGCCGACCTGGGCTTTCATCGCTGGCGTCGGGCCCCGGAACGAGTCCAACAGGTTGGTCTGGAAGAATGACGGGCACACCACGTGGACCCCGATCTCTTGCTGACGCAATTCAATCAGCAAGCTTTCCGACAACGCCACCACACCGGCCTTGGCGACGTTGTAATTGCTCATCGCCGGGCCTTGCATCAACGCCGCCATCGAAGCGATGTTGATGATCTTGCCCTTGCTCTGCTCCAGCAACGGCAGAAACGCTTTGCAGCCCTTGACCACACCCATGAGGTTGATCGCGATCTGCCAATCCCAGTCTTCCAGCGACAACTCGCCAAAGAAACCGCCGGACGCGACGCCTGCGTTGTTAACGATGATGTCGATGCCGCCGAACTTCTGCTCGCAGGCTTGAGCGAAGGCCGTCAACTGGCTGTAGTCCCGCACATCACAACGTTGAACGAAACCGTCTGCACCCGCTTCACGCACCCGTTTCAGGGTTTCCTGAAGGCCGGCATCGCTCACGTCCGACAGCGCCAGGCGCCAGCCTTCACGCGCCCAGCGCAGTGCGATTTCACGCCCCAGACCGGAACCGGCGCCAGTGATCATGATGCGATTTTGCATAGCAGTTGCCTTGTCGATTGCGAAGAAGTGAGCTGAGTGTAAACAGACAAATTGTCCGACAACGCCTTCATTAGCTCGCTGAATATGCGAGGCAAACCGGCGCCTCAGGCCACGCGGCGTCGGCGGCGCCAACGCTGGATGACGATCAGATACACCGTCAGATTGACCACGGCCACCAACGTCCCGAGCGCGATCTGGATCTGCGGTGTGAGGCCGGCCGGATAAATCAGCGGTATCAGATAGTGACCGATGAAATCCCCTTGATAACCCGCGATGCCCGCTTTGAGCCTCAGGCTGTTTTCAAGCGGCGTCAATGGGCAGTACAGGTGCAAAAACTCCACGGCCATTCCCCAAGCCACCGCCGGTAAATGAATCAGGATCCATCCACGCCAACGCAATGCCAGAAGTGCGCCCGACATGACGAAGACGATAAATAAAAGATGGAAGACAACCACCACGTCCGCCATGAGCGAATAAAACATAGCTTGCTTCCTATTTGTCCTGCCAAGGCAACTTTCGCGACCGATGGCGTGCGTGTAAGTTCCACACTCATTACGTGTTAACTGCACATGAATCGCGACTAAACCAAGATACATTCCCGCGCCAGATTTTTATATAAGCCATTGTTTTATATGCACTTTTAAAAAATGTTATTTTTTATTTCTCTGGATTCGAACCTTTTGATTATGCCCATAGTCGGATTAATCAAGCGGTACAACTTTTTGCCAAGTTGGCCAGCAGCTTGAACGGCATAGCCACTTTCCAGGTACACAAGAAGGAACTCGTCATGGGCATCGGCACAATTCTTATCATCATCCTGATTCTCCTGTTGGTCGGCGGTTTGCCAGTGTTCCCGCACTCCAGAAGTTGGGGTTATGGGCCATCGGGCATCATCGGTACGATTCTGGTGATTCTATTGATTTTGGTGTTGCTCGGCAGGATATAACCCCCTGGCAGCATCTGGAAAACCCCGCGCTTGTCGCGGGGTTTTTTATGGGTCGGGTTTTGGTGGTTTGGGTGGCTTTTGGTTTGGGTATTTGATCGTCCCCACGCTCTGCGTGGGAATGCCTGCCGGGACGCTCCGCGTCCACGCTGACGCAGAGCGTCAGTCGCTGCGTTACCACGCGGAGCGTGGGAACGATCATCACATCCAGGAGCGCGGGCACGAACAAACCCTCAACCCAAACCCCAAAAACAAAAACGCCCCGAACCAGTCGGGGCGTTTAAGCACTACACCACTACCTCAAATCAATGCGACACCGCACCGCTCGCCCCAAGCCCAGTCTGCGAACGCACAAACTGCGGGAAGAACAACGCACGCTCACCTTCCGCCGCCTTCGACTTGTCCGTCACCGAGAAGAACCAGATGCCGACAAACGCAATGGCGATCGAGAACAGCGCCGGGTACTCATACGGGAAGATCGCCTTCTCGTGATGCAGGATCTGCACCCAGATGGTCGGGCCAAGAATCATCAGCACCACCGCGCTGATCAGCCCCATCCAGCCGCCGATCATCGCGCCACGGGTGGTCAGGTTCTTCCAGTACATCGAAAGCAACAGCACTGGGAAGTTACAGCTCGCCGCGATGGAGAACGCCAGGCCCACCATGAACGCGATGTTCTGGCTTTCGAACGCAATCCCCAGACCGATCGCCACAACCGCCAGGGCGATGGTGGTGATCTTCGACACGCGGATTTCGTCCTTCTCGTTGGCCTTGCCGCCTTTGATCACGCTGGCATACAGGTCATGCGACACCGCCGAAGCACCGGCCAAGGTCAAACCGGCAACCACCGCCAGAATCGTTGCGAACGCCACCGCAGAGATGAAGCCGAGGAACAGACTGCCACCCACTGCATCGGCCAGGTGGACAGCGGCCATGTTGTTACCGCCCAACAGTGCGCCCGCTGCATCTTTGAACGCAGGGTTTGTGCTGACCAGCAGGATCGCGCCGAAGCCGATGATGAAGGTCAGGATGTAGAAGTAGCCGATGAAACCAGTCGCATACAGAACCGATTTACGGGCTTCCTTCGCATCGCTCACGGTGAAGAAGCGCATGAGGATGTGCGGCAGGCCAGCGGTACCGAACATCAGCGCCAGACCCAACGAGAATGCCGAAATCGGGTCTTTGACCAGACCGCCCGGGCTCATGATCGCCTCACCTTTAGGGTGAACTTTCACGGCTTCGGAGAACAGCATGTTGAAGTCGAAGTTGACGTGCTTCATGACCATCAGCGCCATGAACGACGCACCGGACAACAGCATCACGGCCTTGATGATCTGTACCCAGGTTGTGGCCAGCATGCCGCCGAACAGCACATACAGGCACATCAGGATACCGACGAGCACGACGGCGACCGCGTAATCCAGACCGAACAGCAGTTGGATCAGCTTGCCTGCGCCGACCATCTGCGCAATCAGGTAGAACGCCACCACCACCAGCGAACCGCAGGCAGACAGGGTACGGATTTCCTTCTGCTTCAGGCGGTAGGACGCCACGTCAGCGAAGGTGTATTTGCCCAGGTTACGCAGGCGTTCGGCGATCAGGAACAGAATGATCGGCCAGCCCACCAGGAAGCCGATCGAGTAGATCAGGCCATCGTAGCCGGAGGTGTAAACCAGCGCGGAAATACCCAGGAAGGACGCCGCCGACATGTAGTCGCCCGCAATCGCCAAGCCGTTCTGGAAGCCTGTGATCTTGCCACCCGCCGAGTAGTAATCCGCTGCTGTCTTGTTCTTCTTCGAAGCCCAGTACGTGATGCACAACGTGAACGCCACGAAGACCACGAACATGATGATCGCCGAAATATTCAGCGGCTGTTTCTGTACGGCACCCGTCAATGCATCGGCCGCCCATAGGGTCGGTGCGAATGCAGACAGGCCAAGGGTCGCAACCAGAGGGCGGATCATTGCTGTGCCTCCTTCAGGATCGCGTTGTTCAGGTCATCGAATTCACCGTTGGCACGGCGAACATAGATGGCTGTCAGCACGAATGCAGAGACAATCAGGCCGACGCCGATTGGCATTCCCCAAGTGATAGATGATGTGGCGCTGAGTTTGGCGCCCAGAATCTGAGGCCCGTACGCAATCAAAAGGATGAATGCGGCATAGAGCCCAAGCATGATCGCCGAGAGAATCCAGGCGAATCGTTCCCTTTTCGAGACCAGCTCCTTGAAACGGGCGCTGTTCTGAATCGAGAGGTAAATGCTGTCGTTCATTGTTTTTGTCCTCGCAGCACAGATGGATGTCACGTATTCCACTTTAGTCCGCTCTGAGGCGCACTCCAGACGACCTTAGTATTAGAACGACATTAGTTGATGTGCGCGGACCTGCACTTTCTGAAGAAGCAGAAAAAGAAGAGGCATGTTTGGCGTAAGTGCCGTATCAGGCACCCTGATCTCACAGGGAAGGAGGGTCGGTAAAAATAAAAAACCGCCTGGCGATCACTCACCAAGCGGTTTCCTGAAGATTAAATCTTTATGACAGCTTACTTACCGGTCCACTCTTTGACGCGATCAGGGTGCTTGGCGACCCAGTCCTTGGCAGCGGCTTCAGGTTTGGCGCCGTCCTGGATCGCGAGCATGACTTCACCGATCTCGTCTTTGTCTTTCCATTGGAATTTTTTCAGGAAGTCAGCCACGTCCGGGGCTTTCTTGGCGAGGTCCAGGCTACCAATGTTGTCCACGGTTTCTGCTGCACCGTAAACGCCTTTTGGATCTTCCAGGAACTTCAGTTTCCACTTGGCAAACATCCAGTGCGGCACCCAACCGGTCACGGCGATGGATTCCTTCTTGTTTTCAGCGCGGGTCAGCTCGGCAATCATGCCGGCGCCGGAACTCGCTTGAAGCTTGTAGCCATCAAGACCGTAGTCCTTGATCGCCTGGTCGGTCTTGATCATCACACCTGAACCAGCGTCGATGCCGACAATTTTCTTCTTGAAGGACTCGTCGGTTTTCAGGTCCGCCACCGAGTTGGCTTTCACGTACTCCGGCACGATCAGGCCGATTTTGGCGTCCTTGAAGTTAGGACCGTAGTCGGTGACCTTGTCCTTGTTCTTGGCCCAGTATTCACCGTGGGTCACGGGCAGCCAGGCGGACAGGATCATGTCCAGCTTGCCGGTCGCAACGCCCTGCCACATGATCCCGGCCGCGACGGCTTGCAGTTTCACGGGGTAGCCCAGTTTTTGCTGTATCACTTCGGCGGCCACGTTGGTGGTGGCGACGCTGTCCGACCAGCCATCCACGTAACCGATGCTGAGCTCCGGTTTGTCGGCGGCAACGGCCAGCGTGGAACTGATGGCAAGGGCCAGAGCGGCGCCTGCACCCAGGATATTTCGAATCTTCATCGTTACTTCCCCGGTAGTCCTGAACCCGACGGCGTCGGGAATCGTTAACGTTCTTATAAGGCCGCGACCTGCGCCCACGTTTGGCGCGTCGCGCACCTTTCACGCCTCAACCACTTGCCTGCGCAGCCGCACTCGCTGCGTTGACGGTTCGATCATCGACCTGCACCGACCTCGTCCCTTTCCTCTGGGCGACACTCAGGCACTGGGAAACGACATCACCGGGCCATCAACGACAAACAGGTCGTAAAACGGGTGGCAGTCCGTCCGAAAATTGCATGGGTCTTTTAATAGCCTGTGTCGCGCTCACGAGTAGGAGCGTGGCTTGTCCCGCGATCGGCTGAGAATCAGTCGTAAACCAGACGACTTGGGTGTGCCAGCGATGACCCACCCTTCAGATTTGACTGCCGGTTCCCGGCAGATCGCAGGACAAGCCACGCTCCTACAGATGTTATGGCGTTGGCTTGATAGACTGCGGCTCTCTGTCCCCTCTCGGCCCGATCATGCCCGCCACCTCCCGCTCGCCTGTCGTTCTCTACCTGTTCTCCTGTCTGTTTGCTTTGATCGCCCTGTCCGGCTACTGGTATGGGCTCGGTAAACCAGTGGTTTTGCCGGACGCGGCGACCCCGACACACAAGCTGCAATGCGCGTCCTACACGCCGTTCGACAAGGACCAATCGCCGTTCGATCAGCCGTTCACGTTGCGCCCGGCGCGAATGGATGCCGACCTGGCCTTGCTGGCAACGCGCTTCGAGTGCATTCGGACTTACTCGATGACCGGCCTGGAAGCGATTCCTGAACTGGCGCGCAAACATGGATTGAAAGTCATGTTGGGCGCCTGGGTGAACGCCAACCCCGTGGACACGGCCAAGGAGGTCAACGCGCTGGTGGCGGCCGCAAACGCCTACCCGGATGTTGTCACCGCCGTGATCGTGGGTAACGAGGCGTTGTTACGTAAAGAAGTGACCGGCGCGCAGTTGGCGAAACTGATTCGTCAGGTCAAAGCTAAGGTCAAACAGCCGGTCACCTACGCCGACGTCTGGGAATACTGGCTGCAGTACCCGGAAGTCGCGCCCGCCGTGGACTTCCTGACCATTCATCTGCTGCCTTACTGGGAAGACGATCCGAAAGGAATCGATGACGCGCTGGCCCATGTGGCGCAGATCCGTCAGACCTTCGGCAGGCAGTTCGCCCCCAAGGATATTCTCATCGGCGAGACCGGATGGCCCAGCGAAGGTCGTCAGCGCGAGACCGCCTTGCCGAGTCGGGTCAATGAAGCGAAGTTCATTCGCAGTTTTGTCGCGATGGCCGAACAGAACGGCTGGCATTACAACCTGATCGAGGCCTTCGACCAGCCCTGGAAACGCGAGGCTGAAGGCGCGGTCGGTGGTTACTGGGGTCTGTTCGACGCCGATCGCCAGGAGAAAGGCGTATTGGCAGGCCCGGTGTCCAACCTGTCCTGGTGGCCGTTCTGGCTGTTGGTGAGTGGCGTCATCAGCCTGGCGACCCTGGCACTGGCCGGACGGGTAACGCACGCGCGCAGTGCCGTGATTCTGCCGCTGCTCGCGGTGTTCGGCGCAGGCTGCATCGGCACATGGGGCGAGCTGGCGCGTGTGACCAGCCGGTCCGCAGGTGAGTACCTGTGGGCGGTAACGCTGGTGGTGCTCAATCTGCTGGTGCTCGCCCATGCGGCATTAACGCTGAGCGCACGGTCCGGATGGCGCGGTCGCGCGTTCATCTGGTTCGAATCCCGCGCTGCGTGGTGGCTAGGCGCCGCAGGGTTCGCCGCGTCGGTCATGATGCTGGGAATGGTGTTCGATCCGCGTTATCGCAGCTTCGCCACCTCAACCTTATGGCTGCCCGCGCTCTTCTATTTAGTCAGACCCGTGAGGGCACCGCGCCGGGAAATCGGCTTGCTCGCCTTTATTGTGGGTGCGGGTATCGTCCCACAGTTGTTCCGCGAAGGATTGAGCAATCCTCAGGCATGGGCGTGGGCGGTGGTCAGCGTGCTGATGACGTTGGCGCTGTGGCGCAGCCTGAAAGTGAGGGCGGCGTCACGGGACGTCCAGCCTTCGTCGTTGCCGGAACTCGAGCGCGCATCCGGGTGACGGCACACGAAACACATTGTGTTACCGATGGCGGGATTCCAAAACAGAATACGGGTAACACGGAAACAGAATGGGCCAGCAACGCCGGTCTTGAAAACTCAGAAATTTCACAACTCATTGATTTTAAACGCATTTAAAAAGTTGGCACGGCACCTGCTATATCTCCTGCATAACAAGAACAAAATGTGAAAACCCAATAAAAATAAGATGAATCGGCTCTGACATAACAAGAACAACGGTACAGAGACGCAGCCAACAGATTTTTTTGGAGTAGATGTGCTTTTAGCGAGGTCTTGGCCTCGCAGCCCGACAGAGAACAATAAAACTACCTTCAGGTAGCGTCCGGAACGGGTTGGATCTTCGCCACAAGCGAATTGGATCAAAGCAGATCAGCGCTCAAAAAAATACGTTTGCTCTTGTATCCCGGATGGGGATCACTGAAGAACGCTGTGAAGGGACTGGTTGCCAAAAACAACAATAGACCGCCCTAAAACAATAAAAAAAGAGCACGTGCAACGATTTAAAGGGGAGCCTCGGCTCCCCTTTATGCTGTCTGGCGTTTGGGTTTTTCAGGGTCGAACGTTCGTCGCCCGCACCAGCCGCAACCCGGCAATCACCACGGCGAACACCGCAAGGCTCGCCGAATACAACACGAGCGCCAGCATCCCCAGCAACAAACCGAGCAGCGCCAGTGCTCGACCCGCCCGATGCGGCACAAAGAACGCGATCACCGAGGCGATCAGCGCGCCCCAGCCAAATACTCCGAAATGGATCATCAGGCCCAGATTCGAGCGCACCTGACATTGCCACTTCTCGGCGCCCTCAGAACACAGTCCGACCCATTGCACGTCTTCCATTAGGCCGTAACGCACGCCATAAACGGCGGCGAGCCACAGGGCCAATACAGCGAACAGAACAACCAGCGGCAGACGACGCGACACGGAACACCCCAGCTCAGGAAAACGATGCCCAGCATAGCTGCAGCCGTGTACAGACAGAAACCACATCACATTAAAAGCACAACCACACACGCCAGAAGTGCCAGAACGTGTATTGTCGCCTAGGGTCTGTACCGGCTTGCTTGCCAGCACGGCACTTTGGCACTACACCCGTGTCATAGCCTGCGTATCTCAACAGCACTTCTTTCCCAAGGGATTTAGTCATGCTTCGTTTTCTGCGCCTCGCCGCCCTCTCTGGCGGCTTGTTCTTGAGTGCGTCCGTGATGGCGGTCGACATCGACCCGTCCAGCTATGGCTTCCCTCTCACCAACCCGTTTGAAGCGACCATCGCCACCACGCCGCCTGACTTGCGTGCCAAGGTGCCGGATGACGCCGACATCGATCAGGACGACTACAGCCTGACGCTGCGCCCTGACCGTGAGTTCACGCTGCCCGACAACTTCTGGGCCGTGAAGAAACTGCGGTACCGCCTGGCGAAACAGGATAAACCCGCGCCGCTGATCTTTCTCATCGCCGGCACCGGCGCGCCCTACAACAGCACCCTCAACGAATACCTCAAGCGGCTGTATTACGGAGCGGGCTACAACGTCGTGCAGCTTTCGTCGCCTACCAGCTACGATTTCATGAGCGCGGCCTCACGTTTCGCCACACCCGGCGTCACGTCCGAAGACGCCGAAGACCTGTACCGCGTGATGCAGGCCGTGCGTGCCCAGCAGAGCAAGCTGCAAGTCACCGAGTATTACCTCAGCGGCTACAGCCTCGGCGCTCTGGACGCAGCCTTTGTCAGCAAGCTCGACGAAACCCGTCGCAGCTTCAACTTCAAGAAAGTGCTGCTGATCAACCCGCCGGTGAACCTCTACACCTCGATCACCAATCTGGACAAAATGGTCCAGACCGACGTGAAGGGCATCACCAACAGCACCACCTTCTATGAGCTGGTACTGCAGAAACTGACCCGTTACTTCCGCGAAAAAGGCTACATCGACCTCAACGACGCCTTGCTCTACGACTTCCAGCAGTCCAAACAGCACCTGTCCAACGAACAGATGGCAATGCTGATCGGCACTTCGTTCCGCTTCTCGGCCGCCGACATCGCTTTCACGTCGGACCTGATCAACCGTCGCGGCCTGATTACACCGCCCAAGACGCCGATCAGCGAAGGCACCAGCCTGACACCGTTCCTCAAGCGCGCACTGCAATGCGACTTCGACTGCTACGTGACCGAACAGGTGATCCCGATGTGGCGCGCCCGCACCGATGGCGGCAGCCTGCTGCAACTGGTCGATCAGGTCAGCCTGTATGCATTGAAGGACTACCTCAGCACCAGCAAGAAAATTGCCGTGATGCACAACGCCGATGACGTGATCCTCGGCCCGGGCGACCTCGGATTCCTGCGCAAGACCTTTGGCGATCGCCTGACCGTTTACCCCTATGGCGGTCATTGCGGCAACATGAACTATCGCGTCAACAGCGACGCCATGCTGGAGTTTTTCCGTGGCTAAACGTCTATTGCTTATTGCCGCCCTGCTCTGTGCAGGCGCCGTTCACGCGGCCGATGCGCCGATCGTCTCCAAAGCCGCGCCCGTGCAGCGCCAGGACAACGACGACGGCTTCACCGAGCCGTTGAAGTCGCTGAAATTCAACCCCGGCCTGGATGCGCAGGAGTTTGAGCGTTCCTCGCTCAACGCCCTCAACGTCTATGACCCGCTGGAATCGTGGAACCGCCGGGTCTACCACTTCAACTACCGGTTTGATGAATGGGTCTTTCTGCCCGTGGTCAATGGCTACAAATACGTCACGCCCAGCTTCGTCCGCACCGGCGTCAGCAACTTCTTCAGCAACCTGGGCGACGTCCCCAACCTGCTGAACAGCCTGCTGCAGTTCAAGGGCAAGCGCTCGATGGAAACCACCGGCCGCCTGATCATCAATACCACGATCGGCATCGCGGGCCTGTGGGACCCGGCGACCATGATGGGCTTGCCCAAGCAGAGTGAAGACTTCGGTCAGACCTTGGGCTTCTACGGCGTGCCTGCCGGTCCGTACTTCGTCCTGCCGATCCTCGGCCCGTCGAACTTCCGTGACACCGGCGG
Source organism: Pseudomonas abietaniphila (assembly GCF_039697315.1). Taxonomy (NCBI): domain Bacteria; kingdom Pseudomonadati; phylum Pseudomonadota; class Gammaproteobacteria; order Pseudomonadales; family Pseudomonadaceae; genus Pseudomonas; species Pseudomonas abietaniphila. The sequence goes on along the minus strand of NZ_CP155619.1, from coordinate 4,699,747 downwards.
TCTGGTGTTCGACTTCACCGCCGAATCGCAGATCAACTTCCTGAACGTTGCACAGGTCAGCCAGGACCATCCTGAGCTCTACCTGCTGCGCGCGATCGACCGGCGCTACACCACCAGCTTCCGTTATGGACAGATGGATTCGCCGTTCGAGTACGAGAAGGTGCGGTACGTGTACACCGAGGCGCGCAAGTTGCAGATTTCGGAGTAAACCCAATCCCCTTTTAGGAGCGCGCTTGCCCGCGATTGCAATCTTTCCGGCACACCGATGCCGTCTGACAGAACGCCTTCGCGGGCAAGCGCGCTCCTACAATGCGGCGGCAAAACCATCTACAAAGTCGATCAATCCCTCGCAAAATCGTCAACCATCTATCGCCTCAACAGGCATACCATAGGCGCCATTCCCACCTGTTCCGGAGTGAGCCTCATGACTCAATTACGCAAAGTGCTGTCGATCCAGGCCGGTCAACCGACCTCGGACGGCGCGGGCGTCAAGCTGACACGCGTTTTCGGCGGTCCCGGTGTCGAGTTGTTCGACCCGTTTCTGATGCTCGACGAGTTCGGTTCTGACAAAGCGGACGACTACATCGCAGGTTTTCCGCCCCATCCACACCGTGGTTTCGAGACCGTGACCTACATGCTCGAAGGTCGTATGCGCCACGAAGACCACATGGGCAACGTCGGCTTGCTGCAAGGCGGCGGCGTGCAATGGATGACTGCGGCGCGCGGCGTGATCCACAGCGAAATGCCGGAGCAGGAAGAAGGCGTGATGCGCGGCTTCCAGCTGTGGCTCAACCTGCCAGGCAAATCGAAGATGGGCGATGCCGGTTACGACGACATCCAGCCGGAACGCATCCCACGCATCACCACGCAGAACGGCGTCGACGTGGTCGTCATCGCCGGGCAGTTCGACGACGGTCAGACACATCAGGCCGGCGCGGTGCAGCGTCCGGACACCGAGCCGCAGTATTTCGACTTCCATATGCCGGCTGGCGCGACCATCGCCCCCAAGGTCCCGGAAGGTCATCGTGTGCTGCTGTATGTGTACGAAGGTGAGGTGGCAATCGCCGGTCAACCGCAGAAACTCGGCAAGAGCCGTCTGGCTCGACTGTCTGAAAACGGTGAGCTGCAACTGACCGCATCGGCCGACAGCAAGGTGCTGCTGATTGCCGGTAAACCGCTGGGCGAGCCCATCGTGCAGTACGGCCCGTTCGTGATGAACAGCCGCGAAGAGATCGAGCAGGCGCTGCGCGATTTTCGGGATGACAAGCTGACGGCGTGAGCGGCCAACGGATTACGCAATATCGCTGGCCTCAAATACCCTGTGGGACTGAGCTGGCTCACGAAGAGGCCTGTACATCCGACACACCTGTGGCGTTTGACAGTCGACATTCGTGAGCAAGCTCACTCCCACAGGTTTCCAGACGCGTGTTTAATCCAGCCGCAAAAACCTCATCAACTGTTCTTTCTGGGCCATCGCATCGCGGCGGCCCAGTTCGATGAGCTCGCTGCAGTACCCCGATTCGAACAGCAGATAACTCAGCACCCCTGCCCCGCTGGTCTTGGTCGCGCCCGGGCCGCGCAGAAACGTGCGCAACGCGGGCGGCAGTTCCCGGCGATGGCGTGCAGCGATCTCATCGATGGGTTGGCTGGGAGAGATCACCAACACCTCGACCGGCGCCAGCGACTGCGCGGGCGTCGGTTGTTCCGAGACCTGAGGCGAAGGTTGATGAGGAATCTGGGGAGGCAGCATGCGACTCAGCAGGTTCAGCCGTTCCAGCAATTCGATGTCACTCTCGAGACTGTCGATGAACGTGCTGTTGAGCATGTGCCCGCCAATCTGGGCCAGGCTCGGCTGCACACCACTCACCGCACGCTGAATCGGCGTATTTGCGCCCAGCCCGCGCGGATTACCACTGACGCCCACCACCAGCACGCGATTGGCGCCCAGGTGCAGGGCCGGGCTGATAGGCGCCGACTGACGCACAGCACCATCGCCGAAGTATTCGTGTTCCAGCCTGACCGGCGCGAACAACAGAGGGATCGCCGAGCTGGCCAGCAAGTGATCGACCGACAGCCTGGTCGGCACGCCGATCCGCCGATGCCGCAACCAGGCGTCGATGGTGCCCTTGCCCTGGTAGAAGGTGACGGCCTGACCCGACTCGTACCCGAACGCAGTGACCGCCACCGCGTGCAGGTGCCTGGCCTCGATGGCCTCGTCGATCCCTTGAAGATCGAGCCTCTGAGTGAGCAATGCCTTCAGCGGCGAACTGTTGAGCAGGGCGACGGGCACTTGTTTGCGACCGATGCCCAGCAGGCTGCGACCGAAGAATCGTGCCGCCTGACGAATCACACCCGCCCAGTCGCTGCGCAACACTTGATGGCTGCGAAAGCTTTGCCAGAAGTCAGTCAGTTCATGGATCGCGGTACGAAACTGCGCCGCGCCGCTGGCGAGCTTCACCGCGTTGATCGCGCCAGCCGAGGTGCCGACGATGACGGGAAAGGGGTTCTTGGCGCCGACCGGCAGCAAGTCGGCGATGCCCGCCAGCACGCCGACCTGATAGGCCGCTCGGGCACCGCCGCCCGAAAGGATCAGACCGGTGACCGGCTCGGTGGCGTCTGGAACCTGCGAGCCCATAGAAGCGCTGCTGACTGGTTTTTGTTCTGTTGCGCTTGTCGTCATGAAGGCTCAGCCTTGGGGTTCAACCACGCTTTTTATACAGTTTCGGCTCGCCCGGTGGTCGGCTTTTGAAGCGCCGGTGCGCCCACAAATATTGCTCAGGGCATGCCGTGACTGCCCGCTCGACCCATTGATTGATGCGCAGGCAGTCGGCCTCATCGCTTTCGCCGGGGAAGTTCTCAAGCGGAGGGTGTATCACCAGTTTGTAGCCACTGCCGTCCGCCAGACGCTCCTGGGTGAACGGCACGACCTGCGCACGGCCAAGGGTGGCAAACTTGCTGGTGGCCGGGACGGTGGCGGCCGGGATGCCGAACAGCGGCACGAAGATGCTCTGCTTGGCGCCGTAATCCTGATCCGGCGCGTACCAGATGGCGCGGCCCTTGCGCAGCTGCTTGATCATCCCGCGCACGTCCTCGCGCTCGACGGCGATGGAATCCAGGTTGTGACGCTCACGGCCCCGGCGCTGAACATAATCGAACAACGCGTTTTTGTGCTCGCGGTACATGCCGTCGATGGTGTGTTGCTGGCCGAGCAGTGCTGCGCCGATTTCCAGGGTGGTGAAATGCAGCGCCATCAGAATCACGCCCTGCCCTTCAAGATGCGGCTGCTTTAGGTGCTGCAGCCCTTCAATATGGGCCAGCTTTGCCAGCCGTTGCGGGCTCCACCACCAGCTCATGGCCATTTCGAAAAAGGCGATGCCGGTGGAGGCGAAGTTTTCCTTGAGCAGGCGTTTGCGCTCGGCTTTGGAGTATTGAGGGAAGCACAGCTCCAGATTGCGCGCGGCAATGATCCGTCGGTCGGTGGCGAAGTAATACATGACGCCACCCAGTGCCCGGCCGATGGCCACCAGCATCCGAAACGGCAACTGCACGACCAGCCAGAGCAAACCCAGCCCCAGCCAGAGCGGCCAGTAGCGTGGATGAAGAAATTGAGCTCGAAAACGCGGGCGATCCATTACAGCTTCCGTCAAGGCAAAGGCGGGCATTCTACATCGTCTCGACGGGATCGGTGGCGGTTCGTCAGTTGCAGCTCCCTTGCGACTCGCGGGCGTTCTCGTTATAAGTCTCGGCACTTTTAGCGACAAGCCGCTGTATGCCGACATGAGCCAAATCGAATTGCAAGATCAGGATCCCGTGTTCCAGTTGAAGGGCAGCATGCTGGCCATCACCGTGCTGGAGCTGGCCCGCAACAACCTCGAAGCGCTGGATCGTCAATTGGCGGCAAAAGTCGCCCAGGCCCCGAACTTCTTCAGCAATACCCCGCTGGTGCTGGCGCTGGACAAGCTGCCGCCCAACGAAGGCGCGATCGACCTGCCGGCGATGATGCGCATCTGTCGCCAGCACGGCCTGCGTACCTTGGCCATCCGCGCCAACCGCATTGAAGACATCGCCGCCGCCATCGCCATCGATCTGCCCGTTCTGCCACCCTCCGGCGCGCGGGAGCGACCGCTCGATCCGACGGAAGGCGAAGTCCGGAAAAAGCCCGAAATCATCGAGAAGCCACCCGAGCCTTTGATCAAGCCGACCAAGATAATCACGGCCCCTGTGCGCGGAGGCCAACAGATTTATGCCCAGGGCTCGGACCTGGTGGTGATTTCCTCGGTCAGCCCCGGCGCGGAACTTCTCGCCGATGGCAACATCCATGTGTATGGTCCCATGCGGGGCCGGGCACTGGCGGGCATCAAAGGCGATACCAAAGCGCGGATTTTCTGCCAGCAAATGGTGGCCGAACTGGTCTCCATCGCCGGGCAATACAAGGTTTCCGAAGACCTGCGCAGAGATCCTCTGTGGGGAGCCGGGGTACAGGTCAGTCTGTCCGGCGACGTGTTGAACATCACCCGTCTTTAACGGATACTGCGCCATTTTCAAAGCCACTCTGATTCACCGCGAAAACGATGCAAAGGGAAAGGAAATCCGGGAAATTCATGTGTTTTCTCGAAACATGAGCCTATACCAGGCGCGTGTCTCCACCGTTGCTCGAATCACGCTGTGTCACGAGGGGCTCTTCAGGGACTAAAAATCCTTTTCCTCTAGGGGTGATTCACCTTGGCCAAGATTCTCGTGGTTACATCCGGCAAGGGTGGTGTGGGCAAGACCACCACCAGCGCCGCTATCGGTACCGGTCTCGCTCTGCGCGGCCACAAAACAGTGATCGTCGACTTCGACGTCGGCCTGCGTAACCTCGACCTGATCATGGGTTGCGAGCGTCGCGTCGTTTATGACTTCGTCAACGTGGTCAACGGCGAAGCCAACCTGCAACAGGCCCTGATCAAGGACAAGAAGATCGAAGGTCTGTACGTGCTGGCCGCCAGCCAGACCCGTGACAAGGAAGCGCTGACCAAAGACGGCGTGGAAAAAGTCCTGATGGAACTCAAGGAGTCTTTCGAGTACATCGTTTGCGACTCCCCTGCCGGTATCGAAACGGGCGCTCACCTGGCGATGTATTTCGCCGACGAAGCGATCGTCGTGACCAACCCGGAAGTCTCCTCCGTACGTGACTCGGACCGCATGCTGGGCCTGCTGGCCAGCAAATCGCGTCGTGCCGAGCGCAACGAAGACCCGATCAAGGAACACCTGCTCCTGACCCGCTACAACCCTGAGCGCGTCAGCAAGGGCGAGATGCTGGGCGTGGAAGACGTCAAGGAAATCCTGGCCGTCACCCTGCTGGGCGTGATTCCTGAATCCCAGGCTGTGCTCAAGGCTTCCAACCAGGGCGTGCCGGTCATCCTCGACGACCAGAGCGACGCCGGCCAGGCGTACAGCGATGCCGTCGACCGCCTGCTGGGCAAAGACCGCGAGCACCGCTTCCTGGACGTACAGAAAAAAGGATTTTTCGAACGTCTGTTCGGGGGTAATTAATGAGTATTTTTGACTTCTTTCGTGCCAACAAAAAGCCAAGCACCGCGTCGGTAGCGAAAGAGCGTCTACAGATCATCGTGGCGCACGAACGCGGCCAACGCAGCACCCCGGATTACCTGCCAGCCTTGCAGAAGGAACTGGTTGAGGTGATTCGCAAATACGTCAATATCGGCAACGATGACGTGCATGTCGCGTTGGAAAACGACGGCAGCTGCTCGATTCTGGAACTCAATATCACCCTGCCTGATCGTTGATCGAACAGGCAGTCGCCACGGCGGCTCGGTCACCTGTACCCTTTTGCGGGGTGCGGGTGAGCGAGCCGCCGTTGGCGCTTTCAACGGGTCTGTTTTTTGCGACGAGACCGTTTAGCTACGAGGCTGTTTGATGCCGCTGTCCAATGTTCACATTCTCCATCAGGACGACGCCGTGCTGGTGGTGAACAAACCCACCCTGCTGCTTTCGGTCCCCGGTCGTGCTGACGACAACAAGGATTGCCTGATCACGCGCTTGCAGGAAAACGGCTACCCCGAGGCGCGTATTGTCCATCGGCTGGACTGGGAAACGTCCGGGATCATCCTGCTCGCCCGGGACGCGGACACGCACCGCGAGCTGTCTCGCCAGTTTCATGACCGGGAAACCGAAAAGGCGTACACCGCGCTGGCCTGGGGACAGCCTGCGCTGGACAGCGGCAGCATCGACTTGCCCCTTCGTTATGACCCGCCGACCAAACCCCGGCATGTGGTGGATCATGAGTTCGGCAAGCATGCCCTGACGTTCTGGAAGGTGCTGGAGCGTTTTGACACGCATTGTCGGGTCGAGCTCACGCCGATTACGGGGCGTTCGCATCAGTTGCGGGTGCATATGTTGTCGATCGGGCATCCGTTGCTGGGCGACGGGCTGTATGCGCATCCTGAGGCGTTGGCGGCCTATCCGCGGTTGTGTCTGCACGCAAGCATGCTGGCGTTTACGCACCCTGTTTCGGGAGAGCGGTTGCGGTTTGAGTGTGCTGCGCCTTTTTGATTGCGTTGTTTTTTGGATGGCGCGTGGATCGGTGGGCATATCCGTTTTATGTAGTGATGCTGACGGGTCTGGCTAACGCCAGACCTGTTTCGCCTTCGGCGAGTTACTTGATAACCCCAAGTAACCAAGGGTTTCAGGCTCCCGGTTTGGCCTCGACTTCGTCGAGGTACCTTCACTCCGGCGACGCTCCGTGGGCCCGCGCTGAACGGACATCCATGTCCTAGCAGCGCTCTCGCGGCATCCATGCCGCTCGGCCCACTCCGCATCGCCTGCGTTCAGCCTGCACCCAAGTCGCGATTTGTGTCGTCTGAACTGTCGCGTAAGAGAGCAACGCGGGCTGGAGCTAACGCTCTTCGCTTTTTTGGAACGTGCATCAATCGTCTGCTTGCATTCTTAACTGTAGGAGCGCGCTTGCCCGCGATCTGCCGGGAACCGGCAGCAAAACCGGTGCATGCGGTATGTCAGGCATAACCGAGTCGTCTGATTTTGCTACCGCTGCGCGGCAGATCGCGGGACAAGCCACGCTCCTACGCCTTCGGCAGAATCAAAAGCGGGGCAGTGAACTGCTCCTGCTCCCGCTTTTGATCTTCATACCGAGAACGTTTGGACGACACAAAACGCGACTTGGGTGCAGGCTGAACGCAGGCGGCGTGGAGTGGGCCGAGCGGCATGGATGCCGCGAGAGCGCCGTCAGGACATGGATGTCCGTTCGGCGCGGGCCCACGGAGCGTCGCCGGAGTGAGGGTACTTCGACGAAGTCGAAGCCAAACCAGGAGCAGGGCCTTTTTGGTTACTTTTTCGGCTCTTGGAAAAAGTGACCCGCTGTAAGAGCGGAACCATAATTTGCCCCCCCACAGATAACGGATATGCGCACGGCCCTAGCGTCATAAACTCAAGGTGCGTCGATACCGACGTCAGATATGCCCCCCGCCATAAAATCCAACAACCACCAAGCTCGCTACCTCACACAGAGGCCTGTAAACTCCCGCCATTGCTGTCTGGAGTAACTTATGCGCGAAGAGTTGAACCAAGGCCTGATCGATTTCCTCAAGGCCTCTCCCACCCCGTTTCACGCCACCGCAAGCCTTGTGCAACGCCTCGAAGGCGCCGGTTATCAGCGCCTGGACGAACGTGAGCCATGGCACACCGAAGCCGGCGGCCGTTACTACGTCACCCGTAACGACTCCTCCATCGTCGCCTTCAAACTCGGCCGCCTGTCGCCATTGATCGGCGGTATCCGCCTGGTCGGCGCACACACCGACAGCCCGTGCCTACGCGTCAAACCGCAGCCCGAGCTGCAGCGCCAGGGTTTCTGGCAACTGGGCGTCGAAGTCTACGGTGGCGCCCTGCTCGCCCCCTGGTTCGACCGCGACCTGTCACTGGCGGGCCGTGTCACCTTCCGCCGTGACGGCAAGGTCGAGAGCCAGTTGATCGACTTCAAACTGCCGATCGCGATCATCCCGAACCTGGCGATCCACCTCAATCGCACCGCCAACGAAGGCTGGCCGATCAACCCGCAGAACGAACTGCCGCCGATCCTCGCGCAAGTCGCAGGCGACGAACGTGCTGACTTCCGCGCGTTGCTGACCGACCAGCTCGCCCGTGAGCACGGCCTGAACGCCGACGTGGTGCTCGATTACGAGCTGAGTTTCTACGACACCCAAAGCGCGGCCGTCATTGGTCTCAACGGCGACTTCATCGCCGGGGCGCGGCTGGACAACCTGCTGTCGTGCTTCGCCGGTCTGCAAGCGCTGCTCAATGCCGATGGCGACGAGACGTGCCTGCTGATCTGCACGGACCACGAAGAAGTCGGCTCGACCTCCGCCTGTGGCGCCGACGGCCCGATGCTGGAGCAAGTGCTGCAACGTCTGCTGCCTGAAGGCGACGACTATGTGCGCACGATCCAGAAGTCGCTGCTGATTTCTGCCGACAACGCCCACGGCGTGCACCCGAACTACGCAGAGAAGCACGACGGCAACCACGGCCCGAAACTCAACGCCGGCCCGGTGATCAAGGTCAACACCAACCAGCGTTATGCCACCAACAGTGAAACCGCCGGGTTCTTCCGTCATCTGTGCATGGCTGAAGAAGTGCCGGTGCAGAGCTTCGTGGTTCGCACCGACATGGCCTGCGGTTCGACCATCGGCCCGATCACGGCCGGTCACTTGGGCGTGCGCACGGTCGACATCGGCTTGCCGACCTTCGCCATGCACTCGATCCGCGAACTGGCGGGCAGCCAGGACCTCGCGCATCTGGTGAAGGTGCTCAGCGCGTTTTACGCCAGCGCCGAGCTGCCATAGAGGTTGATGACCCGGTGACCGACCCTTTCCGCTCCTGCTTCCTGTCGCGTCTGCTGCTGATTGTGATGCTGACGCTGTTTCCCTTCGCGCTGACGCAGGCCGCCGGTCTGCCCAGCCTGTTGAGCGGCCAGAAAGCCCAGCCACAGGCACAAGAGCCACTGGGTCAGTCATTGGACGAGGTGATCACCTCGCTGGAGAACGATCAGCAACGCAGCAAGTTGCTCGATGACCTGAAAAAGCTCCGTGACGCCACCAAGAAAGCCCAGCCCACGGCAGAACAGGGCGTATTGGGGCTGATCGGCAGCACGCTGTCGGGATTCGAGAAACAATTCACCGGCGATGACAGCCCGCTCAGCCGATGGGGCGACGAGGTGTCGCTGGCCGAACAGGAACTGATGGACCTGATGCTCCCCGCCAATCAGTGGTGGCCGATCATCTTCGGCTTCGCCGTGGTCATTGCGCTGTGGAGCTTGCTGGCCGCGGCGCTGATCTGGCTAAGCCACCGGGTTCGTGTGCGTTTTGGCCTGTCGGAAGAGCTGCCGCAACACCCTCGCCCGTCTGACATGTTGCGCTTTGCCCTGCGCAAACTCGGCCCTTGGCTGATCGCGCTGGTGATCACCGTCTACCTCAGTTATTCCCTGCCGCCGTCATTGGGCCGCGACCTGGCGATGGTGCTGGCCTATGCGTTGGTGGTCGGCACGTTGTTTTCGGCGATCTGCGTGATAGCGTTTTCGCTGCTCGACGGTCCGCACCGGCACCAGGCGCTGCATATCCTGCGTCACCAGGCCTTCCGTCCATTGTGGTGGATCGGCAGCTTTGCAGCGTTTGGCGAAGCACTGAGCGATCCGCGACTCGTCGCCAGCCTGGGCGTGCATCTGGCACACACTGCGGCCACGTTGGCCAACGTCATGGCGGCGGTGTCCACGGGGCTGTTCATCGTGCGTTTCCGTCGCCCCATCGCGCACTTGATCCGCAATCAACCGCTGTCCCGCCGCCTGAAACGCCGGGCGCTGAGCGACACCATCGAGATTCTCGGCAGCTTCTGGTACTTGCCCGCGATGGTGCTGGTGGGCGTCTCGCTGTTCGCCACCTTCTTCTCGGCGGGCGACACCAGCACCGCGCTGCGTCAGTCGCTGATCTGCACCGTGTTGCTGGTGGTGTGCATGGTGCTCAACGGCCTGGTGCGTCGTCATTCGCAGGAACCGTCCCACGGCCACAAACGCCATGCGCTGTACTCGGACCGGCTGAAAAGCTTTTTCTACACCGTGGTGCATTTGCTGGTCTGGCTGGTGTTCATCGAATTGGGCCTGCGGGTCTGGGGCCTGTCGCTGATTCGTTTCTCCGAAGGCGACGGCCATGACATCAGTGTGCGTATTGCAGGCCTTGCGACCACGCTGATGTTCGCCTGGCTGGTGTGGATCCTGGCCGACACCGCCATTCACCACGCCCTCACCCGCTCTCGCAAAGGCATGGCCAACGCCCGCGCGCAGACCATGATGCCGTTGATCCGCAACGTGCTGTTCGTGACCATTTTCATCATCGCGGTGATCGTGGCGCTGGCGAACATGGGCATGAACGTCACGCCACTGCTGGCCGGTGCCGGTGTGATCGGTCTGGCGATCGGCTTCGGCGCACAGTCGCTGGTGGCGGACTTGATCACCGGCCTGTTCATCATCATCGAGGACTCGTTGGCGATCGACGATTACGTGGACGTGGGCGGACACCTGGGCACGGTCGAAGGGCTGACGATCCGCACGGTCCGGTTGCGGGACATCGACGGGATCGTCCACACGATCCCGTTCAGCGAGATCAAGAGCATCCAGAACTATTCGCGGGAGTTCGGCTACGCGATTTTCCGCATCGCGATTCCGTCGAACATGAACATCGACGACGCGCTGAAGATGATTCGTGATGTCGGCCAGAAGATGCGCACCGATCCGCTGCAACGCCGCAACATCTGGTCGCCGCTGGAAATTCAGGGTGTCGAAAGTTTCGAGTCGGGCAACGCCATCCTGCGAGCGCGCTTCAAGACGGCGCCGATCAAGCAATGGGAAGTGTCACGTGCGTTCAACCTGTCGCTCAAACGTTATCTGGATGAGGCCGGGATGGACTTGGCGACACCGCGTCTGAATGTGCAGGTCAGCACCAGCGGCGGCAGCGTGAGTGAGCTGCGCGGGAAGAAGGATGATGCATCCGCCCACTGATCGATCACATCACCTGTGGGAGCGAGCTTGCTCGCGAAGACGTCAGCCGGGCCAACGCAGCTGCACGGCCATACCGGCGTCTTCGTGAGCACGCTCGCTCCCACAGTGGTGTTGTTGCCATCCCATCAGAGGCACGGCAACCCGATCTCTGCAGACAACGTTACGGGGCGATTGCCGCCGTCTTGTTCCCTTCAACCATCGCCGCAAAACGCTGTTTGTTCGCGGCGTAGTATGCAGCGACAACTTTTTCAGGTGAGCTGCCTTGCTCACGCGCTTCGGACATCATCGATTGCAGGTCAGCCTGTGGGATCGAGAAATGGGTGAAGAACTGCGCCACTTTCGGGTACTGCTCGCTGAACCCTTTGCGGGCGACGACATGAATCTGCTCCGTGCCGCCGAACAGGTGCTCCGGGTCATCCAGGTAACGCAGCGGGTATTTGGCGAACATCCAGTGCGGGCTCCAGGCGTTGACCAGTGACCACTTCCCGCGTTTGAGGTTGCGGTCCAGCTCGCTGAGCATGCCGCTTTCCGAAGACGCGACCATTTTGTAACCGACGATCTTCTTATCGTTGAGGACTTTCTCGGTCAGTTTGTACTGCCCGTTGCCCACCTCCGACGTCAGGATCTTGCCGTCGAATTTCTCCGATATGCCCGGTTTGTTCAAATCAGCGAGGCTCGACACTTCGCTGGCAGGCACGATGTCCGGCACCGCCATGCCGATGCGACCTTCATACAGCACGCCCAGGTCTTCGAGTTTGTCTTTGTACTTGTCGTAGAAGGCCTTGTGCGTGCCCGGCAACCAGACCATCGGGATGAGATCGATATTACCGTTGGCCATGGCCTGGAACTGAATACCGATGTCGGCCATCACCAGCTTGACCGGCTGTTTCAACTGATCTTCCAACACCAGATTGGCCAGCTTCACCGTGATTTCCGTGTCCGACCAGTTCACCCATCCGATGCGCACGGGCGGTTGATCCGCGGCGTGGCTGATCAGGCTCACAGTCGTCAAGGCAATCCCTGCTAACCAACCAATACGTTTTTTCTTATACGGCGAATAAGCATCCATCGTGCATGTCCCCTGTCGTGTATGGGTGTTACTGGGTGCGGCAGTGAAAGTGTCGAATCGCCAGTCTCGGCCAGCTGTTCGGCCGATAGTAGCCACACAGCCAGTGTGGGTGCAAGCAAAATGTACACATGCGTCACCCATGCTTGACACCTATGTACATTCCACCTAATTTTGCGTCAAACCATGCCTGATGTTCCCCGACAGGAGCGCCCCACGATGTCCAGCGATCCGCTGCTGCAGCCCTACACGATCAAGAATCTCACCCTCAGAAATCGCATCATCACCACTTCCCACGAGCCGGCTTATCCGGTCGATGGCATGCCGAAAGACTTGTACCGGGCCTATCACGTAGAGCGCGCCAAAGCCGGTGTTGCACTGACCATGACTGCAGGTTCCGCTGCCGTGTCCCGTGACAGTCCGCCGGTGTTCAACAACGTGCTGGCGTACAAGGATGAAGTGGTGGGCTGGCTGAAGGACCTGACCGACGAATGCCATGAGCACGGCGCGGCCGTGATGATTCAGCTGACGCACCTGGGGCGTCGGACACGCTGGGACAAGGCTGACTGGTTACCCGTGGTGTCGCCTTCGCATCGGCGCGAAGCCTCCCACCGGTCGTTCCCGAAAAAGCTGGAGGAATGGGACATCCAGCGCATCATCAAGGACTACGTCGACGCTGCAGAGCGCATGAAAGCCGCGGGCATGGACGGCTTGGAGCTTCAGGCTTATGGCCATTTGATGGACCAGTTCTGGTCGCCGCTGACCAACGACCTTCAAGGCGAATACGGCGGCTCGCTGGACAACCGCCTGCGCTTCACCTTCGACATCCTGCGCGGAATTCGCAAACAGTGCGGCGAGGACTTCCTGCTCGGCGTGCGCTACACCGGCGATGAAGACTTGCCGGGCGGGTTCGGCGCCGAGGAAGGCATCGCCATCTCCCACAAGCTCAAGGACAGCGGGCTGGTGGACTTTCTCAACGTCGTCAAAGGGCACATCGACACCGATGCCGGCCTGACGGACGTGATCCCGATCCAGGGCATGCGTAACTCGCCTCACCTGGACTTTGCCGGGGAAATCCGCGCCGCAACGGGCTTCCCGACCTTCCACGCCGCCAAGATTCCCGACGTGGCGACGGCTCGCCACGCCATTGCGTCGGGCAAGGTCGACATGGTCGGCATGACCCGCGCGCACATGACCGACCCGCACATCGTGCGCAAGATCATCGAAAAACGCGAAGAGGACATACGCCCGTGTGTCGGCGCGAACTACTGCCTGGACCGGATTTATCAGGGCGGCGCGGCCTATTGCATCCACAACCCGGCGACCGGGCGTGAAACCACCATGCCGCACGACATTCCCAAGGCCGCGACGCAACGCAAGGTCGTGGTGATCGGCGCAGGCCCTGGCGGACTCGAAGCGGCGCGCGTTGCGGCCGAGCGCGGGCATGACGTCACGGTGCTGGAGGCTGCGGCCCAGCCCGGCGGGCAGATCCGTCTCACGTCGTTGAGCGAGCGTCGCCGCGAGATGATCAGCATCATCGACTGGCGCATGGCACAGTGCGAACGGATGGGCGTGAAGTTTCAGTTCAACACGTGGGCGGAAGCGCAAACGGTGCAGGATCTGGAACCGGACGTGGTCATCGTTGCCACGGGCGGATTGCCGGACACGGAAGTCCTGAAGGCAGGCAACGACCTGGTGGTCTCAGCCTGGGACATCATTTCCGGGGACGTCAAACCGGGCAAGAACGTGCTCATCTTCGACGACGCAGGTGATCACGCCGCGCTGCAAGCCGCCGAAGTGATCGCGCAGAGTGGTGCACGGCTGGAGATCGTCACCCCGGACCGCGCCTTCTCGCCGGAAGTGATGGCGATGAACCTAGTGCCGTACATGCGCAGCCTGCAGGATCTGGACGTGGTGTTCACCGTGACCTATCGAGTGGAGTCGGTACTCAGGCGTGACGGCAAGCTGGTAGCGGTCTTCGGCAGTGATTACGGCAAGGTCAATAAGGAACGTGTGGTCGACCAAGTGGTGATCAACCACGGCACGCTGCCGCTGGATGACCTGTATTTCGACCTGCGCCCGCATTCCAGCAACGGCGGTGCCGTCGAACAGCATGACTTGATTGCGGGGAAGGTGCAGAACCTGGTGACCAACCCGGCCGGGCGTTTCCAGCTGTTCCGCATCGGGGACGCGGTGGCCGCGCGCAATACCCACGCGGCCATTTATGATGCGCTGCGGTTGGTGAAGGATTTGTAGGCTGTGTCCGTCGCGCCTGGCACCGAGGCGCGACGGGACGACTCCACTCGACTCCTGTGATGGCGAATTCATTCGCGATGGGTCGGCACGGGTGATGGATTTTTGTCTTCTGGACGATTTTCGCGAATGAATTCGCTCCCACAGGATGTTATTCCCATCCGGATCTGAGGATCGATCCACGCTCCGCGCCTACATCCCTCTGCGCGCGACTTCAGCCCCTGCCTGCACAGCATCGCCAATCAATCCTTCGAAACCCGCGCTCATCAGGCTCTGCAACGCCGCCGCCGTCACACCCTGGTACGCCACCAGTGAATCAATAAGCGCCTGCGGTTCGGCCGTCCCCAGCAACTGGCTGGCGTTGAGCACCACGCCTTGCGCCGCGTCTCGGGCGACCTCCTCTGGAATGCCCGCTGCAATGGCCTGATGAGTGAGGGCCGTCATCAACAGGGCGGGAAAAGCCGGGCCAGTGCCTGACAGCGCACTCAGATAGTCGATGCAGTCTTCTGATGGCACCCGACTCGCCTTACCGACACACATCAACAGACCTTGCACGTAATCGACATCGGACGCCGACAATTCACTCGCGCAATGCCACGGCGTAAACGACTGCCGGATGTCCACCGCTGCATTGGGCATCGCCCGCACGACAGTGGAGGCACCCGTCGCGGCGCTGATCGCCTTTGACGTGATACCTGCCATCAGCGAAATCACCCGTTTGCCCGAAGCGTCGACACTCAATGCGCTGAACTGCTCGGGACGCACCGAGAGGATGACGGTGTCGCTGGCGTCCACCAGCGCCTGATTGTCAGTCATCAACTGCGCCCCCGCGTCCGCCAGCGGATGGCTGCCGGACCGGTTAGACAGAAACAGGCTGCCATTACCGACAAAGGCCGTCTCCAGCAACGCCTGCGCAAGCGCCCCACCCAGCCAGCCCGTCCCGCCGATGATGCCTACCGTCTCAGCTCGCACCGGTTGTCTCCTCGAAGGTATCCGCCAGCGGAACGAACTCGCCCGGTTCTTTTTCGGCATAGCCGAACTTGCCGTAAAAGCGGTCCAGCTCACGCTTGCGGGGCGCCTTGCCGGTGAAGATCGCGACGTAGTGCGGGATGCGTCGGAAGCGCTCGGTAATGTCTTCGGTGGTCTTCATCGAGATGTAGCCGATCTGCGTCAGATAGATCGTTCGAGCACGGGTGTCAGCGCCGTCCTGCTCGTAGCCGAAACGCCTGAACATCGCCGTCAGGGCGCTGATACGCGCGTCGTCCGCCGCAACGATTTCCTGGGTGACCTCTTCCGACTGCAACGCCCAGCTGCGCACCGCGAACTCGAACTGGGAATCGAAGACTTCCGGGTTCAGCCAGCACTCGAATACGTTGAGGATCGCCTCGGTGATGTTTTCCGCATAGCTTTCGGACTGCTTGACCATGCCGCCGGTGTTCTTGTCTTTCCAGCGCGCCAGCAAGGCGGCCAACAATTGCTCACGGTCCTGAAAGAACCAGTAGAAACTGGTGCGCGACAGGTTCAGCCGCTTGGCCAGCGGCATAACGCGCACGGCATCCACGCCGGACTCCTTCAAGGCATCGTAGGCGGCTTCCAGCCAGCCCTCGGCAGAGCCCCGCCATCCAGAGTCCTGGGTTTTGCCCCGGCTCTTACCTGATTCCGACATAGGTGTGTCGCCTTTTGAAAACGAGTGGAGCAACTGTACGCGCATGGTCTTTTGATGTACACGGATGTACATTCGGACGACGTTCAGTCACTCGGTTTTGGTGTGCGTGATCTGTGACCGCAGCCGTGCAAGGCGTCTTGTAGGAGACGTCCGAGGTTACGAGGGCAGCGAACGGGATTTCTCTGATAAGAATTTTTTGCTGACCCACCGCATTCGTCCGAAATGCGGCCCATACCCTCGTAACCTCGGACGTCCCCTACAGGGATTGCGGCGTCACTCAGGTTCACGGTTGTACCCGCCTCTGACATCACCCGTGGCTGACCCACCGCATTCGCTGCCGTCGTAACCTCGGACGTCTCCTACAAAGACTGCAGCGAGCGCGCGACGGATGCTCAGTCCCCTGGGACACGTCTCAGACGTCCGCAACCACCGCACTCACATGAATCGCATCATGCCGCCAGTACTCCAGGTCGCAATCGATCAGGCGGCCGCGCTGATCGTGGTTGACCCTGGCAATGCGCAAACCGGGGCTGCCGATCGAGACTTTCAATGCCGCCGCCGCGTCCATCGGCAGTGCGGTGGGCACCATTTCGAAACGCACCTGGCCGTAACGAATGCCGTAGTGACTGGCGTACAGCTCGGTCAGTGACTGATTGAGGTCGAAATCCAGGACCTGCGGGAAGTACTCGGGGTTCAGGTAATGCTCGACGTACAGCACCAATCGCTCGTCGATGCGCCGCGCACGGCAGATCTGGATCACGCTGGACAATGCCGGGAGCTGAAGCAAATTACAGATCGCCGCCGATGCCGGTTGCAGTCGCGCGGAAATCACCTGCGTCGCCGGCACGCGGCCTTGCGCCTGCACCATCGCGTGGAAGTGGCTGCGACGCATCAAGTCATAGGCCAGCCGAGGGGGCGAGATGAACCAGCCCCGGCGCTCTTCGCGATAGATCAGCCCTTGAGCCTCCAGCTGCACCAGCGCCTCGCGCAAGGTTATGCGCGTGGTATCGAATACTTCACTAAGCTTGCGTTCAGCAGGCAATTTGCTACCGGGCAGCAACAAACCATGCTCGATCTGCTCCTGCAGGGCATTGCAGATGGTCGTCACCGCTCGAGGCACATCCTGGCGCATTGCGTTACCTATCTGGACTAGACCAGCGCTAAAGGGGGGCAGGATCGACAGCATGATGGCCCGTTTCAGTGCTCTAGAGCCTAGGCAGCGTAGATGACTGTTACGTGACAAGCCAGCGCGATCCGCTTGAAAAATCAGACAATAAAAAGAAATTAGGCTTTTTATATCAGTGAGTTGGCCATGGTCTACGCTTACCCCACAGCCATACCGCCTGCTCGTGTTAACCCCAGCAAAAGTCGGTCCAGACACGAAAGTGTCATGAGAGTGGCCTAACTTGGCTCAGGTATTGCTGACCTAGACCAACGCACCAGACATCCCAACCCGCAACGAGCATTTCACCGACCCTTTCTTATAAAACGTCGAGAAGTGCACCAAAGGAGCTTCGAATGAAACACCTTTTGCTGGCATCACTCCTGGGTTCGGCCATCGCGCTGAGCACCTCGGCCATGGCCGCCGACTCCGTCAAAGATCTGGAAGCCGCCGCGAAAACCGAAGGCGCGGTCAACAGCGTGGGCATGCCCGATGACTGGGCGAACTGGAAAGGCACCTGGACCGACCTGACGGCCAAGTACGGCCTGGTGCACATGGACACCGACATGAGTTCGGCACAGGAAGTGGCCAAGTTCGATGCGGAAAAAGACAACGCCAGCGCCGATATCGGCGACGTGGGCGCCGCTTTCGGCCCCATCGCCGTAGCCAAGGGTGTGACCCAGCCTTACAAGCCGACCACCTGGGATCAGGTTCCGGACTGGGCGAAAGACAAGGACGGTCACTGGGCACTGGCCTACACCGGCACCATCGCCTTCATCGTCAACAAGAAGCTGCTGCACGGCTCCGACGTGCCGAAGTCCTGGGCTGACCTGAAGACCGGTAAATACAAAGTCACCATCGGCGATGTGAGCACCGCGGCTCAAGCGGCCAACGGTGTGCTGGCGGCAGCGATTGCGATGAAAGGTGACGAAACCAATATCGCCCCAGGCCTGCAACTGTTCACCGAACTGGCCAAGCAGAAGCGTCTGGGCATCAACAACCCGACCATCCAGACCATGGAAAAAGGCGAAGTGGAAGTCGGCGTGGTATGGGACTTCAACGGCCTGAGCTACAAAGCCAAGATGGCCAACCCGGACGATTACGTCGTGCTGATCCCGTCTGACGGCTCGGTGATCTCGGGCTACACCACCATCATCAACAAATACGCCAAACACCCGAACGCGGCCAAGCTGGCGCGCGAGTACATCTTCAGCGACGCCGGTCAGATCAACCTGGCCAACGGCAACGCCCGTCCGATCCGTGCCGATCACCTGAAGCTGCCACCGGAAGTGCAAGCCAAGCTGCTGCCTAACGAGCAGTACAAGAACGTGACGCCGATCAAAGACGCCGCGGCCTGGGAAAAAACCTCGAAAGCCTTGCCTCAGCAGTGGAACGAGCAGGTCATTGTAGAAATGCAGTAATCCGGGTAGGCGCTTCAAGGAGGGAGCGCCACTCTCTGATGCAACATTTTCTCTGTGGGAGTGAGCTTGCTCACGAAGACGTGGGTACATCCGCCCCCCTATCCGGCGGCTGAGACTCAGCATTCGTGAGCAAGCTCACTCCCACAGGGATCTGCGTCCGTCCCGCACCACCGAAGCCCCCCGGAGAGGCCATGAAACACAACGTCATTCTGATCCTGCTGGACGGCCTGAGTTACAGCGTGGCGCAGCATGCAATGGGGCATTTGCTGGCGTATCGAAACGCAGGTCGCGCCGCGCTGTACAAGCTCGAATGCGAACTGCCGGCGCTTTCCCGACCATTGTACGAATGCATTCTGACGGGTGTCGCGCCCATCGACAGCGGCATCGTGCACAACCACGTTTCACGCCTGTCCAACCAGCGCAGCGTGTTTCATTACGCCGCCGCATCGGGTCTGACCACGGCCGCCGCCGCGTATCACTGGGTCAGCGAGCTGTACAACCGCAGCCCGTTCATCGCCAGCCGCGACCGCCACACCGACGACGCTGACCTGCCGATCCAGCACGGTCATTTCTACTACGTCGATCACTACCCCGATTCCCACCTGTTCGACGATGCCGAGCATCTGCGAACGGCGCATCAACCGAACTTCCTGTTCATCCATCCGATGAACATTGATGACGCCGGCCACAAACACGGCCTCGATACCCCGCAGTACCGCAACAGCGCGCGCTCGGCCGACATCATCCT